>NZ_JBIUXY010000002.1:132651-505662 GCF_044744225.1 Glutamicibacter sp. NPDC087344 | reverse complement strand
GAGGTGTTGAAAAATATTCAGCACATCCTCGTTGGAACGCTCGAACGCTGCCCCACCTGCCAGCGACCCCCGCCTACCTAACAAAGTACTACTAGGTACTCGCTAGGGTACGCACTCAGGGCAGCGACCACCGGAAAGTATTGCTCCGGAAAGCCGCCGCCCGGTGAACGCCATCGGGCTACTGATTCGCAGGCTCTGCATGCTCGGTCGGCGTGTGGATGATTTCCACGTATTCGTTCTGGTCATCCTCTGAAGGAACCCGGTAGGTGAACTCGTCATTGGTCAGCCTGGTGATCTGCGAGTCGCGCTCGAATAAGGTTGCGCCGGCATCATCCTTGGCAGTGATGTGACGGGTCTTGCCGTCCGCGGAAACTGTCCAGTCTCCGTGCATCTTCGGGGCGTCATCCAAGGTAAACATGGTGAAATCGCCCGAATCCTTGAAGTAGGCGTAGCCAACATAATTCTTCGCCGCGTCATCGCTCAGCTCCACTGCGTTGCCATTTTGGTCCACGGCCCCGGTGGTCTCCCACGCGGTGGAAGACAGCACCTGCGAAGGTGTCAGGGCCGCTGGCTCGGCATGATCGGTCGGGGTGTGGATGATGTCCACAAATACTTCGTTGTTCCCCTCTTCCGGGTAGGTGCGGTAGGTGAACTCGTCACCGGTCAGCTCGGTGATCTGAGAGTCACGCTCGAACAGGGTTGCTCCCGCATCATCCTTGGCAGTGATGTGACGGGTTTTGCCATCCGCCGAAACTGTCCAGTCTCCGTGCATCTTCGGGGCGTCATCCAGGGTAAACATGGTGAAATCGCCCGAATCCTTGAAGTAGGCGTAGCCAACGTAGTTCTTCGCCGAGTCATCGGTCAGCTCCACTGCGTTGCCGTCTTGGTCCACGGCCCCAGTGGTCTGCCATGCGGTGGCGGACAGCACCTGTGAAGGGGTCTGCGCGGCCGGCTGCTCAACGCTTGAGGAGTCGGCTGCCGCTTGGGAGGTGGTTCCCCCGCAGGCGGCCAGCAGGCTCATTGCCAGTACGGCCGAGCCCAGGGCGGTGATGGTTTTGGCTGGCTTGGAGGTGAATTTCATGGTGAATCCTTCGCATCGGCTTTTGGTGATATCTCCATCCTTCTGGTTTCGCCGCCAGGCGACATCTGGCGCCCGGCTATCAAAAAATAGCCGAATGGCTGATATCCCGGCTGGCGGATCTCCGTAGAATACGAAGCTATGGAGATAGTCGAACGGGCTGCACGCCGTGGAATTCTGGGCCAAATGCAGCGGTTGGACCGCTGGCTGGATCTCATATTTGTGGTGCTGCTGTTATCCAGCGCCCTGCGCTATCACGAACGCCACGACCTTTTTGCCGACGGCCTACCGGTTCTGCTTGGCAGTACCGGGCTGGTCATTGGTTATGCGTTGCGCCCGCTGGCCACCAAAAGAGGTTGGGGCATCGCCTGGTCCCTGATTGTTGTGGCCCTATGGGCGCTGCTGACACTGCTGGCCCCGAGTTTTGCGTGGTGTTCGGTGCCGTTGGCTTTTGCGGTGCTGCAGATGCTCCCCTTTACCTGGGCCGCGGCGGTGGTGTCGGCGATGATGGTGACGATTACGGTCGGCTGGCTGCGGGTGGGCACGGCCAGCGATCCAACACTGATTGCAGGGCCGATTGGGATCGGGCTGGTGACGCTGATTGTGTACCGGGCGCTGGAACGGGAATCCACGGCGCGGGCCAAAGCGGTCCAGGAACTGCTGCAGGCGCAGGAGGACCTGGCCCGCGAGCAGCGGCGTACCGGAGCCATTGCCGAAAGGACGCGCCTGTCTCGCGATATCCATGATTCCATCGGCCAGGACCTGTCCAGCATCAATCTCTTCCTGCAGGCCGCCGAACAGTCTTGGGGATCGGATGCCGCCCGCGACCGGGTGGATACCGCCGCACGGACCGCGCGAAGCGCCCTGGATACGGTCCGCCGGGTGGTGCGGGACCTGGCCGAGGAGTCGCTTGGCGCGGTATCCCCCGCAGCTCTTCGAAGCCAGTTGGAGGCAATTATTGCCCAACCCTGCGCGGATACCACCCTAGGTTTACGGTTTGAGGGCGAGACCCGTGCCCTGCCGGCCGATTTGGCCGAAGCTGTCATCTTCACGGCACGCGGCGCCTTGGCGAATGTGCGTGACCATGCGAGGGCCGGGCGGGCCATGATCACCCTGACATTTGAAGATGAGGCGCTGTTGCTGGACATCCGCGACGATGGATGCGGTTTCACCCCGCGATCACAGAACACCCAGTCACTGCGCGGTCATGGACTGCCGGGGCTGAGGCGGCGGGCACTGAGTTTGGGTGGTAGTTTTGCCGTTGAAAGTTCCCCGGGAGAGGGAACCACAATTTCAGTTGTTTTTCCCTGGGAGGAAACATGATCCGCATTGCCCTGGTTGACGACCATCCGGTGGTCCGCGCCGGCATCATTGCGCTCTTGGAAACCGCCCAAGACATTTCGGTGGTGGGACAGGGCCACGACGCTGACTCGGCCATAGAACTGGTCAAACGCGAAGCCCCGGATGTGGTGCTGATGGATTTGCATCTGGGCTCCGGACCAGGCGGAATCGAAGCCACCCGTGAGGTGCGTGCGCTTCCGAACCCACCGCAGGTGCTGGTGCTGACGACCTATGACACCGAAAGCGATATCCTCAAGTCGCTGGAGGCAGGGGCGCTCGGCTACCTGCTCAAGGACACTCCCCCGGCGCAACTCTTCGAAGCAGTCCGTTCGGTGGCACGCGGTGAAACGGTGCTGGCACCGGTGGTCGCGGCAACCCTGGTCAAACGTAATTCGAACCCCACCCCGCAGATCACTGCGCGGGAAGTTGACGTGCTGGAGCTGCTGGCGGACGGCAAAAGCAACAAGGAGATCGCCAAGGCGCTGTTTGTCTCGGAGGGCACCGTCAAATCCCACTTGGCGCATATCTTTACGAAGCTGGACACCGATACCCGAGCCGGTGCGGTGGCCGAGGCCATTGCTCAGCGCATCATCCGCCGGGCCTAGCTGGTCGACGGATTTCGTCATCTTGAAAACTCGCTCATGCGGCACCCGGTAAATGCTTCGTAACTGTGATCTGCCGTGAATTCAACACTAACGTGATGCCGTTCACCGTTAGGGGTGCTACTTCCACCCACAACGGCCCCAACTTTTCCACGTAACGATATTTCTTTTTCACGATGCGATTAGTCATGATCGTTAGGTAACCCCTCGACACGTCTTCGATAGCCTCGATCCGCGTAGCCGTTTGACCGCAAGGGTTGCACCAATGAGCCCATACGAACAGACACGACAGATCCCGCTAAAGGACCTGTCGTTCAGTTTTTCGTTCATCCGAAGGAAGTGACATGGAAGCATCTAGCATTCACAACGTTGCACGTGATCTACACCGGGCCGCCCGTAGCGGCGCACCGGTGTCCACCCTTGGAACCGAAACCCTAGACCTACAGCTTGCAACCATCATCGCCGCCCACGGACGTGAAATCGCCGAGCTCGAAGGCGACCGAGTGGTGGGCTACAAAATCGGCTTGACCGCGGCAGCCGTCCGAAATTCCTTCAACACCGACGGCCCCGTGCATGGATACCTGCTTGAAAGCACCCTGCTTGAAGCTGGCGGGTCAATCAGCACTCAGCAGATGAGCAAGCCTGCCGTAGAAGCAGAAATCGCCTTCATCATCGGTGAAGAACTCAACAATCCAGAAGCGACCGTCGCCGATGTCATTGCCGCCACCAAGTCCGTAGCTCCGGCGATCGAAATTGTCGACAGCCGCTGGAAGGGTGGACCGGCGAACCTTCCCCTGCTCATCGCAGACAATACGAATGCGGCCGCTGCAGTCGTTGGAGAACCCGTTGATCTTCCAGCCGACATCGCCGCGGCAACCAGCCTGCTCACCGTCGGCGCAACCGAGCACCCGGGTTCCACCGAAACAGTCATGGGAAACCCACTTGAATCCGTTGCGTGGCTTGCACGCTTTCTGGCACAGACCGCCGATGGCTTGAAGCGCGGGGATGTCATTCTCAGTGGTTCGATGAATGTTCCAGCACCGCTGGGGGATTCGCAAACTGCCACTGCAACCATCAGCGGCGTGGGAACCGTCAGCGTGAACTTCCACTAACCGTGGAATCGATCAAGCTGTCCTGCTCCCGCACGGAGCGGGACAGCTTGAGCTGGTGTTCAGCTCTCCCCAAACAGGAATCGCTTCAGGTTGCACGGTGCCAGGTGGACGGCCGCCCGCAAGCAAAGCCGAAGACCCCCGATACATCTTTGCAATGCTGTCAACCAGAATGCTCTCAACCGCCGCGGATCTAGAGTGATTCCCCGCGTGGATACGTTGCGAACGTTATTATTGTGGGTGAAGTGAGGTACGAACCATGCGCGGCTATAAAATCGCCCCCCTACACGGGTCTTCCGCCGAGGCGGAAAACGGCATTTTCAGTTGTTCAGGTTACTGAACCAATGTCCGGATATGTGATTGTTGATGCCCACGGTAATCATCAGTCGCGGATTCTGACCAAACCTCAACTGGATGTCGCTACTCAGCACACCATCAATGCGGTCTCCTTCAGCCGCACCGGTGACCTGGATGACCGCTGACAGGCGCTCGTGAACTTCAGGTACGAAAAGGAACAGGCAAGCTAGTTCGCAACAGAGATGCACCTTTGCACTTAGTACTGCTGATCTGTCGCGCCTGTCACCGGCAATGATTCGAGCCTTCAGTGCGTCAGGTCGGCTGTGCACCAAGCGTTCGGGCCTGTTCCGTGGTTACTTCACCGGGAAACTCGAAGGGAAAAGATCAGCGGTTGCACGTTTTTTGAAATCACTTTTGCTGAAGGACGCGACGTATTTGTCCATGAAGTTCTGCGCCTTGAGCACATAACTGCTGGTATCAACGGTGAGAATTTCCTTATTCTCCACAATCGTTTGGCCGGCAACAACAACACGGTTGATGTCTCGCCCATCTCCGTTCATGATCAGCGTGCGAATCGGGTCAACGTGCGGACCCATATGAGTGGACGCCATATCGACAACAAAATAATCGGCTTGCGCTCCCACACTCAAGCGACCGAGATCCTCACGCCCCAAGGCCCGAGCCGGTTCAACGGTCGCCGCGCGGTAGAGGTCTTCCGCCAGCGCGGACGAGCGTTCTGCGGTGAGTGTTTTGGTCATCCCCATGGCCAGGTCCAGGCCGCGGATCATGTTTGGCGGAGCCGAGTCGGTGCCCATCACCACGCGGGTTCCCTGGGCCAGGTAATGATCAAAATTATCGATCCCCCCTCCGTAGTGAGCGGTGGGAATCGGGCAGTAGATCACCGTGGTGCCGTTCTCCCCCAGCAGTTTCACATCCTCACCCTGGCCGTACTTTTCTGGCATATGCCGGTTTCCCGGCACGGTCCACACGTGTGGGATGAAGGTTTTTTCCTTCAGGAACCCGATCTCGTGCAGGTAGGGAATCGAACGTTTGCCGGTGCGTTGGAAGACCATTTCCATCTCGCCTAGTCCTTGGGCCGCGTGCAGCCGGACCGGAAGGTCCATTTCGTCAGCGGCGCTGCGGGTCAGTTTCAGGGTGCGTTCACTCTGCGTCTCGATGCGGGCCGGCAGCAGGGCCGCCCGAATACGCCCGTCGGCGGTTCCCTCAAAATCTTCAGCGAATTTCAGTGCCTGCTGCAGGCCCTCGATTCCCTTCGCCTCATCCTCATGCAGCCTGACAGCCTGCCCATCGGTATAGGGAACCGACGCCCGGTAGCTCGGGCCCAGATAACCGCGGATGCCAAGATCCTTCACCGCCCCGGCCAGCAGTGCCAGATCCTCGTAATCTTCGCACCACGGGAAGTACGTTTCGGCGGCAATGGGCATGATGGTGGTGATGCCGTTGCGCACCAGTTGGCTGACGGCGAATTGGCGGCGGAATAACATCTCCTCAGGTGTGAATACCGCGCCGTGCTGATGCAGGTACTCCTGCGACCACATCAGGCCGAGCCGGCGGTCGCCCGAGGGCCAGGAGTCGAACAGCGCATGATCGATATCAGCCAGCGCATTGGTGTCGACGAATCCAGGCGACACGATCGCGTGCCCCGCAGCAATCTCCACGTCAACACGCCCGGTGTAGCCCCTGCCCACAAAAATGATCTTGTCATCCTCGTGAACCAGTTCACCCTGCGGCCAGATGCAGTGATCGTCATTTTCAAATCCGATAACAAAGGCTGCGGTAACGCGGGTGATCCGACCCATTTGAGACTCCTTGATGTTGTATACCGCGACTTGGCTGGTCCAAGAAACGGTTCATGCGAAATGCCAAAACCTGCCGGCGCGAAGCAGCCCACGGGGCTCGTTGTCCTTCAAACACCTTGTTTTTGAACTTGTTTTTGAACACGGCAGAAAATAAACGGCCGCCGGGCTCTCGCATACCCGGCGGCCGTTGGTCATATGGTCGCTAACCTCAGTAGCTGTTTGCTACCGACAGGACTTTCAGCCCATCGGCAACAACGCGGCCGTCGTGAATCACGGTGCGGTCCTTGCTGCGGTCCATCACGGTGGAGACAACGGTTTCGCCCTCCACCAGCACCAGGTCGGCGCGGTCCCCCACGGCAACACCCGGGCGGTCTGCCACCGAGGCCAGCCGCGGAACGTCGTGGCTCATGATGGAGGCGCCGCCAATGGTGGCAACCGCCAGGCAATGCTCGATCAGCTCGTCCTTGCGGAAGCCGTTAACGAAGGCCAGCTGCCAGGTGCGATCCAGCAGATCGCAGTTGCCGTACGGGCTCCAGTAGTCACGCTGGCCGTCTTCACCCAGCCCGAATCGCACCCCGGCCTCGGTGAGCGCCGCCAAGGACAGGTGGTTGGAGGTGCTTGGAGCGACCGAGGTCATGGCGATATCCAGCTCCGCAAAGGTCTCAATCAGCCGGCGGCTGGTTGCCTCATTGACGCTGCCCAATTCATAGGCATGGGAAATGGTGACCTTGCCCTGCATGCCCAACGCGCGGGTGCGCTCGGCAATCAGCTCGGCGGAGAACACCCCCTGGGTGCCGTGTTCGTGCAGGTGGATGTCGATTTCGGTCTGGTATTTTTCCGCCAGGCCGAACACCACGTCGAGGTGGCGGACCGGGTCGCGGTCCAACTCGCACGGGTCGATCCCGCCCATGACATCGGCACCGGCCTTCAGCGCGTCTTCCAGGTACTTTTCGGTGCCCGGTTCAAGCAGGATGCCTGCCTGCGGGAACACCATGATCTGCACGTCAGCCTCGTTGGCGAACTTTTCCTTGGCCGCCGCGACTGCCTCGTATTTTTCAAGTTTGCAGTCCACATCAACCTGGGCGTAGGAACGCACCCGGGTGGTGCCGCGGGCGATCATCCGCTCCAACGTCCCGGCCACGCGCTCGGTGAGTCCTACCTCCGCGTCGCGCCAGTTCTCGCGGTCATTGCTCATCATGCCCCAGACTCCCGGGCGGCCGGTGTGCTCGCGGAACGGCAGACCGATACGGGTTGAATCCAGGTGCACATGCACGTCGGTGAAGGATGGGATCACGATCCGCCCGCGGCCGTCCACGTCCTCGGCGCCAAGCTGGCGTGCCGGGTCGTGGGCGGTCATTGAGACAATTTTTGCGCCCTCAATGGTGATATCGCTGGCGTTGCCGCCCCAGGGGCGGGCGTTGCTGATCAGCACTGTATGTTTCCTTCCATAACTGATGCGGTAGTGGTATTCAGAATAGTCTTAGGCGCCAACGGCCGCGGCCAGCTGCGCCTGCGGGAAGTGGCACGCCATCTGGCCCGTCGGCACCTGCGAGGTGCAGCGCTGCTTGCCGGCATCACCCAGCAAGGCGAAGGCCGGGCAGCGGGTGCGGAACACGCAGCCCGACGGCGGATTACTGGGGGACGGCAGGTCCCCGCCCAGGCGGATGCGTTCGGTCAACGCGGCGTCCAGGTCGACACTCGGCACCGCCGACAGCAAGGCGCGGGTGTAAGGGTGGCGGGGGTTCTCAAAAAGCTCGGCCTTGGGTGCCTGCTCCATGATCTTCCCCAGATACATCACGGCCACCTCATCAGCCATGTGCTTCACCACGGCCAGGTCGTGGGCGATGAAGATATAGGAGACCCCGGTGTCCGCCTGGATGTCCTTGAGCAGGTTGACCACCTGGGCCTGGACCGAGACGTCCAGCGCGGAGACCGGCTCGTCGCAGATCACCACTTCCGGGTCCAAGGCCAAGGCGCGGGCAATGCCGATACGCTGGCGTTGGCCGCCGGAAAATTCATGCGGGAAACGGTTTGCATGCTCCGGGCGAAGACCTACCCGGTCCATCAAATCCGCAACCTTGGCCTTGATGCCGCCGGGGACCTTGATTCGTTGTTCCACCAACGGCGCGGCAATGGCCGAGCCGATGGACTGGCGGGGGTTGAGCGAAGAGGCCGGGTTCTGGAACACCATTTGCACCCGCCGGCGGAAGCTGTCCAGCGGTTTGCCCTTCAGCGCACTGATTTCCTCGCCGTCCAGCTTGATGCTGCCGAAGGTCGGATCCAGCAGCCGCATCAGCACCTTGCCGGTGGTGGACTTGCCGCACCCCGATTCGCCCACCAACCCCAGGGTGGTGCCGCGCTGCAGGGTGAAGCTGACCCCGTCCACCGCCTTGACCGCACCCACCGTGCGGCCCATTGAGCTTTTGATCGGGAAGTGTTTGGCGAGGTTTGCGACCTCTAAGAGTGGTGTGCTCATAAGCCGGCTCCGATCAGGCTTGTCTCATTTATCAATGACAGTTCGTGTCCATGGCAGCGCACCGCGTGGTCATTGCTGGTGATCAGTTCTGGGCGCTGGTTCAGGCAACGGCCATCGGGCACAATTTTCGCGAACTCGCAGCGGTCCGCGAAGATGCAGCCTGCAGGCAGCGCCAGCAAGGCCGGCGGGGATCCGGGGATCGGGGTCAAGCGGTCGCTCTCACCGGACAGGTGCGGCATGGAAGCCATCAACCCGCGGGTGTAGGGGTGGGAGGGGCGCTGGAAAATCTGGCGCACGCTGGCCTGCTCAACACATTGCCCGCCGTACATCACCACCACACGCTGGCACAGCTGGGCTACCACACCCAGATCATGGGTCACGAAGATGACCGCCGAGTTGGTCTCTGCCTGCAGGTCGGAAATCAAGTCGAGGATTTGCGCCTGCACCGTCACATCCAGGGCGGTGGTCGGCTCGTCCGCGATCAGCAGTTCCGGCTCGCAGACCAGGGACATGGCAATCATGGCGCGCTGGCGCATGCCGCCGGAAAATTCATGCGGGTAGTTGTCCACCCGGCGTTTGGGATCCGGGATCCCCACCCGCCCGAGCATATCGATGGCCACCTGGCGGGCCGCCTTTTTGGACACCTTGTTGTGCACCCGGTAGGCCTCGGCAATCTGCGAGCCCACCGTGTAGAACGGGTGCATCGCGGAGAGCGGGTCCTGGAAGATCATCCCGATTTTTTTGCCGCGGAACGGACGCATGGCATCTTCGCTCAGCGTCAGCAGGTCGGTGCCCTCAAAGGTGATCTCCCCGTCGATCTGCGCCCGGGAATCCTTGAACAGGCCCATGATCGCCTGGCTGGTGACCGACTTTCCGGAGCCGGATTCACCAACCAAACCCACGGTTTCACCGCGGTTCAGGCTCAGGTCCATCCCGTTCAGGGCGGAGACCAGTCCGTCATCGGTGGGGAACTTGACGGTCAGGTTCTTGACCGACAGCATCGGTTCCATTTAGTTCACCTTGACTCTCGGATCGATGAAGGCGTAGGCAATGTCTACCAGGACGTTGAAGAGGATGATGAAAAACGCGGCCAGCATGGTGATGGCCATGGTTACCGGCAAATCGCCGCTGGTCGCGGCCTTGACCGCGGTGAACCCGAGCCCCGGAACGGAGAAGATCTGTTCGGTGAGCACCGCGCCGCCCAGCAGCGCACCCAGGTCAAGGCCGAGCATGGTGATGATCGGGGTGATCCCGGCACGCACACCATGCTTGAAAACAATGCTGCGGCGGCCCAAACCCTTGGCTCGGGCGGTGCGCATAAAGTCTTCGGAGAAGGTCTCAATCATGTTGTTGCGGGTAATACGCACATACTGCGCGGAGAACACCACGGCCAACGCGACCCAGGCCAAAAAGTAGTTGTTCACCCAGGCCATGAATCCGGCTTCCCCGAAGGGGGAAACAATCTGGTTGGTGGTGAAGGGGAACCAGCCAAGGGTTCCGACAAATACCAGCAGCAGCATCAGGCCGGTGACCGGGATGGGCAGGGAAACGCCCACGGAGGACGCCCCGACGATAAAACGGTCGGTGAGTTTCCCCTTCCGCATCGCAGCCAGCAATCCGAAACCTACACCCACGAGGGTCCAGATCAGCACCGCGCCAACAGCCAGTGAGAGGGTGTACGGCAGCGCGTTGGCGATCATGTCCGTGACGTTCTCATTGGTCTGGAAGCTCTTGCCCAGGCAGGGCCAGGCGCATAGCTGTTCGGCGCCGGGAGCGCCGAGCATCCGCGGTCCAACCAGCCCGGAGAGGAATGCGAGGTACTGCGCGAAAAACGGCTTATCCAGGCCCAGCGCAATACGGGCTTGTTCCACCCGGTCCGGGGTGCATTCCTGGCCGCAGGCGGCCGAGGCCGGATCCGCCGGGCCGAACTGGAAGAGGCTGAAGGTGATAAAGCTGACGACGAGAAGCAAAATCAGCATCGCGCCGAATCTGCGGAAGAGGAAACTAACCATGAGTGTGTTCCTTACTTAGCGACGCCGACCGTGCTCAGGTCGATGGAGCCGAAGAAGTAGCCAACCTGGGCGTTGCGGATATTGGATCCGACCACCGAGTTGGTGTAGGTGTGCATTGTCGGCACCAGTGGATAGGTGGCCATGACCTCGTTGTAGATCTCGGACCATTTGGCGCCCAGTTCTTCTGCGGTGCCGTTTTCGCTGCGCAGCTCGTACATCTTCGCCGACAGCTCGTCGTCGTAGAACCGCGGGATGTTGCTGAATCCGTAGGTCTTGCCATCCAGGGACGGGCCGAGGTTCGGATCGGTGGTCATCCGCACCGAGGAGGAGTCTGCGCCGCCGCACCAGCCGGAGCGGGCGATGTCAGGCATCTGGTCCCCGGCCAGGGTGGAGTAGTAGTTCGCGGCGGGAATCGGGCGCAGTTCCAGATCGATGCCCAGTTCCTTCAGGTTCTGCTGCAGCACGGTGCCGATGTTCTTGTAGCGTTCGGTGGAGTTCGCGTAGCCGTAGACCAGGTTTGTGGGAACGTCCTTGCCTTCCAGCAATGCCTTGGCTTCTTCAAGCTTCGGTTTGCCGTCTGCGGACAGGTCTGTCTTCTGCTCGGTGAGCCCCACCATGCGATCGGTCAGGGTGCTGGTGACCAGCTGGCCGAAGCGGGCACCGCCGTACTGCACCTGGATCGACTCGCGGTCCATGGCCAGGGCGATGGCCTTGCGGACGTCGGGGTCCTTGATGGTCTCGGTGTTCAGGTCGATCACGTCGATGCAGCCCAGGAAACCGCCGGCGGTGCGGTCCTTGATCTTTGGATCGTTCAGGCTCGCGGCATCCGAGGCCTGCAGCGCGCCGTTGGAGTCAAGGGTGATGGAGTTCGGGTCGGAGTCTGAGATCAGCTTCTGGGAGATGGTCGACTGCGAGCTTGAAAGGCTGAAGCTGAAGCTGTCTGGCAGTGCGGTGCGGTTTTCATCTGTTGCCGCATCCCAGTTCTCATTGCGCTCAAGCACCAGCTCGCGGCCGCGCTCATAGCTCTTGACCTTGTACGGGCCCGAGGAAATCGGGTGGTTGGTGTAGTCGAGTTTGGTGTCCTTCTCTTCCGGCACCGGTGCGGTGTTGGAGCGGGAGACCAGGGCCGGGAACTCGGCGAACGGCTGCTTGAGGTGGAACACCACGGTTTTGTCATCCGGGGTTTCAATGGCATCCAGGTCGCCATCGGTGTAGGGACCCTTGTAGGCGTCGTCGATCAGCGCCGAGTTCAGCTCCTGCGGAGCCTGGGTGTAGACGTCGCGGGCGTAGGTGCGCTCAACACCGTACTTGATGTCCGCCGAGGTAATCGGGGTGCCGTCCTCGAACTTCAGCCCGTCTTTCAGGGTATAGGTCCAGGTTTTTCCATCCTCGGAAACGGTGCCGGTGTCGGTGGCCAGATCCGGAACGATTTCTGGCGGCTGGCCGGCGGTTTCCTTGGCCATGGTCAGCGTGCGGTAGTACAGCTGGCCGACGTTGGCGGTCTGCACGTAGTTCGAGTTTCCTGGATCCAGGGTTGCGAAGTCGGCAGACATCAAGACGTTGACGTTTCCACCCTTTTCGGTGAAGCCCGACTGCACGATGACCGGTGCGTAAGGGTCCGTTGGGGCACCGCTTGCACCGCCCTGAGGTGCCTTGGCTCCACCGGCGCAACCGGTCAAGGCAAATGCCGCTACTGCTGCAACTGAGAGCAGTTTTGTGGCTCGCGAATTCATGAGTCCTCCTAAGGGATCTTCTACTGCGAGTGGGAATCGGTAAAAAGCTAAGGATCAGCGTGAAGACTTGGGATCCAGTGCGTCGCGCATGGCATCGCCAAGCAAGTTGAAGGCCAGCACCGTCAGGATCAGGGCAATACTCGGCACCGCGAGGAACCACGGGTCCTGCAGGTACCAGTTGCCGGCTTGGGCGGCGTTGAGCATCTGGCCCCAGGACGGAGTCGGATCCTTGACGCCTACCCCGAGGAAGGACAGCGCCGCTTCAGCGGTGATGTTGGTCGGGATCATCATGGTTGCGTATACCAGCACCACGCCCATCACGTTGGGGATGACCTGCTTGATGATCATCGACCAGTTTTTGGTGCCGAAGGACTTTGCCGCGTCCATGTATTCCTGTTCGCGGATCGAAAGCACCTGGCCGCGAACCACGCGGGCCAGATAGGCCCAACCGAAGAATCCGAGCACGATGACCAAGGAGGCAATCGGGACAAAGGAGCCGCGGGCCAATGCCGTGCCCGAGAGCCGCGACTGCAAGATGGGGGCAATCGACAGCACCAGCAGCAGGTGCGGGAAGGCCAGGAACAAGTCCATGATGCGGCTGATGACCATGTCCACCTTGCCGCCGAAGTAGCCTGCGGCCGCCCCGAGGATGGTTCCCAGCACGACCGAGACCAAGGTCGAGAGCAGGGCAATGATCAGCGAGACTCGCGCACCGTAGGCCAAGCGTGCGAACAGGTCGCGTCCCAGGCCGGGTTCAACACCCAACCAGTGTTCTGCGCTGGGGTACATGTAGTACGGCAGCGGCAGGCCGGGGACGTAGAAGTTGTCCAGTACTTCGGGAGAAGTGTTGGTGGTGTATGGATCTTGTCCCTCAATCGCCACCAGCAGCGGAGCGAGAATCGCGAAAAGCACCATACCCACCACGATGGCCAGGCTGACCATTGCAACGGGGCTTTTGCGGATGCGCATCCATGCGGTTGCCAGCAGCGAACGCCCGGTGGCTACCGGCTTCTCCGCGTCCGATGCCGAAGGTTTTGAGGCCGTCGCGGTCATTGGCTGGTCCCCCTGTTGCTAGTGAGTGATCTGGGTTACTGGGAAAACTGTATACCAAAACATAGTGATCTGGAATACCAAACTTGAAACACTTGCGACACAATTGAAGGTAAGGTCATAAAATCACAGGTCAAACGATATTTCATGCAATATTATCGGATACCAAACAAGTGTTTCATAAATACCGGCAGTGAATTAGGTGCACAATCGGTATCCCAATAGACCTTTGGGTAGAAAAATACCCGCCAGGCATCATCGGAGTGATGTTGCCTGACGGGTTGCGAACCTTAGCGGGCCCCGGCCAGAACTTTTTGTTGTCTTGTCATGGCGCTAGTGCGGCTGGTTTCAAGATGCCTTGGGATCAGCACGTCCATGGCAGCAACGTCGCGGGCGGCAATGGCGTCATAGAGCCGCTCATGTTCGAGCGCCATCTCCAAGAGGTCGTCATGCTGGGCCATCAGCCAGCGCATTCGGCCACCCAGCGAACCGTGCAATTCACACAGGAGTTCATTCCCGGACATGAGGTTGACCAAATCATGAAATTTGGTACCGGCGCTGCGCGATGCCGCGGCGTCGCCGCACCGCGCGCTTACCAGCTCTTCATCCAAGGCGCACCGCAGTTCGTCCAACGATGAACGGGTATATCTTTGAGCGGCTAGCTTAAATGTCATCAGCTCAAGTGCCACACGCACCTCGATAACGTCAGCGATATCCGATGCCTTAAATTCCCTGACAACCGCCCCGCTTCGTGGTCTTTGGGTCACCAAACCTTCGGAGATCAGGGTCTGCAGCGCTTCGCGCACCGGCAGTCGACTCACCCCTAGGTCGACAGCGATTTTACGTTCGATAAGCCTGGATCCAGGTTGCCTGATACCATCGATGATCGCGCAGCGCAGTTGTTCGGCGATCCGAATTGCTTCCGGTTCAAAGGTTTGCTTTTGTGACATTCAAAAACTTCCCACCACTTCTGGGTGCGACAAAGCTGAAGAACAGCGTGATTTTTAGTGATACTTTGTCGCCCAAACTTTGTGCGGGCGTTCATTCTCACGGCGTGGCAGGTTCTTCTGCCAATCGACCGTCGTCTTTTGCGAGTCGTTGAGTCTGCGCGGTAGCCGGCTCCGAGCACTTGCATCGGTGCCGGGCTACAAACGTCAAACAAGGTCGAGCGCTATCTCAATGGGCACTCTCAGCCGCTCATTCGGGCTTCAGTGCATACTCTATCCACTTTTGGTATTCCAAAGGTAGGTGATGTCTCAACGTTGATTTTTATGACTTTCGGGCGCTCGGGAACAGCACCAGGCACCAAGGAGCGGAACTCGAGTTTCGAGTATTTCTGTACCGACCCGACGCACACACTCCCCGATGACTGATGGGTCGCCAAAGGCGCACCGGTCAATTCAAGGACCAATGAGTACCGGATCATCCGATAATTCGTCAGGCGCTGAACTGCAAGCGAGGTAGTTCGCTTGCTACTGCGTGTCCGCGGTACGTTCCGTGGCGCTAGAGCGGCTGGTCTCCAAATGCTTGGGCACCAACACTTCCAGGGCGGCGACATCGCGCGCGGCGATTGCTTCATACAACGCCGTGTGCTCATGCGCCATTCCCAGGACGTCATCATGCTGCGTCATCAGCCAGCGCATACGTGCACTGAGATTCTGGTGGAGCTCATAGAGCAGGACGTTGCCGGACATCGAGTTGATCAGGTCATGGAATCTGGCCGCCTCGCGGCGGGCGGTGAGCATGTCACCACGCTGGGCGTGTTCCAGCTCGCTGTCCAATACTTCACGCAGTTCCTCTAAACCCTGGCGAGTGTATCGCTGGGCAGCGAGCTTGAACGTCATAAGCTCCAGACCGCTACGCACCTCAATCAGATCGGCAATATCCGTCGCCGTAAACTCTCGCACCACAGCCCAGCTGCGCGGTCGTTGAGTCACCAGACCTTCAGACACCAGCGTCTTCAGTGCTTCGCGCACGGGCAAGCGGCTCACACCTAGTTCGGTGGCAATGTCGCGCTCAACCAGCTTGCTTCCGGCAGCCCGTGTCCCGTCGATGATCGCGGCGCGAAGCTGTTCGGCAATTCGTACCGCTTCGGGTTCGAACTCTTCGGTCTGCGACATATCCGGGACATCCTCATCACTCTGGCTTGTTTTCTAGCTGACACTGAATACCGAGCGAAGAGTTCCGCACACCGTGCGACTGAATTTAGAGCGACAGGTCAAGCTCTACTCCGAGCCCTCTTTTCACGGCACGTTCTAGAGCAATACTACCGATTGCCAAGTCCAGTGCACCGATTCCCACGGAGTTGAACAGTGTTATGTCATTTTCATGGCCGCGTCCGGGTAATGCACCAGCAACGACGGCTCCCAGTTCGCCGGCGATGCTGTTTTCACCGATCGCCCCCTCAGCCAAAGCCATCAGGTATTCCCCCGACTTCGATTGCGCAGTTCCCAGATGGTCGACAAAAACCTTGGCTCGGGCCATACCCTGTGAATCGATCTCTCGCTCGGTGGGGCGGGGGCGCGCACCGACCGCATTGATGTGCATTCCTTCACGGAACCACTCCCCCTTGATGATGGGCTCGACCGAAGGCGTTAAGGTGCAAACGACGTCGCTTTGAGTGAAAACCTCTTCAAGCTCTGGCACGGAAACAACGTCGACATCAAAACGGGCCACCGCCTTCTTGAATTGTTCGATGCGGGCTTCGGTGCGGGACCAGACCACCACGCGCTGCACATCCATGACACAAGAAAGCGCTTCAACGTGCGCGACGGCCAGGTTTCCCGCACCGACAAGTCCTAGAACCTTCGAATCCCGACGGGCAAGGTGGCGCGTTGCCACGGCAGTCGCCGCGGCAGTGCGCATTTTGGTCGGCACCCTTCCATCGAGCATCGCCAAGGGTGCTCCGGTGAGATGGTCGGCCAGAACAATCATTGAACGCTGCGTCGGCAGAGTGCGGTCCGCGTTGGACGGCACATCGGCAAGGAGCTTCACGGCCGCGATGGCTGGATCTGCGGCCACCGCCGACATCACAATGAAACGTGAGTCCGCAGAGTCCACGTGCATGGTTGTCGGTGTGGGCTGAGCTGCCGTCTGGCGAGAGAGATCGCCAAAAATTTTGTCTACGGCTTCCACCGTCGAAGGCATATCAAGCAGTGATTCCAGCGTGCTGGCGTTGAGCATGAGTGTCATCGTATTTAGGTTCCTTCATGGGTGTAGGGATCGCTATCTCAAACTATAGTCATTTTGGTATCCCAAAGCTAGGTTCCTGTGTTTCCTACCTTCAACTTTACAAAACGAACCACACCTCCTGCTAACACTGAGAGCTTCCACGAATACAGTATTTGCCCATGTAGGAAAGACAAATTCTGAACATAAGCACGTACCTGAACGCCGATTTGATGACGCGCTAACCGTTCAATCGCGTCATCAAGTTTCGGGATACCTTTTGAGATCGTTAGTTCTTTCGTGCGGCCAGCACGCTGTAGGGTACATCCTGACCTACGAAGCTGATTTCCAGCAGTCGGGTCCGTTGGGCATACCGCGAGTAGGCCGCGGGGATCAACAGGTGGAGCCGCCCGGAAACTGTACTGAAATACAGCAAACGGCCATCCCTCCAGTGAGACGTGTGGCCCTGTCCAAATTTTTCGCCCCGGGTCAGCACACTCTCGGAGAAACCGTTGAGCATCATGATGGTGTCTTCAGCGTTCAGCCCCCGAACCAGAAATTCTGGATGCCCGATCTTGCTCAAGCCCACCGTGTAGCCGTAGGGCTCGTTGGATTCGTTGCCTTCCACATAAACAATGGATCTTCCGTATTCCTGGATGTGGCGATTCGTTTTGGCATTGACCTGTTCCCGCGTCATTCCGTTGCACATGTCGCACATGATCGATTCCCCCGGCCTCAGCTTGCCAAGGCGTCCAGGCTGGACGCGACCTGGTCGTTGCTGGCTTGCCTGACGCACAGAATCCGCACGTCCTCATCGCCAAGCAGTTCATCGTAGAAGAACATCTCGCGAGCGGGGCCGGGCAGCTCAAGTACTTCCAGCGACGGATAAAAGGATGTCGACGTGGTGCCTGCTCGAAAAGTCTTGCCACTGTAGAGCACTTGCTCGATCAGGTGCTGGAGAAAAGTGCGCACCGAATCTTCAGCCGCTCCGGTGACAAAAAGTTCCGGGTGTCCATAGGTGGTCAGCCCAATCGAAAATGCGGCGAAGCGTCGTCCGTCGTCAGGGATAAAGGCGAGAACCGCGTAACCCACATCTTCCAACTCCCGTTCCAGTCTGCACATCATGTCTTCACGGGGTGTACTGCTGAGGAAGCTGAAACTTCCGCCGAACTGTTTCATGGTTGGTGCTCCTTCGTCTGCGAACCGAGTAACCCAAGTTTGGGCTCGACCGGCAAAGGCTGGGGTGCATACCGACGAATTGTGGATAACCGCAAAACCTGTATACAAGTGATTCCCGTGGAGGGCCGCCATAACATACGAAAGCGCCGTTCCGAATCATCTGATTCGGAACGGCGCTTTCACACAGCAGGTTTGGGGCCTCGCAGGCTCCTAGAAGCAGGAAGCCTGCGTGAGCACTTAGCCCTTTGTGGCTGCGGCACCTACCGCCGCGGCCACCGCTGGCATCACACGATCATCCAAAGCCGAAGGAATGATGTAGTCGGCCGACAGGTCATCCCCGGTAAGCTCTGCGATTGCGTGAGCGGCGGCAACCTTCATTTCCTCGGTGATCTTCTTCGCGCCGGAGTCCAGCGCACCGCGGAAGATGCCCGGGAATGCCAGCACGTTGTTGATCTGGTTCGGGAAGTCGCTACGGCCGGTAGCAACCACAGCAGCATACTTCGCCGCAACATCCGGCATGACCTCCGGAGTCGGGTTGGACAGTGCGAAGATGATTGCATCCTTGTTCATCTTGGCCAGTGCTTCTTCCGGGAAGGTCGAGGAAGACAAACCGACCACAACGTCGGCTCCGTCCAGTGCCTCGGAAAGCCCACCCATCACATCATCACGGTTGGTGCGCGTCGCCAGATCAGCCTTGAACTGGTTCAGGTCATCACGCTCGCGGTGGATGGTACCTCGCGAGTCAAGGACAATCACGTCAGCTACCCCGGCGGACAGCAGCAGGTTCGTCACGGCAACACCGGCGGAACCGGCACCCGAAACAACAACCTTCATGGAGCTGATGTCGCGCTTGACCTGACGCGCCGCACCAATCAGGGCAGCCAGTACCACCACGGCGGTGCCGTGCTGGTCATCATGCATCACCGGAACATCAAGTTCTTCGATCAGGCGGCTTTCAATCTCAAAACACCGAGGTGCGGAGATGTCTTCCAGGTTCACTGCCCCGAAGCTTGGCTGCAGGCGGACAATCGTTTCCACGATTTCGTCCACGTCCTTGGTATCAAGCACCAGTGGGATGGAGTCCAAACCACCGAATTCCTTGAACAGCGCGCATTTTCCTTCCATCACCGGAAGCGAAGCGGCGGCGCCAATGTCGCCAAGACCCAATACGGCGGTACCGTCGGAAACCACTGCGACCAGACGCGAGGCCCAGGTGTGGGTGGCGTGTTTTGCCGGATCATCGGCGATTGCCTGGGAAACCTTTGCAACACCCGGGGTGTAGGCAATGGAGAGATCACGCTTGGAATTCAACGGCATTTTCGACGCGACGGTCAGTTTGCCACCGAGGTGGGAGTCGAAGATTTCGGCGTCGGTGATGGTGGACAGGTCTTTGCTGGATTCAACAGACATTGAATAGCTCTACTTTCAAGAAAGTTCTGAATGACGAAAACGCAGTACCCACGAAACTTGTGGCATAGCGTAGGAACGCGCATGACCATTCATCCGACCGCAATGGAGCCTGAGTCTGCGCAGTTAAGGCAGATATCACGCATCCAGATGCACAATTCCCCGAGTGGAGCAGCCTGGTAAGGCGAAGCGTTCCCCCACGGTGTGCCGGAAGATGGCTGGTCAGTACTTTCTTTAGACCTACAATTTCCACCATACGGGAACTGTGTGTCGCTAGACAACCCCTGATCGACTCAATTGGTTAATATTTCTTGGCGCTCCCCGTGCAACAAGCTGGTTGTGAGCCACCATCGGATACACCCGCGAGGAAATCCGAGATCTTGGTGCTGTTTCCGCGCCACATGAGCGCTTACCCTACGACATTGCTTATGGATCGAGGCTGACCAAGCAGGATCTGCGCGAGATCTCCACCAAACAATTCCAAGCCGTGGAGAAGGTTCGTCGAGCTTCACGACCGGTTGCCAACGGGAATTCTCCACAACCCCGAGGCATAAAGGCCATGCTGGTCAGTTCACGTACCGTAGCAGAGGGGAATCTACGGTTTGGCTGCAGGAGGTATTCGAATAGCCAAGCCACCAGGGCAATGAAGGGCGGTCCGTTTCCGTGCTTTCATCGCTCTAATTTTCGGGCAGTGGATCATGGAGTACAGCATTGTAGGCAGGCTGTTCGCGCAGGAACTCCCGAAGGGTAGGAACCGCAAAATCTACATAGCCATGAGCCACTGTCTTTATGATCCCCTGAGCGAGAAGGCGCAGACGGTATTGGCCACCGTAGACTTGGGACACTCCAAGCCTTTGTGCAACTACAGAAGTTCTCGACGGCCCGTTGTCCTCGGCCATGGCCAGAATGTAGGACCGGTCGATGTCGGAAAGCGACTGGTAAGCCGACTGCACCACGGTGGTACCCATACGCCTCCGGGCCTTTTCAAGCCCCGCAGCCAAAGCTTCGTCGGTCACCACATAATTAGACTTTGAAGCTTGAGACCAGACGTAGTATCCAACGAGCTGAATGAGGAATGGGTAGCCACCGGTAGCTTCTGCCAGTTGCTGAATTTTTTCTTCGCCAGCTTCAACTCCGCTGTCGCCAAATGTTTCCCTAAAAGCGTTGGCAACCTCCTGGATGGGTGCTGTGTTCAGGTCGTATTTTTCGGCGCGACGCAGGAAAGTGGTTACCCCTTCGTTGAGCAGGTCTTCGACCGCCTTGGGAAGTCCCGCAAAAGCCATTCCGATGGGGAGTTCCTCGCGAATCATATGCTGAACGACAGTGGCGATTTCAGCCAATTCTCCCCGGTCGATCCCATGGATTTCATCTACTGTGATGAGCAGTCCGGTGCCGTTCTCATCGAGCTTCTGCAGTAGCTCTGTCAGAATTGTTCGCCAGTGGATGTCCTCCGTTGGTGCCAGTTCGGCGGCCACTTCAAGCGGGCCAAGCTTCACACCGGTGATCCTGCGTCCTGCTGGTCCGTCCAAAAGCTCGGCTTTATGCTTGCGGATCGCGCTGTAGATTCTTCGAACCAGTCCTTCTGTTGCAGTTTCGGAGATCACGATCCACCCGTGATGTATGGCTTCGTCCTCGATTTCACCGAGCATGACCGTTTCGCCGATCCCGCGCGCACCCGAGTAGATCGATAGCAGGCCGGGAGCACCAGCTCCATTTTCGATGCTTTCTGCGAAATCTTCACGGATTTCGTCTCGCCCTACCAATAGAGGTGGACGGGCGCCAGCGGTTGGTTTGAACGGGTTTCGTGGTGTTCCCATACTCGTGCACCATTTACATTCTTTAAATTTTTTAAATTTTATAATAGTTGCCTGTTTCCAGCCTATCCCCACGACCACGCAATGGCCACAGCTACGTGAATCTAGTCGTATGGAGAAGTTCAAACCACTTTAATCACCTCCAGGAGGCACCAACATGATGGCTTGGCATCAAGGTGTCACCAGCGCCGCAGCATGGGTCGTACTCAGCGCGCAGATCGACCTTCCATTGGGGCATCGTCGCCAAAAAACAGCCTCCTAACCGAAAGTCTTACAATCGGTCTCGGCCTCATGGGTGTCTCCGCCGCAGGAGTCAGTACCGGCGCGCTCGTCTGCGCTGGTGCAGACCTACTGCCCGATGCGGACCGCCGCGACGCCACCAAAGCCCTTGTTTGCCACCCTGGTCGAACGCCATGTGCGCCGGCATCGGAGAGCTATCCGGCGGATACCGACATGGCACCGACTCGATCATTGGCATCGCCGGCTTCATGGCTGTCCTTTGGGTTCAAGATACCGTCGTCCAAAAGCGGTCAAACCAATTTCACCTGCCCACGATTTGGCAATAATAGTGTGCCGACACTGTGTAGAGACAGAAGGACTGGTCACGGCCACCAAAAATCACGCGGCGGCGGTGGGCCGTGAACGAGCTGTGGCAAGATGCACCAACTGCTCCGTCAGCTCGGCTTCCAAACGTCGTTGCAATGCCTCGGCATGCACCGTTCCGGCCACATTCAGCAATTCATCCGGATCGCTTCGGTGGTCATACAATTCGGTGATTTCGGTACCCATATAGCGGGTCAACCGGCCTTCGGCGGTAATCACGGTACGCATACGCACCGGTGCCGGAAGACCGTCCAAGGCAAAAGGCTGGTCCTCCTCGATCAGCAGCGAGGCAGATCCCGCTGTTGCTGAGAGCTGGCCGTCAACCGCCAAACTGCGGCCCTGAATCCCCCGGAAACTTGGCACGTCGGCCAGGTCCATCACGGTGGGGGCGAAATCTGCACTGGAAACCAATTCATCACTGCGCTGCCCTGCACTGCCGGGAACGTGGATCATCAGCGGCACCCGGGTCACCGCCCGGTAGTGCACAAAATGTTTCAGCATCAACCCGTGATCGCCAAAAAGATCACCGTGATCGGAGGTGAACACTACCACCGTGTTCTCCGTCTGACCGGTCTCTTCCAAAGCCTGGAGCACCCGTCCGATCTGCTCATCCATATACTCGATCAACCCGTACTGGGCGGCGGCGGCCGCCCGATATTGCTCCTCGGAGACGGCAAAGGTCATGGTCAGGTCCGCATTCGGCGTCCCTCGCACCTCGTGCATCCGACGGATGTGTTCCGGCGAGCGCTCGTGGTTTTGCTCAAACCCCACGGGCAGGCTCAACTGCTGCGGGTCGTAACGCTGCGCATACTCACGCGGCGGGGCAAATGGGTGGTGCGGGTCGGGGAAGGAGACAAACAGGAAAAACGGGTCGTCGTTTTCTGCTGCCTCGCGGACCCGATGTTCGGCTTGTTGCCCGATGTAGCTGGTGGGATGAAGCTGCGCCGGGATGGAAGAGGTGTACACCTGTTCCCAGCTGTGCAGCACATTGCTTCCGTTAGCGGCCCCGCCCAAGGTCAACGGGTCGATCCCGCGCTCCCGCGCCCAGTGCAGCCAGTGGCCACCGGGTGCATCCCCATGGCCAATGACCAGGTCAACGTCCTGATAACCGTAATAATCCTTGGGGAGTTCCACGAACTCCCGTTCGTGGCGTGCCCGGTTTTCCCACTGGTCCCAGCCCGGTTCCCGTGTCGGCTCCACCGCGTCGGGTAGCCGCGGGTCGAGCAGTCCCGGGGCGCTGTCGTGGATCTGCACCCGCTGCTCTGGCTCGAAGTCCCATCCCATGTTCTGGTGATGCAATTTGCCCACGGCGGCGGTGCGGTAGCCGCATCCGGCCAGCTGGCGCACAAAGGTGGACGCGTCGGGGTTCACCGGGATGCCGTTGTATTGGGTTCCGTGGCTGCTGGGCCACCGGCCGGTCAGCAGGCTGGCGCGGTTGGGCATGCAGGTTGGGTTGGCGACGTGGGCCTGGTTGTACACCATGGAGGACTCGGCCAAACGATCAATGTTGGGTGTGCGCACCTCGGTGTTTCCATAGGCTCCCAGGTGGTCGGCCCGAAGCTGGTCGGCAATAAATACGATGATGTTCGGCCTGATGCGCGGCCCCTGCTCCCGGCTCATGCTTGGGCCTGGCGAATCAGTGAGAGCACCTTGGTGCGTTGCGCGGAGAACTCCGGCAGTGCGCGGGTGTCGATCTGGTTGCGCGGGGCGGGCAGTTGCACGTCCATGACTTCCAGTACCTTGGCTGGTTTGTGGCCGATGGCCACAATCCTGTCCGAGAGGTAGACCGCCTCGTCGATGTCGTGGGTGACCAGCAGGATGGTCATGCCCAGTTCGTCGCGGATTTTCAGGCACAGGTCTTCGAGCTCGAAGCGGGTCTGGGCATCCACGGAGGCGAAAGGCTCATCCATGATCAGGATTTCTGGCTGGTAGGCAAGGGCTCGGGCAATCGCCACACGTTGCTGCATCCCTCCCGAAAGCTGCCAGGGGTAGCGTTTGGCCGCATGGGACAGCCCAACTTCTTCCAGCGCGGCGTCGATGCGCGAGCGGACTTCGGCTGCGGGAAGCCGCAGGTGGCGCAGTGGCAGGTGCAGGTTTTTCTCCACGGTCAGCCACGGCATCAGCGAGCGGGAATAGTCCTGGAAAACCAGTGCCATTTCTGCCGGCGGCCCGGAGACTACCTTGCCGTCGATTTTCATGACCCCGCCGCTGGAGGGTTGCAGTCCGGCCAGGCATTTGAGCAAGGTGGTTTTGCCGACACCCGAGGGGCCGACAATACAGACCATTTCCCCGGCGTTGACGGAGAAGGACAGGTCTTCGATGACCTCCACGGCCTTGGGGCCGGTGCCGTAGGTTTTGGCCAGTGCGCTGACCGATAGGCGTGGGGTGGCCTCGCTCTGGGAGAGCTCAGGCACTGGCTGGTCAATGGTGGAATTCATGAGACTTTCTCCATTTTCTTGGAGCCGATGTACCAGGACAGTGCCCGGTTCTTGACGAGGTTGAACAGCAGGTTGCTCAGGAAGCCGATCAGGCCCAGGAGCAGGATTCCCGCCCACATGTCTGCGGCCATAAAGGTCTGCTGGGCGAGCAAGGTCATGGCGCCGATCCCTTGGGCGGTGCCCATCATTTCCGAGGCAATCATGACGATGAAGGACACCAGCAAACTGACCTGCATTCCGGCGGCGATTTGCGGTCCGGCCGAAGGCAGGTAGACGGACAGCAATCGGTCTTTGCGCGAAAGCTGGTACACCGTGCACACGTCCCGCAGCCCGGAGTCCACCGAGCGGATGCCGTCCATGGTGGCGATCATGGTGGGGAACACCGCGGCAATCACAATCGAGGAGATCCGCATTTCGTTGCCGAAACCCACCAGCGTGATCAGGATCGGCACCAGTGCCACCGGTGGTATCCCCCGCAGAAAGTGCAAGGTGGGTTCGAACATGGCGCGCAGCAGCGGTACCGTGGCCAAAACGAAACCCAGCAGCACCCCCAGCACTACGGCGATCACGAATCCGAGCAACAGGTTTTTGAGGCTCGGGATGATGTCGGTGGAGAAGTGCTCGAAGATCCACAGGTCGCCGAATCGGGAAAGAATCTGGGTTAGCGGCGGGAAAAACGCGTTGGTTGATGAGCTGGAGATCCCGAACCAGGCCGCAATCAGCACCAGCGGGGCCGCGACCGCCAGGGTGAGGTTGAACAGGTGGCGTTTCATTTCTCAACCTTTCTAAATGCTGGGTGCCAATGCAGGACCCGTCGTTCGATCAGCGCCGAGCAATTCTGCGCCAGGAGCCCCAGAACACCCAGGACAAGGACCAGGGCATATACCAGCGGATAGTTGCCGGAGGCTTGGGCGCCGTAGATGGCGCTGCCGAGTCCAGGTGCCCCGCCAAGCAGCCCTGCGACCACCACGATGATCAGCGCGGTTGGCGCCCCGATGCGTACCGAGGTGCCGATATACGGTGCGGCGGAGGGAAGGGTGATCCTCCAGAGCCGTTCGACCGGACCCATGCCGAAGGAGCGGGCGGTGTTCAGTGCCACCGGGTCGGTGTCGTTGACTCCGGCAATCACCTGGATGGTGGTGGCCAAAACGCTGCCGCACAACACCAGGACCAATGCCATGGTGTTGGTGGGGCCGAAAATCATGACCATCAGCGGCAGGATCACGATGGGCGGAATCGGCTTGAGGAATTCGGTGACCGCCAGGGTGAGGTAGCGAACCGTGTCGATGGTGCCGATGACCAGTCCGAGGATGACCCCGCAGATCACCGACAGCACCAATCCCAGGGCGGCCAGCCAAACGGTGATCCAGGTGTCGGCCCAGAAGTCGCCGCTGCCGAGCAAGGCGGCAAGTTCGGCCAGGGTGGCTCCAACGGTGGGCAGTCCTTGGCCGAAAACCTGCGCGGAGGCGGCCGCCTGCCACAGCAGCAACAGCAACAGTGCTCCGAGAATCCCGAGCACCGCACGGGAGATGGGGCTATTTGGTGTCCAGGATGAGGCTGTCATCGAGTTTCACCTCTTCGGTGAGGTAACCCAGCTCAACCAGGCGCGAGTCGACCCGTTGCAGGTCTTCCAGTTCAACGGACAGCGGCCAGTAGTTTTCGGCTCCCAGTCGAATGGTGTCCAGGTCAATGCCGGTGATCTGCGCGGCAACCTCATCCATCTCATCCAGGTTCTCATTGGCGTAGGCGTTGGCCTTGTAAATGGCCCGGGCAAAACCATCCATCACCTCGGGTTCTTTCGCCACCGTGCTCCCGCCGGCGACCCACAGCCCCACCGCTCCGGACTCGAAAAATTCAAGCCCGGGATTTCCCAGTAGTTCCATTCCCTGCTTCTGGGCGTTGGTGGAGAAGGGTGCCACCAGTCCGGCGGCATCCACCCGTCCCTGCTCAAGGGACTGCAGGGAACTGGCCGGATCCAGTACCATCCAGTTGATGGTTGCCGGGTCCCCGCCGTCTTGCAGGACCATGTTGGCCACCGTCACCTCGATCTGCGCCTTGCGGGCGGGAACTGCGACCTTTTTGCCTTCCAGATCCTTGGCCCGGGTGATGCTCGATCCCGGTTGCACAAACAGCGCGGTGTCATCAACCTGGGATGGGTCATCGGCGGCGCCTTCCTCGCCGTAGCCATCGGCCGCGGCAACAACCTTCAGGTCGATGTTCTGGGATAACGCGTTGATCAACGGGATGGAAGGGGTGTAGGAAAGATCCAGCTGCCCGGACTGGGCCGCGGCGATACCGGCTGGCGGGTTGGCAACCACCGTGGTCTCAACCTCCAGTCCTTCCTCGGCGAAATACCCCCTGTCGATGGCGGTGGTGATCGCGGCATCCGAACCGATACCGATAATCCCCACGGTGAGTTTGGTTTTGCCGTCGGCGGAGGTCTCGGTTGCCTCGCCGCCGGAGCAGGCGGCCAGGGTGGCCCCCAGGCTGAGGGTGAGCAGGAGTCCTGAGAGAGTGCGGAGTTTCATGGCGAGTCTTTTCTGTGGAAGGGGTGGGTCAGGTGGCGCTGTACACCACGTCGCCGTTGACGATGGTGCAGCTTGTTGGGTTGGTGATCAGGTTTTTCACGTCGGCATCCAGCGGGTCGCGCAGGATGCACACATCGGCTAAGTAGCCGGGCTGGATTTTGCCTTTGTGTTCTTCGGCGTGGTCTTGCCGGGCCGGGGTTTGGGTCATCATGGCCAGGGCTTGGGCCAGGGTGAGCCGTTCGGGTTGCCCGTCTCCGGGTCCTGCGGTGGTGTCCCGGGTGACCGCGGCCACCACGCTGCGCCGCCAGTCCGGGCTGGTGACCGGTGCGTCGGACGCCAACGAGGCATCGACCCCGCACGCCGCGGCGCTGGCCAGCGGTTGCTGGGCGGCGAACCGTTCGGCACCCAGCAGCCCCTGCATCAGCGCCCCGGCCTCGGCACGGATTGAAGGGTTGGTGCTGTAGCCGATACCGGCGGCGGCCAGCCGCTCAAGCAACGAGTTTTCGGCAAAGGCTCCGTGGATGATGTAGTGCCGGTTGGCGCGGGCCCGGTCGGCATCCGGGAGGGCTTCGACCGCTTCGATCAACGCTTCGGTGGCGGCATCCCCGGTGACGTGCACCCCTGCCTGCAGGCCGGCTGCGTCGATGGCCGCGATGATCTGCCGGAATTCGGCCACCTTGGCCTCATCATCCGCCCCGGTGAGCACCAGGGCGCCATGCCCGTGGCCGCAGGGCAGCTGGTAGTCGTCGTGGAACCAGGCGGTCCCCGAGCGGGGAATCCCGTCGGCGAAAACTTTCACCCCGGCCACCCGCAACTTCAACGGGTCGATCCCCCGGGTGGTTCGCGGCAATTCGGAGGCCAGGCCAGCGGTCACCGCCGCGGCCGATTCGCCGCCCGTGCCGGAAAACAGCAGCAGCACGTTGATCCGCAGGCTCAGTTCACCGTCGCGGCTCAGCTGGGCCATGAGCTTCAGCGCTTGCTCGTCGCAGACCGCACCCATCAAGGTGCGGCCGCCCGGGCCCAGGCCAGGTTCGGTCAGCGAGGTCAGGCCCAGCGCATGCAGTTCGTGCTGGTGTGCGGTGAAGGCCCGGCGCAACGCCGCCTGGCTGAAACCCGGCAGCGCATCGTTCACCAGGCGCATCGCAGCATCGATGAACAGCCCGCTGGGAGTTCCATCCGCGCTCCGGGAGATCACCCCGCCGGGCACGGGTGCGGGAACATGCAGCTCCAGCACCGACAGCGCCGCCGCATTGATCATCACCTGATGCCCCGAGGCATCAAAGGCGACCACCGGGGTGTCCCCGCCTGCAGTGAACATCCGCTGGATTCCTTCGGACCCCAGGGCGGCCTGGTCCCAGCCCGAAGCGCGGATCCACCCGGAGTCATCCGCTTGCGCGGCCTCCAACCGGTCGATGACCTCATCCCAGCTGGCGGCAGTTTTCAGATCCAGGTGTTCGTGGCGGATCACGGCGCTGGCCGCGAAGTGCAGATGCCCGTCATTGATGCCGGGCAGGATCGCCCCGCCCTGGGCATCGATGAGCGTGGTGGCCTCGCCGGCCAGATCCAGCAGCTCATTGCCGCCCACGGCCAGGATGCGTCCGTCGTGGACAGCCACGGCGCTGGGGCGCCCCTGGCATGCGGCGGCATCCAGGGTCGGATCCAACCCGATCGCGGCAACGATTCCCGAGTGGATGATCATCTGCGGTTGCTGCTGACTCATCTGGCCCACCGTCCTGTTCACTAGTCTTCGCGATGTGACTCGCCTTACATCTTCAAGTAGTATGTCAAATGACTTAGTCGCTTGACCAGCTTTTTGGGAAAATAATTGAAAGTTCGCGAAATTCCGCGGAAATCCGCTAGTCACCACCTATGTGGGCTAGGGTCATAAGAGAAGAAACCATCCATCAACGGATGATCAGCACAAGGAGCAGGACATGGCACGGGTATCAGCCAAGGACCGTAGCCGGCAGTTCATCGAGGCCGCCGCACGAGTTATCGCAGCCGAAGGACTGGCCGCGGCAACCACCCGGCGTATCGCCACGGAGGCCGATGCACCGCTGGCGGCCCTGCACTATTGCTTCCGCAACAAGGACGAGCTGCTCGACGAGGTCTACAACTACCTCAGCCGCGACTACGCCAGGGAACTTGAGCCGCTGGGCGAGGATTTATCCCTCAGTGACGCGGTCCGCGATCACCTCAGGCGCATTTGGCGGCGCATGCTGGCCTCACCCCACGAACAGGTGACCACCTTCGAGCTGCTGCTGCGCTCAACCCGCATGGTCGGCGACGAGGAAATCACCGCGGCCCGGGCCATCAACCGCAACATGTACCAAGCCTGGATCAGCTCCACCAGCAGCATCTTCCAGGCCGCCGCGCAGCATGACCCGCACTCGCCGGACGTCGACTTCGATCTCATGGCCCGGATGGCGATTGCCGGGATCGACGGGATCAGCCTGCAGCACCTCTCGGACCCCGACGAGCTCCGCTCCGCACGCCTGGTGGATGCCCTGGCAGACTCAATCGAGCACCTCTTGCAGGCGCCGGCCACCGCGGTGCTCAAAGAATCCGCGCCAAGCTCCGGAGCCTAGGAATACCGCGGGGGGCACCGTACGGTGCACCGGCAAAATTTCTCAGGCAGAATAAAACACATGGCTACTCCAACATCCGCCCTGGGCAAGGTGCGCACCTTCGAGGCGCTCGATGAGAAAACCACCGCAAGCCTGCGCCGCGCACTGGCCGAATCCGGGGACACCACCGTTTTTGTCAACGGAACCGCCCTGCAGATCCCCAAGGACGCCCACAATGCGTTGATCGAGGTGCTCACCCGTTTCGCCGCCGGGGATTCGGTGACCATTGGCACTGCGGAACTGTTGCTCAACACCTCGCAGGCGGCCCAGATGGCCGGGATTTCCAACAGCTACCTGCGCAAACTTGCCGACGCCGGAATCATCCCGGTGGAGTACCGCGGAACACACCGCCGCATCAGGCCCAGCGCGGTGCAGGCCTGGTTGGATTCCCGCGAAAGCCAGTCCCCCGAGGAATCCTGAGCAAGAAACGCACGACTTCAGGGTCGAAGGCCTTGCCAACCTCCTATTTTCCTGCTGGAATACCAAAGTATTCTATTTGAAAACTTTTCTGCGTCAGCTTCACCCGCAGTTGCTGTGTTCCCGCCACCGCAGGACACCCATCCAGGAGGAATCTCATGTCAACCGATCAGCGTTCGGTCCAGGAAGTGCAGGAAGCACTTTTTTCCCAGCGCGCTGCAGGCATCAAGCAGTCTGCCGTTCGTGACGTCTTCGAGTTATCCCTTGATCCCTCACTGGTTTCCCTGGCCGGCGGCAACCCCTACCTGCAGCTGCTCCCCCTGGAAAAAATCGGTGAGCTGACCCAACGCATCATTGTCGAGCAGGGCCCGGTGGCCCTGCAGTACGGCTCGGGCCTGGGAACCGTTGAACTGCGCACGCAGATTCTTGAGGTCATGGCGGCCGAAGGCATCACCAACGTTGGCCTGGACGACGTGGTGGTCACCAACGGCTCCCAATCCGCGCAGGACATGGCGTGCAAGGTCTTCTGCGACCCGGGAGACACCGTGCTGTGCGAGGACCCCACCTATGTGGGCGCCCTGAATACCTTTGAGGCCTACCAGGTCAAGGTCCGCCCGGTCGCCACCGATGAGCGCGGGCTGATTCCCGACGCGCTGCGTGCACGGATCAGCGAGCTGCGCGCCGCCGGGGAACGAATCAAATTCCTCTACACCATCCCGAACTTCAACAACCCCTCGGGTATCACCCTGGTTGCCGAACGCCGCTCGGAGATTGTGCAGATCTGCCGCGAGGCAAGCATCCTGATCCTCGAAGACAATCCCTACGGCATGCTGCGCTACGAGGGAGAACCGGCCCCCACGCTGCGCAGCCTGGACCCGCAGAACGTCATCTACATGGGTTCCTTTTCCAAGATCTTCGCACCCGGCCTGCGCATCGGCTGGGCGGCGGTCCCCACGAATCTGTTCCGCCGTTTTTACCTGGCAGGGGAAGCGGTGGCTCTGTGCCCGCCAACCCTGAACCAGATGATCATCAGTTCCTACCTTGAAGAGCATGACTGGAAGGGACAGATCACCACCTACAACAACGTCTACCGGTCGCGCCGCGATGCAATGCTCACCGCCCTGGCCGAATATCTTCCCGAAGGCATCACCCACACCCACCCCGAAGGCGGTTTTTTTGTCTGGCTGACCCTGCCGGAGGGCATTGACACCTACGAGCTGCTGCAGCGCGGGGTCAAGGCCGGGGTGATCTTCATTCCCGGGGCGGCTTTCAGCCCGTCGGGGGCGGCAAACAACAAATTGCGCCTGGCCTTCTGCGCCGTGGATGAAAAAGCCATCACCGAAGGGGTCCGTCGCCTCTCGGTATTGCTGCGGCAAGCCATCGACGAGCTGCCTGCCTAGGCTCCCTCAAGGTTTCCAAGGTTTCCAAGGTTTCCAGGATCGTGGCAAAATCCAGGCCCTGCGGTGATCATCAAGATCTGTGCAGGGCCTGGGCGTCAGCTGCGCAACCTGGCATCTAGGCCAGGCGTCCGCCAAAGTCATCGGCAATATCCTTGGCGGCCCGGCGCAGCCGCGGCAACAGGTCTTCGGTGATCGTTCCAAGGTCGGCACGCCCGCGCTGCACCGAAATGTTCAGTGCCCCAAGCAGCTGATCCCCGCGATACACCGGCACCGCCAAGCCGCGCAGCCCCTCATCCAGCTCCTGATTCACCAGCGACCAGCCCTGCTCCTTGACCCGGGCCAGCTCTGTTTTCAACTGTTCAAGGCTGTCCACGGTGTGTTCGGTGTAGCGCTGCAGGTCGATCTGCGACAGGAAGGCCTCTTGTTCCGGACCGGTGAGCTCGGCGATGAGCACCCGTCCCATGGAGGTCACCCACGCCGGAAGCCGGTTTCCGATGGACACATTCATTGAATGCAGGCGCGGTGAAGATACCCGCTCGATATACAAGATATCTTGGCCTTCCAGCACACACAGCGCGGCACTTTCCTCCAACTCACGGGCCAGGCTTTCCAGGTGAATGGTGGCCGCCTTGGGCAGGGTCATCCCCGAAAGGTAGGAGGCGCCCAGATCCAGAACCCTCGGGGAGAGACGGAAGTTGCCGCCGTTGGTTTCCAGATAACCCAGGTCGCTCAGCGTCAGCAGGAACCGCCGGGCGGAGGCGCGGGTTTGGTCGGTCGCGGCGGCGACCTGGCTGACGGTCATCTCCGGATTGCCGCCGTTAAAGGCGAGCAGCACAGCCAGGGTCTTCTCCGTGGATTTAACAAAATAATCCGGACGGTCCGTCACAGTCGATTCTCCTGGTGCCTAGTGTCGATTCCAGCGGTTGCGTTCGAATTGCGCAGCCAACCGGATCGGGGCGTTCGGTGCCCCGTACCCATCGTAGCCATCGCGGCGCTCAACCACTTCGAAAAACATGTTTCCGATGGTTTCGGTGTAGAAATGCAGGAATTCCCCGTGTTCGTCCCGGTCATAAAGCAGATTCAGTTTTTTCAAGGTTCCCAGCAGCTGCGGGTCCAAATCGAAACGCGCCGCAAGATCCTCATAGTAGTTCGCCGGAATATGCAGGAACTCCATTCCCTGCGCCACCGCGTTGCCGGCCAGGGTGATGATATCGCCGGTACGCACCGCAATATGTTCGGGGTATTCGTGGTTCCGGTCGATTGCCTCTTCCAGGCCGTGAGGCACGATGTTCAGCGCCAGCCGCACCGCATGATCCTCGGTGGCCAAAACCTGGGAGCGCACCAGCCCCATGGGGCTGGGAACCTCGGTTCCGGGCAACGCCGTCAGGTTCAGCACGCTGGTGTAAAAGAGTACCGATTCGTCGAAAGACTGCCAGGGTTGGGCCAGGTTGAGGTGATCGATTCCCTCGATCAGTGCGGACCGGGCTGCCGACTCCCCCAGGTTCTCCGCCCCGAACTCGGCTTCCCAGTGGCTGGTGTTTTCGGCGGAGCTGAAAAACACCTCGGTGTTATCCGGTGCGTTGAACCCGGGAAGATCCTGCTCGTTGCGCAGGTGCTGGCGCGGTACCGGTCGTGCCAGCAGCTGCACGGCACGCTCGCCGGCCTCGGCCGGGTCGGGAACCTGCACCCCGAAACCGGACACGGCCGCGGTGACACCGCGGCTGCGCTGCGAGTTGATGATGATGCGCGCACAGCCGGCACTGAACAGTTGCACCGGTTTGCGGCGGTGCTGGCCGCAGAATTCAAAACCCAGTTGGGTCAGCAGCCGGGCTACGGGTTCCGGGTCCTCGGTGCGGATTTCGGTGAAGTCGAACCCGGTGGCTTTTTGGCTGCCGGGCAGGGTATGCAGTTCAAGCTCGGAACCGATGCCCTGCGAGGCCAACAAGGTGGCGGTTTGGGACTGCAACAGGTTCAGCGAACGCAGCCCGTCCACGGCGGTGCGTTCAACGTTGGATTGGCGGAACACATCGTTGAAGATTTCCAGGGAGATGATGCCGCTGTATCCCGAGCGGGCAATGGCGCCGAGGAATTGGTCAAGCTTGAAGCCGCCCTGTCCGGGGAACACCCGGTAGTGGCGGGACCAGGAGAGGATATCCATGGAGAGCACCGGGGCGTCGGCAAGCTGGACAAAAAAGATCTTTTCGCCCGGGATCTGCGCAATCGCCGCCGGGTCGTCCCCGCGTGAAAGGATGTGGAAGCTGTCCAGGCAGATCCCCACGTTGTCGCGGTCTACCCGGCGGGCAATCTCCCAGGAGTGCTGGTAGGTGTTCACGTATTTGCCCCAGGCCAGCGCCTCGTAGGCAATCCGCACCCCGTACTTGTCCGCGAGGTCTGCCAGCTGGCGGATCTGGGAGACAAACACGTCGTCGTCGTTGATGGTCGCGGTGCCGACGTTGGAGCACAGCAGCATCACGTCCATTCCCAGGCGCTGCATCAGCTTGAACTTTTCTTCGGCGCGGTGCAGGTTGCCCTGCAGCACCTGATCCTCAACCCCCTCGAAGTCCCGGAAGGGCTGGAACAGGTCCAGGGTCAGCCCGAGCCGGGAGGCCAGTGCGCGCACTTCCTCCGGAGACATGGGGCTGACCAAAAGGTCCTGCTCAAAGATTTCAATGCCGTCGAATCCTGCCTTGGCGCAGGCGAGCATCTTTTCTTCCAGCGTGCCCGAGAGGCACACGGTGGCAATGGAGGTGCGCATTACAGTCCCTTCTCCAGCATTTCCAGCAGGTGCGCGCGCATCCGTGCCGCGTCGGGTTTGATTCCGGTGAAAATTTCAAAGGCGTCCACGGCCTGCCCCACGGCCATGTGGCCGCCGTCCAGCACCTGGCACCCGCGAGCCCGGGCGGCGAGGATCAGTTCGGTATCCACCGGGCGGTAGATGCAGTCAGCCACCCAGTGCCTGGATTCAAGCCCGGTAACATCCAGCGGAAGCCCGGGATGGTGGTGCATGCCAATGGGGGTGGCGTTCAGCAGTCCGTCGACCTGAGGCAAGAGCTCGGGCACCTGTTCCGGGGTGGCCGCGGTGACGGTGGCCTTAGGGAACAGCCGGTTCAGCTCCTCGGCACGCTGGGCCGCCCGCTGCGCGTCGGGGTCAACCAGATACAGCTCTCTGGTTCCCGAATCCAACAGGGCATAGGCCACGGCCGAACCCGCTCCGCCGGCGCCGAGCTGCAGAACTTTGTCCTGGTTGGCGCCCGGCAGCCCTTCGGCGAATCCGCGGCCGAATCCCGAGGCGTCGGTGTTGTAGCCGTGGAACTTCCCGTCGCGAATCACCACGGTGTTCACCGCGCCGATTTGCGCCGCGTTCTCCGAGATCTCATCAAGATGTTCAAGCACCAGCTGTTTGCAGGGATGAGTGATGTTGAAAGCATTGAAACCGAGCTGCGCTCCGGCTTTTAATAGAGCTCCCACGTCGCTGCCCGGACGGCCGAGTACGGCGAGGTCAATTGGACGGTACAGGTAACGCAGGCCCTGTGCGTCGGCCTCGCGCTCATGCATGCCGGGAGTCAAAGACGGTATCACCTCGTCACCGATCAAACCAACCAAATAGGATTCGGCAGTTGTACTCATCGGAGGTCCTCGCATTCAGTCATCGACGCAACAGGTATTGCTTCGTTTGTGATTTACATCTACTCTAAACCAATGAACACATTCCGAACAAGTGGTCGCATAGCGAACATTTGAAGGAATTCGGTCACACATCGCCACACAACAAGGGAGTAACCCGATGACCACGACACCGAAGCCGTCGGCATCTGAAACGGATGGAGCCGGGAAGCGCACACCGGTCAAGGCCGCTCTGGCCAGTTTCATGGGCAGCGCCGTCGAATACTACGACTTTTTCATTTTCGGCTCCGCAGCAGCCCTGATCTTCCCGCACATCTTCTTCCCCGACGCCGGCACCAACGCCGCCGTCATGTCCCTAGCGACCTTTGGTTTTGCCTACATCGCCCGGCCCATCGGCGCGGTCATCCTGGGCCACTTCGGCGACCGCATCGGGCGTCAAAAGGTTTTGATGTTCACACTGGTCCTGATGGGTGCGGCAACCTTCGCCATCGGCTGCCTTCCGACCTTCGACCAAGTCGGCTGGCTTGCCCCGATCCTGCTGGTGGTCGCTCGCCTGATGCAGGGGCTTTCCGCGGCCGGCGAGCAGGCCGGCGCCTCCTCGATGTCCTTGGAGCACGCTCCGGATAACCGCCGCAGCTTCTTCACCTCCTGGACCCTGACCGGCACCCAGGGCGGCCAGATCCTGGCGGCCATGATCTTTATTCCTGTGGTGGCGATGCCCGATGAGTTCAAGTTCAGCATCGGCTGGCGTATCCCGTTCTGGCTTTCGGCCGTGGTGGTTGTGGTGACCTTCTTCATCCGCCGTTCCTTGCATGAGACTCCGGAATTCGAAAAGGCCAAAAAGAACAACGAAATCGCCAAGCTGCCACTTGCAGTCCTGCTGCGGGTTCACTGGCGTGATGTGTTGCGTGTGGTGCTGTGCGCATTCATCGCCGCGGTCTCCACTGTGTACGGAACCCTGGCCATTTCCTATGGCAAAACCATTGGCAACATGGATGAGTCCATCACCCTGTGGCTGGTGGTCGCCGGCAACATCGGTGCACTGATCAGCCAGCCGCTGTTCGGCATGCTGGCGGACAAGATTGGCCGCAAGCCGGTCTTCATCTACGGCGCACTGGCCTCCGCGGTTGTCATGCCGTTCTACCTGCGCTCCATGGAAACCAGCAACACCCTGTTGCAGTTCGGGCTCTCGCTGCTGGTCTTCTCCTGCGCCTACGCCGCGGCCAACGCCGTGTGGCCGAGCTTCTACGCTGAGATGTTCTCCTCCCAGGTGCGCTTCTCGGGCCTGGCCATCGGCACCCAGCTGGGCTTCCTGATGGCAGGTTTCGCCCCGTCCATCGTGGCCGCCCTGGGTGGTCTGGAGCCGGGTGGCTGGGTGCAGATCAGCCTGTTCACTGCGGTGATTGCGGTAATCTCCGCTGGCTCCGCCATGACTGCACGGGAAACCTACCGGGTGCCAACCAGCCAGCTGGGACACACCGTGGAAAAGGTTGCCTAACCCTTAACACCGAACTGCGGCTCAACTTCCGAGATTCTTTCGTGGCGTTGGGCCGCAGTTTTTTGTCGTGTTTTTCTTCGGTGTCGCTCATTGGGTACCTCTCGGTGCCGGGCGAAGGAGCTTTTATGCAAGCTGCTCAGGTTACAAGAAAGCCAACTGCCACGCGCGCTAGTAATCTGGCATATTTGTGCGAAGTCCCGGAGGCATTGGAGGATGAATATCCGGAGGGTACCCCAAAATCGGTCGACCCGCTGCGCGCATGCTTTGAGCAATCGCATTCGCCTGGACCCAGGATATTTTGCCTTTGATCGCAAGGGCGGCAAGCAGGTCTTTCGTACCTGTAGTCGGTATCTTTCGACGTGCACACTCTCCAAGGACATTGCGGTCCTCGGTAACGAAAACTACCTTGGCAGCTCCATACCGACTGAGTATTACCGCCATGGTCTCAGCCTCGCCGAGATGTTTTCTCCGGCCGTCGCCCGGAGCTGTGAACGCAAGACGAATCTGTTCTGCGCTATTCATCTCCAATCCAGACGGCCGATGGGGATCATCTGGCATGAACTCAAATACCTCTGCGAGAATCGGAACCTGCCGAACTAAGTAGCTCGTTTCCGCATATATGGTCTCGGTCCACAGTCCGTTCAAACCGATCGCGAGGCGCAATGTGTCCAGTTGTTCGACCACGGCAAAGTTCATGAACAAATTAGTATCAGGAAAAATGAATATCGGTTCGCCGTGCGTCGGAGTCATAGAAGTTCAGCCAGCTCCTGCGCAGTAAGCGAATGGGTGGCAGGAGCAGAAGTAGACACTTCAGACTCATTCACACCAAGCATCCATGCAAGGCTGGAAGGTGCAAGTTTTCCCTGCGCTACTGCAGCTTGATGAGCGGCAATAAGTCGAGCAGGGAAACGCTGCGCCCGATAGTGACGCTCCAGTTCATGAGACCAGAATGGGCTACGCCCTTCTTTGAGCAACGCAGGCGTAGAACTTGCCAGCACGTTCAATATCTCTTCATTGGGACGTAGATTGAGACTCTGAACTCTCACAGCCAAGGCCTTTGTTGAGACACCTAGATTTCCAACAAAGGAGATAAAATCCGCTCGGCTGGCTTCGCGCCAGTCAAAACTTAGAATTTCATCCTCGGGCATCAGCCACTCCGCGGCAAACGCATTCGCCCAGGCTTCGTCCGCGCGGACTGCACGTGGTTCATCAGGGTAACCAAGATCCCCGTGAAGAATATGCCCCAGCTCGTGGATGATATTGAATCTGGCCCGCCAACCGTTACCGGTCGTAGATTGAACGATGAATTTATTGCCACCACTGTCACCTGAGTAGGCATCAAAAATCTTTGGTGGGTCAATGACTAAAACATCGATTCCGAATGTCATCTCGATTAGTTCGCTGAGCACTTCTCCGTCCGCATCCAATACTCGCTGTTGAGCGGACATCCGACTGCGTGCCCAGCGGGCTGTCTCAACTGGTGAATTCTCTGGAACACTGACTTTCGATTTTTCTGCAGCCTCTATCTCGACTTGGCCATAGAGATTCGCGACGACATTTGTAATGCTACTGGCTGATGACCAGTCGAGAGGCTTGTCCTGCTTTTGCTCCGAGTTCCATTCGTGCCTGGCGGATAGTTTAACTTCGAAACGATCCCGTTCGCCTGTAAGCAGCCATTTGATCGAAACGTGCAAAAATTCACTCAACGCCGAGATTTCCACGAGGGAAAACTGGCGTGACCCACTGAGCGCTCTCGAGAAAGAGTCTTCAGTCATACCGACCTGATGTGCGACGTCCTTCTGAAGTAGGCCCAACAGCTTTACACGTGCCCGAACACGTTGCCCGGTCTCAACTTTCCAGTTTTCGCTCATGGCCCGCCACCTTAACTACTGCCACAGCGCGAGCAAACCACTCTGCGCTTAGCTAGTCAATTGTAGATCAGAATTGGGATTTTCCCAAGTGTTCTAAATGGCTACACACCTGAACATTTACTAACGGTGGCGCCCAACTCACCGCTACAGCGACTTTGCAATCGCTTATCCTTTCCGCAGAATCTACGACAACGACATCCAGGCCGTCGCAACATTAGCCTTTTCTTCCGCACACACATGAACCTGAGATTCCACCGCAGAATACCTAAAGCCCAGACTCGGCCGCGATCTGCAACAACGCCTGCTCCGCGGTCCCCGGGACATGGTCCACCGACCAAATTGCTCGCAGCTCACGGACCAGCGCCGGTCCGTCAAACGGAATTTCCACCAACGTTCCGAGCTTCAGCTGGCTTTCGACTGCCAACTGGCTAAGCACCGCCGGCCCCATTCCCGCGGCCGCGCATTGGCAAATGGTGGCGTTGCTGTTGAATTCTGCCAAGGGTTTTGGACGTTCGGCGTGAGAAATGTAGTCGAGGAAGGCCCGAGTACCGGAGCCCGGCTCTCGTTCAATCAGTGCGGTGCTCTGCAGCTCGTGAAGCGACAGCGCACCGCCGCGCACCGCCCACGGATGATCCGGAGCCGTGACGATCAGCATTTCATCGCTGTACACCTGCTGGCTTTTGAGCCCCAGGGGGATGTGCGGGGTTTCAACAAAACCGAATTCCAGCTCACCGGACCGCACACTGTTGATCACGTCTTGAGAATTCATAATCCGCATGCGGGGTTTCACCAATGGCATCTTGCGGTGCAGCGCACCGATCCAGCCAGGTGCCAAGTACTCAGCCACCGTCATGCTGGCCCCAAATTCCACTTCCGTCTGTCCGGGGTCCGCCAGCGAGCGCGCACCGGCGGCAAACGTTTGCAGGCTTTCAAGCACCTCTCGGGCCCATTGGACCGTCAACACCCCTTCGGCGGTCAGTGTGGATCCCGTGGTTTTGCGATTGACCAGCTGATAACCCAGGCGCCGTTCGAGGGTCTTGAGCGCTCGTGAAGCATTCGGCTGGGCGATGCCCGCGGCCCTGGCTCCTGCACTGAGACTGCCGTGGTCGGCGATGCCCACCAGCAAGGCAAGGGACGAGAACTGGATCCAATGCGCAATGCCATTCAGTGAAGACGAGTCCTGATCCATATCATGAGCATATGCCCAACGGCGCCCGCGACGGAAACCAGCAGCATGCCAACAGACGGGAGCACTCCGGCTCCCGCTTTTGGGGCTGCGGCTACCAACGTATCCCAAGGGCAACGACAAGTCTTATGGCCATTTAACACTTTCCCTCGGGTTAGCCCGGTTCACCGTGCAAAGGACATACTGGAAGCTATGACAACGAAGTCCTCTTTTGATCCAGCCAGCAACGTTCCTATTCGGCGGGCAGCCAGCGTACTGCTGGTACGCGAAGCGGACACCGGCTTTGAGGTGTTCATCCAGCACCGGGTGAGCACCATGGACTTTGCCGCCGGAATGGTGGTTTACCCCGGTGGACGAGTGGATGCCCAAGACGCAGATCTGGTCCGCAGCGGGGCCTTTGACGATCAGCTCCTCGCAGCTCTTGCCCAGCGCTGGAGCCACGCAAGTGTGTGGGATGACGGAGTCGAACAGGCCGCTTTCCACGCTGGAGAAATGCTCGCCGCGGCCCGCCGTGAAGTATTTGAGGAAACAGGCCTGCTACTGGAACCGAACCAGCTGCAGCCCTGGGCCAACTGGGTCACGCCAGCCGGTTACCCCAAACGTTTTGACACCTACTTTTTTGTCGCCGTCCTGGCGCCCGGGCAAGAACCCCGGCACCAGACGACCGAAGCGGCGGTCTCGAACTGGATTCATCCCGAGGCGCTGTTTGCTGCTTTGCACCGCGGAGAAATCAAGATGATGCGCCCTACCCAGCGCACGCTGCTGGATGCCATGGAACTTGGCGGTATTGAGGCACTGAAAAACATCAACCGTGAGATCATCCCGGTGCATCCCACCGGAATGGATGTCGGTTCGGCCTCCCCGGTCTCCAAGGCCGAGTTGCGCCCACGGAACGACTGAACCGCAGGCGCAAAACCGGCTACTTCTCGACCAGTCCGCGCCCCACAATCAAGGACATGATTTCATTGGTGCCTTCCAAGATCTGGTGCACTCGCAAGTCGCGAACGATCTTCTCCAGCCCGTAGTCGCTGAGGTAACCGTAGCCTCCGTGAAGCTGGATGGCGCTGTTGGCCGCTTCAAATCCGGCATCGGTGGCAACCTTTTTCGCCATGGCACACAGTTTGACCATGTCCGGAGCCTTGGCATCCAAGGCTGCGGCGGCCCGACGGAGCAAGGACCTGGCAGCTTCCAAGCCCATGTCCATCTCCGCCAGTTTGAATACCAGTGCTTCCTGGCGGGTCAACGGCCCCCCGAAGGCCTGACGTTCCTTGAGATAGGCGGCTGATTTCTCCAGGGCGAATTGCCCGCCGCCCAATGAGCAGGCCGCGATGTTCAGCCGTCCGCCATTCAGCGCCTGCATGGCCATGGAGAATCCCTGGCCTTCGGATCCCAGCAGGTTTCCGGCGGGGATACGCACCCCGTCCATGATGACCTGCCGGGTGGGCTGCGCCCGCCAACCCATTTTCTTTTCGTTCGGGCCAAAACTCAGCCCGGGACTGTCTCCGGGAACCAGGAATGCGCTGATGCCACGCGACCCGGTGTCCTGGGTGCGAGCCATGACGATGTACAGCGCGGAGGCTCCGGCCCCGGAAATAAATTGTTTAACCCCGCTGAGCACGTATTCATCCCCGTCGCGGCGAGCCCTGGTCGTCAGGGCCGCGGCATCCGATCCAATCCCGGGTTCGGTCAGGCAGTAGGAACCAAGATTTTGCATGGTGGTCATTTCCGGAAGCCATGCGGTGCGCTGCTCGGTGGTGCCAAACCGGTCGATCATCCACACCACCATGTTGTGGATGGAAATATAGGCCGAAATGGTGGGGCAGGCCTTGGCCAACTCCTCGAAAACCAGAATTGCATCACTGCGGGTGAGTGCCGACCCGCCATATTCCTCGCTGACGTAAATGCCACCCATCCCCAGTGCCCCGGCTTCGGCCAGCACGTCAACGGGGAAGTGTTTTTGTTCATCCCAGTCCAGGGCGTTGGGGGCAATACGTGTGGTTGCGAAATCACGAACCATTTCCACAAGTGCCATCTGGTCTTCGGTAAGTTCGAGCATGTTTGGCTCCTGACTCAAACAGGTATCGCTGGTGGGACACCTGACCTCAATACATGTGACCCACGATACACGGAGCCGTGGTGTTTGCATCGCTAGCCAGCTCACGGTCCACCAGCAGCGAAATCGCCGTGGATACGGCAGCGCACAGCATCCCGATAACTTGTCGCAAACATGACCTCGGTAGGCATTTCGACGTAGTCTTGAAGGTATCAGTGAACCGCGCAGCCTCGCTTTGCCGCGGGCCTCACGCCGATGATTTTTTGTACTCGCCTCCGGCATCAGCCGCGGGCGGGCGCACCGTGTGCAAGGACGCCAATGGATCAGAACAACCGCAGCAAACTAGCTAGGACCCTACTGCCCGAGGGCACGGAGCCCGATCCGCGATTCACCCTGGCCAATGAGCGTACGTTCCTCGCCTGGATCCGCACCTCGCTCGCGTTCCTCGCCGGCGGTATCGCACTGGAAGCATTCACCGCCGGGACTTTTACTTCTCCGGTGCGTACCGTGCTGGCATTTTTTGTGATCGGCGTTGGCATGCTGATCGCGTTGGGGGCCGGGGTGCGCTGGATTCGTGTCGAGCGCAGCATGCGCACCGGCAGTCCGCTGCCCTTGCCAGCGATTATCCCGTTGTTGAGCCTCGGCGCAGTGGCCGGTGCGGCGGCGGCCATTGTGATGGTTTTGGTCGGAAAGTAAACACATGAAACAAGAGGTCTCGGTCTCCGATCCAGGGTTGCAACCCGAGAGAACCGTCATGGCGTGGGGACGAACCCTGATCTCATTTCTTGTGGTCGCCGGCGTGTTTTTACGTTGGCAGCCGCACTACGGATCCGGCATCTTGATCATGATAGGTATCGCCCTGTGCACCGCAGCCGGGATCTACCTTTCGCAGCGTCGCCGCTATGCGCGGATGGCCCACGGGGTCAAGAACGAGCGGATTCAGGCTGATGTGGTGGCGGTACTGGTGATGACCTGCGCCATGCTCGCGCTGGGAGCAGGGGCCATCGTGCTCGTGGCGCTGGGCGTCTAGGATGATCAACTACACCTTGCGCCAGCTGCAGTACTTCGTCGCGGTCGCGGAAGCAGGCTCACTGTCTGCGGCCGCCGGTACCTGCCATATCTCCCAGGCGGCGATGTCTCAATCCATGGCAGATTTGGAACGTGCGGTCGGCAGCCAGCTGCTCATCCGCAGCCGGGCCCGGGGTGTGGTGCTCACCGCGATCGGCACCGAATTCCTCCACGATGCCCGGGCCTTGGTCCGGCACGCCGAGGAGATCCAGGGACAGGTTATGGAACGGCAGTCGGCGCTCGCTGGACCGCTGGTGATCGGTTGCTACTCGTCACTGGCGGCCTTTTGGGTTCCGGTGATCTGTGAAAAATTCACTGCCCCCAATCCTGGTTTGCAGGTCAAAATCGTTGAAGGGGATGCCGCCGAGCTTCAACAACGGATGCTGCAAGGCCACCTCGACGTGGTGTTAACCCACACCAGGCACCTCGTTGAACATGTTGAACACCGCATCGTGATGTCGGGACATCCCTATGTACTGGTAGCCGCCTCGCACCGTTTCGCCGGCCGTGGGTCGGTTAAGCTTTCGGAGCTTGCCGAGGACGACTTTGTATCGCTAGACCTTCCCACGGTGCGCGACAATCAGCTGGTAAATCTCAGGCTGTCGGGTTTGGATCCCAAAATTCGTTGGAGTTCACAAAGTTTTGAAGCGGTGCGCGGCATGGTCGCCCGCGGGCTGGGCTACACCGTGCTGGTTCAGCGTCCACCGGTTAACCTCAGTTACGATGGCTTGCCACTGGCAGTACTTGAGATCGACGGGCCAGTGGGTTTCAGCGATATTTGTGTCGCATACACCCCGACCACCCGCCCCAGCCAACGTTTACGGGCATTCCTCGACTTCTGCGAAGAGACTGGCGCCGAACGCGAAAACCGGGCTGCCCAGGAAAAATCCTGAACAACCCGGTCCAATCAGGGAAAAACTACAGGTCCTGCGCTTTCAGGTCTGCGTCTTTGCCTTCCTTCATCCCGCGTAGCGCCAGCGCCGCGATGACAAAGGTTATCGCCCACACCACTCCGACCAGCCACAACCTGCCGCCGGCGGCTAGAACCAGCCCAGCAACAATCATCGGGGTGAACCCGGCGCCTACCGTGGAAGAGAGCTGATACACCAGCGAGGCTCCGGTGTAGCGGATACGAGTGGGGAACAGCTCCGCGGTAAATGCCCCGAACGGACCAAAGATCCCGGCCTGAATGATGCCATTGGCAACAAACAGGGCAATGGCGAACAACCAGAGCTGCCCAAGTTCCAGCAGGAACATGATCGGCAGGGCCAACACCGCTCCAACCAAAATTCCCACCATCATCACCGGACGTCGACCGTACTTATCCGAATACCGGGCAGCACACCAGATGCCCACGACGGTCAATGCAGCGCCAATGGCCTTGATGTTCAGCACTGCGGTGCGATCCATCCCCAGATCGTCAACGACAAAGGAGATCGCCCACACGGTCATCAGGCCCTGCACGGTGTATGAGCTCATGCCCACGAGGGTGCCGCGGATCACCGCTTTCGGGTAACGGGTCAGGACCTCGGAAATAGGGGTTTTTCGCTCTTCGGCCTTCTGCTCCAGGGACAAGAACAGCGGAGATTCGGTGACCTTCAGCCTGATGATCAAACCGATGGCAACCAGCGCAATGCTGAACAAGAAAGGCAGGCGCCAGCCCCAAGCCAAGAACTGTTCATCGGGAAGCAGCGACACGGCGGAGACCGCCAGGGTGGCCAGCACCGCTCCTGCAGGTCCACCCATGTTCGCAAAGCTGGCGGCAAAACCGCGACGTTCCTTGGGAGCATGCTCCAGAGCCATGAGCATCGCCCCGCCCCATTCGCCGCCAACCGCAAGCCCCTGGATCACACGCAGCACAATCAGCGCCAGCGGAGCCAGCATGCCGATCTGTTCAGTCGGAGGCAACAGTCCAATCAGGGTTGAGGCACCACCCATCATTGCCATCGACGTGACCAGCACCCCCTTGCGTCCGAGTTTGTCGCCATAGTGTCCGAAAATGATTCCGCCCAGCGGGCGTGCCAGGTAACCGACAGCCAGGGTCGCGAACGACGCAAAAATCGCTACGCCAGGCGTCAGATTGGTGAAAAAGATCTTGTTGAAGACCAAGGACGCGGCCGTCGCGTAGAGGATGAAATCATAAAATTCGATGGCGCTGCCCAAGAAGCTCGAGGCCAGGATGCGTCGCATCTGAGGCGAGGCAAGGCTGGGCACTGACAGGTTGGGGTCTTGCTCATGCTTCACGGTGTTACTCATGCTACTGCCATTTCAGAGGTGGTGCGGGCGAAGGAGATGACATCCAGATCATTGGGGATCAGGAATCTGCCGGAGAACTGCTCGGCATGCGAATGCCACACAGCATCTGGTGTTGTTCCGGGAACCAAGTGGTGAAGGGCCAAGGTGGCCGCCCCGGCACGTTCGGCGAGTTCGATCGCCTGTAATGCCGAGGTGTGGGAGCGCCGATGGTGATCCATTGAGGCCTGGGCCTCTTCCGTTCCCAATGAGCCATAGGCCTGCTGGACCCAGTCGAAGTCGATCGCTTCATGCAGCAGCAAGTCCGTACCTCGGGCCAGCCGAACCAGGTTTTCGCAGGGTGCGGTGTCCCCGGAAATCGTGACCGACCCTTCGGCCGTGTCGAATCGGAAAGCGAAGGCCGGTGCGATTGGCGGATGCTCAACCAGAGTGGCACTGACGGTCACCAGTTCGTCGCGGTAGATCACAAATGGTTCAAAATTTTCCGGGGTCGGGTTCTGGTTCGGATGGTAGTCCCCGCCAGGTATCTGGATGTCGCTGGCGTGGAAGTACTCAAGCGGCGAGGGCCGCAGCGCATCGATCACACGGTCGTTGAGGTCGGTGGCGTAGGCCTGCATCAGCGAGCTGAACATCGAGGCCGTTCCCGGGGTGGGGTTTGACGGGAACAATGGGCGCGGTGCCACCACGGCGCGTGGTGAGACCGGAGGCAGCTCGCCGCGGTCACCGGGGCCGATAATCTGCACCGGCTCTTTCTCGCGTTTCATGGTGAACAACCCGAAAATTGCCAGCGAAGCCAGATCGATGGTGTGATCCGAATGCAGGTGGGTGAGGAAAATGCCGCGCAGATCCCCCGGGGTGAATCCGGCCTTCATGAGCTGGTTTCCCACCCCGCTACCCGCGTCGACAAGGTAAACCGCGGAGCCTACAACGACCGCGGTGGAGATACCCGAGCGCCGCCCGGCATTCTGGCCGGTCCACCACCGGGGGCCGCCGGCGGTCCCCAGGGTAATGACGTGGGGAGTGAGATTCTGTGGCACGGATTCGCCTTTCACGATGCTGACTGCTGACTCTTCAATCATCGTGAGCATCGTTACATTCGTAAAACTGTTTTTATCTACGATTCAACATAGTTTTACTTATGAAAGGTTTTGCGCCCCGGCTTCTCGCGCCGGCCCCGCCTAGAGCGCGGCTTCTTCCCGGGTGTTGTCGAACTCGGTGCGCGCCCGCAGCACGCTGGGAACGTGTTCCTCCGACCAGAGGCGGATGGTCTCCATGGGACCCAGCAGGCTTCGACCCAGCTCGCTGAGCTCATAGTCCACACGCACCGGAACCTGGGCGGTCACGGTGCGCCGCAACAGTCCGTCGCGCTCCAAGGTCCGCAGGGTGCTGGTGAGCACCTTGGGGGTCACCGATCCGATACTCTGGCGTAACGCGGAGAAACGTTGCGGGCCGTCCGCCAGTGTCAGCAGCACCAACGGAGTCCACTTATCGCCGAGTCGTTGCATGATTTCACGGGAGGGGCAGCCCTGCACCAGCACGTTGAAATCGCCGTCGCTTTCCATGAGGAAACCTAGTTTCGTTGTAGTAGCCAGTATCAAAAGGATACCATTGGGTTGAGTTCACCACTACGAAGGGAAATTTATGAAAATCGCAGTCTACGGAGCCACCGGCATGGTTGGCAGCCAGATCATCGCCGAGGCGGCCGCTCGCGGCCACGAGCTCACCGCAGTCTCCCGCTCGGGCAAAGAGGTTGAAGGCACCACCGCCTTCACCGCCGAGCTGAGCGACACCGCGGCCTACCGCCAGCTGGGCAAGGACAATGACGTCATCGTCATCTCCGTCCCGCCATCACGCACCGGCGGGGATCACCAGGAGTACCTGGACGCATTCGAGGAAATCACCGAAACCCTCACCGACGCCCGCCTGATCGTCATCGGCGGCGCCGGCGCCACCGAGGTCAACGGAGTCCGCCTGCTCGACACCCCGGGGTTCCCCGAGGAGTACAAGGCCGAGGCAACCACCTGCGCCGCGGTGTACGACATGTTCACCTCGGTCTCCGGCATCACCTGGACCGTAGTGGCCCCGGCTCCGGTCATCGCGCCGGGTACCCGCACCGGCAGCTACACCCTGGGAACCGACTCGCCGGCCGGCGATTTTGTCTCCACCCAGGATTTCGCGGTCGCCATCCTGGACGAGATCGAGACTCCCGCCCACGCAAACCGCCGCATGAGCGTGGCCAGCGAAAAGTAGGACACCGCAGTTACCTGCAGCCACCCGGGGTGTGAACTGGATCGCATTAGGCGGTTCTCCCGTCACAATATATGCCATCAACCCGCTCCGGGTGGCTAGGGTGGTAGATGGTCATCTCCCATCCACTCAACGAGGTAAGTTTCAGCTCATGCAAAGAAACCAGCGCGCCCGCCGCCTGCTCTCCAGCGCCGCAGTCCTAGGCTTGGCATCCGCCGTTTTGGCCGGATGCTCCTCCCCGTCGGAAACCGAGTCCGCCACGGACGCAACCCCGGTAGTTGGCGGGACCTTGGTGTACGCCTCCGGCGACGCCGAACCGAGCTGCCTGGATCCGCATGTCGGCGGAAACTACCCGCAGGCACTGGTCTCCAGCCAGTACCTGGAATCCTTGTTCACCAAGGATGCCGAGGGGACGATCATCCCGTGGCTGGCCGAAAAAACCGAGGTCTCCGAGGACGGGCTCACCCGCACCATCACCCTGCGCGATGGCATCACCTTCACGGACGGCAGCAAACTCACCGCAGAGGCCGTCAAGGCAAACATCGAGCACCTGCAGGATCCGAACACCGCCTCCTCCACCGGCTATCTGGCCGTGGGCAAGGTGGACCAGGTGAAGGTCATCGACGAGCTCACCGCCGAACTCAAGCTCTCGGCACCGGATAACGCGCTGCTTGAATCGTTGTCCATGCCGTGGACCGCGATCGAATCCCCCACCGCGCTCAAGCGCGACCAAGCCACCAACTGCGCGGCCCCGGTAGGCACCGGACCGTTCAAAGTCGAGTCCTGGGATCACCAGCAGGCGGTGAACCTGGTCCGCAACGAGGACTACGTCCCGCCGGTGGCCGATGACTCGCGCACGCAGCAAACCGCGTACCTGGACGGCATCACGTGGCGTTTCATCCCCGAGGCCGCCACCCGCTACGCCGCGCTGACCTCCGGCGAGGTCGACGTGATCGACAACGCCCAGCCTGACACCATTGCCTCCGCCATCACGGACGGCACCCTGGGCCACCTGGATGCACCGCGCCCGGGCGCGTCCAACCGCATCGAGCTGAACAGCTCCAAGGCACCGTTCAACGACATCTTGGTGCGCGAGGCATTCATGCGTTCGCTGGATGTCAACGCCGGCATCAGCTCGCTGTATTTTGATACCGCCAGCCGCAGCTACTCCCTGCTCTCCAGCGTCGAGCCGTTGGGCATCTCCCAAGAGTCCACCTTCACCTCGGACCCGGAACGCGCCAATACCCTGCTTGATGAAGCCGGGTGGACCGAACGCGATGAGCAGGGTTACCGCGTGAAGGACGGCAAACGCCTGTCGGTCACCTTCCCTGTCTCCACCAACCAGTCGGTACCCGCCGAGCAGTCGCTGTTTGAGCAGTTCCAGGCCTCGGCCAAGGCCGTCGGTTTTGAGGTCAAGATCGAACTGCTGGATCTGTCCAGCTGGTACGGCGCCCTGGCAAGCCACGAATACAACCTCGTCTCCGCGCCATACACCAAGGTCGGCCCCAGCGTCTTGCGGATCCTGTACCACTCCGACTCCACCGTTCCTGCGCCCTCTGGCTACTTCGCCAATAACGCACAGATCAAGAACGACACCTTGGATCAGCTGCTGACCGACGCCGAGCAGACTTCAGACGAAGCCGAACGCGCAGACCTCTACGCCCAGGCCCAGAAGCTCGTTTTGGATGGCTACTACGTGCTGCCGCTGTACGACCAGCAGAACCACTTCCTCTACGGCACCCAGGTCCAGGGCATGGGAGCTACCACCGCGGTATCTTCCCCGCTCTACACCAGCGTCTTCCTGAACAAATAATTCGTTCATGAATACCCTGCGCTGGGTCGCTCAAAAGATCGGCGGAGCCGTGGTGGTGCTGTGGCTGGTAGCCACCGCCATCTTTGCCGGCATCCGCTTGATTCCGGGCGACCCGGCCGAAGCCATCATGGGCGGCCCCGGCTCGCAGGCTTCAGCCGAAGCCTTGGCCACCGCGCGCGCCGAGTTCGGCCTGGATCAGCCGGTGCTTGTGCAGTACCTGATGTTTCTGGGCAAGTTGCTGCAGCTGGATTTCGGCACCTCCTATTCTCTCAAGCGCCCGGTTTTCGAGGTGATGGCGGAAGTCCTGCCCAAAACCATCACCCTGGCCCTGCTGGCGCTGCTGGTGGCATGGCTGCTGGCGTTGTGTTTCTGCGCCGTGGCCATGCGCGTCAACCGGCTGGGCAGCTGGTTTGGCAGCGTGCTGGAGATTGTGGCGGCCGCGGTTCCCCATTTTTGGCTTGGCGCGGTACTGATCATGCTGTTCTCCTCCGCCCTGGGCTGGCTTCCCGCGGTGGATAACGGCACCGGCGCCGGGCTGGTTTTGCCGGTGCTGACGCTGGCCCTGCCGTTGGCCGGTTTCCTCACCCAGCTCATGCGCGATTCGCTGAGCGCGGCCATGTCCAGCCAATTCGCGCTCGCGGCCCGCGCCCGGGGCGAAAGCCGGCTCACGGTATTCTGGCGTCACGGGCTGCGCCACGCCTGCCTGCCGGCCTTGAACCTGACCGGGTGGGCGTTCTCTTCCCTGCTTTCCGGTGCCGTGGTGGTTGAGGTAATTTTTGCCCGCCCGGGGCTGGGCCGGTCCTTGCTCTCTGCCGTGCTGGCCCGGGATATCCCCATGGTCACCGGCCTGGCGCTGTTTTCCGCGCTGGTCTACATCGTGGTGATGGCGATTACCGAAGGCATTGAACGTGCTATCGACCCGGCGGGAGTCGCCTCATGAGCCGGTTGGCCAAGATCTGCAGTGTGCTGTTTGTTGCCTTCTGGGTGCTCACCGCGTTGGCCCCGCAATGGCTGGCCCCGGGCGACCCATTGGCCATCAATCCCGCGCAGGCTTTCCAAAGCCCCGGTGCCGGACACCTGTTCGGCACCGATGAGTCCGGGCGCGATATTTATACCCGGGTAATCCACGGTGCCAGGGATTCGTTGGTGATCGGCCTGGCCGCGACCGCGGTGGGTATGGGCCTGGCGATCATCCTGGGAACATTCTCCGCCTTGGCCCCGCGCTGGCTTGATGAAATCATCTTGCGCATCCTTGAGGCGCTGTATTCCATCCCTTCCCTGCTGCTGGCCTTGCTGATCATGGCGTTCACCGGTCCCGGGGTAGGGCCGGCCATCATTGCGGTGGGCCTTTCCACCGCGCCGGGGTATGCCAGGCTGGTCCGCGGCCAGATCCGCACCCTGAAGAACTCGGAAATGCTGGAAGCCGCCACCGTGTTGGGCCGCGGCACCTGGCTGAAGGTACGCAACCACCTGATACCCAATGCACTGAAACCGTTGCTCGCACTGGTCACCCTGGGGATCGGCCAGGCTGTCATCTGGGCCGCCGCGCTGTCCTTCCTCGGATTGGGGACTCCCCCGCCGGCCCCGGAGTGGGGTGCCATGCTGTCGGCCGGACGCACCTACCTGCACCTGGCCTGGTGGATGAGCCTGTTCCCGGGAATGGCGATCGTGGTGGTTGCCGCCGGGGCAACACTCATCGGCCGCAGTCTTGGCGGAAAGGTCAAAAGTTTATGAGTTCTCCAGCTGCACCGCAGATCATCGTTTCCGAGCTGTCGGTGCGTTTTGGCCCCGCCACCGCGGTAGATAACGTCTCCTTCACCCTGTCCCCGGGGCGCTGCCTGGCACTGGTGGGTGAATCCGGTTCCGGGAAGTCGGTGACCGCCCGTAGCCTGCTGGGCCTGTCTGGCGGCCAGGTCAGCGCTAAGACTCTGGAGATCTGCGGGCGGGACGCATTGGAGCTTGGCGAGCGCGACTGGCAGGGCATCCGCGGCAGCCAGGTCGCCATGATCCTGCAGGATGCGCTCATGGCGCTGGATCCGTTGCGCCCGGTGGGCCGGGAGATCTCGGATGCGCTCAAGGAACATACCTCGCTGTCCCGCTCCGAGCGCACCGCCGCCGTCATCAACATCCTGGAGCGGGTGCACATGCCCCAGGCGCAGCTGCGTGCCACGCAGCGTTCCACCGAATTATCCGGCGGCATGCGCCAGCGCGCGCTGATTGCCCAGGCATTGATCATTGATCCGCAGGTGGTCATCGCCGATGAGGCGACCACCGCCTTGGACTCGCGGCTGACCGCGCTGGTTCTTGACCAACTGCGCGAGTTGAAGGAACAGGGCCGCGCGGTGCTGATGATCAGCCACGACCTGGCCCAGGTGGCGCATCTGGCCGATGAGATTGCGGTGATGCGACGCGGCAAGATTGTGGAGCAGGGCCCGACGGCCCAGGTGCTGGAAGAACCGCAGCATGACTACACCCGGATGTTGTTGCGCGCGGTGCCCTCCGGGGTTCCGCGCTGCACGCCTCTGGCTGCAGCCACTACCCCGGTTTCCGCCAATGCCGGCCCGCATCCAACGGCGAGCGCAGCCGCCGCTGATGATAGGATTCCGGCGTTGCGGGCCGAAAACCTCTGCAAGTCCTTCGGCAACCACCAGGCGGTGGACTCGGTGTCCTTCGACCTTCCGCGTGGCACCACGTTGGGTATTGTCGGGGAGTCCGGGTCCGGGAAAACCACCACCGCGCGCCTCGTACTGGGCTTGACGGCTCCTGACTCCGGCCGGGTTCAGCTCATGGGACAGGACTTCACCCCCCGCAAGGAATCCCAACGCCGGGAATTGCGCCGCCACATGGGCGCGATTTACCAGAACCCGCTGGGCTCCTTCGACCCCCGGTATACGGCAGGCCAACTGCTGGCCGATGCCCTGAGCCAGGGTAAATCCAAACGCGCCGCCGGGTACCGGGACGAGGTGGCGCAGCTGCTTGGGCAGGTTGAGCTGGATCCCGCACTGGCCGCACGTAATCCTCGCGAGCTTTCCGGGGGCCAGCGTCAACGGTTGGCCATTGCCCGGGCGCTGGCGCCCAAGCCGGCGGTGCTGGTCCTCGACGAGCCGGTGTCGGCATTGGATGTTTCGATTCAGGCGACGGTGTTGGATCTGCTGGACCGGATCCAGCAAGACACCGGGACCAGCTACCTTTTCATCTCCCATGACCTATCGGTCATTGAGCACATGAGTGACCAGGTCGCGGTAATGAGCCAAGGACGGATCGTGGAACAGGATGCCACCGCGCAGATTTTTGGCGATCCGCAGCATGAGTACACCAGGTCCCTGCTCTCTGCCATGCCGCGGCTCCGTTAGAGGCGAAAAAGCTGTCTTTCTGAGCCTAAGAGGCCCGAACCAGGTATTCGTCCAATGCACGTCGGATAATTTCGCTGGGTTTCACGTTGCGCTGTTTAGCAATTTCAATCAGCCGTGCGTCCATCTCTTGCGGCAATCTCACAGAACGAGCCGGTGACTGCCCTCCACCGCTCAACGACGGTTTGCCAACAGCTCGGCGTACCGCACTATCCGATCCCAAGGCAGCAGACAGCAACTTCATACCGGCCTCAGGTTCCGAAGAGCTGGTAATTTGTGCTCCAGGTGAGATTTCAGCGTTCTCAGCCCAATCGGCCAAATGATTCAGCTCCGCGTCCACTTCGGGATCGTTTACTGTATTCGAAAGGTCTTGGCCATTCATTGCGGTTGACGTCTTTCTTGAGCAATTTTTAGTATTTTGGCTCGGACTTCCATGACATGAAATACGAATATTTCATCCGGCGCAGACAAGACGGCGACACTTCAAGGAGCCGAATATTGTCACGGGCCGGCCCGATAAACAGGTCAGGTCTTCCCTTGGAACCCAGACGAGGCTCGTCGAACTTCTGAACGCGATACCGATAGTTCAATATCGCGTTAATTGCATCTTGCCTTGCTATCCCATGCCGATCCGCACTACTCGAAAAGATTAGCGCCATAAAATATGGTCACACAATAATATGGAATCCGCCATAAGGTCGTACGCGATGAGCATGTGCGGCCCGGATCGGCATGGCAACGTTCCCTGAACACCTGCATGAACGATAGCCAGCTCAGGTACTCCAACACAGTTGCACGACCGCGATCGTATTCCGAATCTCGATTCTGCGGGTCGGCGAAAGGCAACCCACTGGCGGAGCTCGAGCCGAGAAGTACGGTGGCGGCATCCCGAATTCCCACCGCGCTCGTAGTTCAAGAGTGTTCGCGGTAGCCGCCGGCCGCAGCCAGCCGCGCAGGTTGTGGCGCCTGCCTAGACCGTGTCGATCAGCTGGTCCTTGACCTGCTTGCGCAGAATTTTCCCGAGCATCGAGCGCGGCATCTCATCAATTGCCACAATACGTTTGGGCACCTTGTAGGCGGCAAGCAGTCCACGGCAATGCTCGCGCAGCGCTTCCTCGTCCAAACTCGCCCCTTCTTCCAGCGCAATGGCCGCGACGACCATCTCCCCGCCACGAGCCAGGGGTTTGCCGAAGACCGCGGCGTCGGCAACATCTGCATGCTGGCGCAGCGCAATTTCCACCTCGGTCGGAGACACGTTAAAGCCGCCGGTGATGATCAATTCCTTGGCACGGTCCACCATCTTTGCGAAGCCTGCCTCATCTACGGCAACCACGTCCCCGGTGTGAAGCCACCCATCGGAGGTCAGGGCCTTGGCGGTTTCTTCAGGGTTGTTCCAGTAGCCGCCGAAGACCTGCGGCCCCTTGATCAGCAGCTCGCCGGCTTCCCCCTGGGTGACCTCCCGGCTCGGGTCATCCACGTCGACAACCTTCATCAAGGTGGAAGGGAAGGGCACACCAATGGTGCCGGTACGCCGGCTTGGATGGAATGGGTTGCCCATGGCCACCGGTGAGGACTCGGTCATCCCGTAGCCTTCAACCAGCAGGCCGCCGGACATGGATTCCCACAACTCGACCACGTGATCCGGCAGGTTCATGGCACCGGAAATGCAGTACTTGGCACTTGCCAGCGATACCCCGCGCTCCTTCGCCGCCAGTGCGGTTCGCTCGTAGATCGGCGGCACCGCGCAGTACACACTGGCCGGGGACTTCTTCCAGGCGTCCAGGATCAGATCTGGATCAAACTTCGGGAAGAGCACCAGCAGGCCTTGCTTTTTCACGCCAAAGGTCAAATACAAGGTCATGCCGAAGGCATGGAACATCGGCAGGATTGCATAGAGGATCTCCTTGCGCTCCTGCGCCCCGTGCATCCAGGCTTCGCCCTGCAACGCGTTGGAATACAAGTTGTAGTGGGTGAGCATTGCGCCCTTGGGGCGTCCGGTGGTGCCCGAGGTGTACTGAATCACCGCGAGGTCATCCACCTGCGGATACTGGTGCGCAGGATCCAGCGGCGAGGCCTTGAGCAGGTCCCTGAACGCCGTGGTGCCGCGGGTGCGGGTGGTCAGCGAACTCTTGGTTTCGCGCAGCTTTTTCACCGGCAAGTTCAGGGCAAGGCGCTTGACGGCCGGGAAGGCATCAAGCAGGTTCACGGCGATGATCGAGTCGATCTGGATGTCCTTGGGGAATTCCTGCACGTTCGCAACCACCTTGTCCCAGGCGATGACCACACGTGCTTGGTGATCCTCGAACTGGTGGCGCAGTTCGCGCGAGGTGTACAGCGGGTTGTGTTCAACCACCACGGCTCCCAGACGCAACACCGCGTAAAAGGCGATGACATGCTGCGGGCAGTTGGGCAGGATCAGCGCGACCCGGTCACCGGCGCGCACCCCTAGGTCGCTTAGCGCTTGGGCAACCCGTTGCACCTGATCGCCCAGTTCCGTGTAGCTCATCCGGCGCCCAAAAAATTCGGTGGCGGGGCTTGATCCGGCTTCGAGGACCGAACGCTCGAACATGTGGCTCAGCGATTCGGTTGGCAGCTTGATCTCGGTGGGAACACCCGGTTGGTAGTTAGCGGTCCAGGCTGGTGCCGATGAATTCTCCATAGTCCCATCATGCCTGCTCGCGCAACAACCTCGTATCGTGAGGGAGAACGATTCACGAACTTTTTGCTGTGCAGTTCGCTTCGGACCCGAATGGGATTCCAGGGCACAGCACCACCGGAGCGTGGAGCCGGTCGGAATCCGCGTTGAAAGTTCGCTCACGCCGGCCTGGGCAGACGGTTTGCTGATCAAATTTTTTGTTCATGAAACCGCCTGCCATCGGCCCCGGCATTATTTCGCCAGATAAACCTTGCGCAGGGGTTCTTCAAGCACCCAGGTGGTGTTCATTCCTTCGCGCAGATGGCAGATGCTCCCCGGCACAAGGTTCACAACTTCTTCCTCGAAGCCATTAACCGCATGGATGGTGACTTTGCCCGAACCGCTGAGCACAATGAATAGCTCTTCGGCTTCGACGTCCCGCATCGTTCCGGCACTCATCTCCCACAGTCCGAACTCGGTGCCGAAAATTTCACCCAGGCTCTGAACCGCCGTGGTGGGGTCCCCGGACACCGATTGCTCGGCCGGCACCGGTTCGTGGGCCAAGTCGGTCGACAACGCGTCAACGCTGCGCGTGTTGTCTCCAGATTCGAAAACAGGTGAGTTCTCGCTCATGAATCAATTCCCATTCCGCTCGTATTCGTGGTTCGCAAAATAGCATACGGTTGATTTCCTCTCCGTTGGTGCACCGTTGCCGGTGTTCTGACCGGCACCTGTTGTCCGGCCGCAACGAGGTTCCCGTGGGCTTTCCAGAACTCGCCAGTCGCGCCGGATGACATCTTGCTGACAAATAAGCACTGATCTGCCTAAACTTCCTCTAGGGACGAGCATTCAGCGCTGAAAAGTCACACGGGGGAATTAATGGCACGGTGTTATCCGCAAGATCCGGAGTTCACGGACAAGGGAGCTGAAAAGGTGGTGTTCGAGGCGCTTGCCGAGAGCCTGCCCGAAGAAGCAATGCTTTTCCATTCGGTCCAGCTGCGCGACCGCAGTGCCGAACACGAAATCGACCTGCTCGTGCTCTGGCCCCAGGTGGGGATCGCCGCGATTGAGGTCAAGGGCGGACTGATTTCCAGCTCGGATGGGTACTGGTACCAATCCGATGCCAAGGGCAAACACCGCCTGAAACTCAGCCCCATGGCTCAGGTGCAAAGTTCAGCGCACGCACTGAAAGAAGTGCTCTACCCGCTGATGGGAACACGCCTGACCAGCCGCATGGCGCATATCGTCGCCCTTCCCTTCACCGCATGGCCCAAAAACTACACCTCGGTGGGAGTCCCCCGCGAGCTGATCATCGACCGGGATCAGCTCCCGCAGATCGCTGATCAGGTGCGCAGCGACATCGAAAACCAAGGTGGAGGCTTGGCAGGACTGAGCCCGGACTTCGCCGAGAGAATGATCAAACACCTGCTCTCCTCCACCGGGGAGCTGGGCGAATCACCCGAAGAAGTGAACTACGCCGGAGCGCTGAGCAACGAACAGGTCCAGGAAACGCTGACCGCACGCCAACAGATCCTGCTCTCGGCCACCCGGTCGCTGCCTCGGGTGCGATTTGTCGGCGGTGCAGGCAGCGGCAAAACCTGGATGGCCTTGCAAAAAGCCCGCGAGCTGTCCAAACAAGGTCTACGTGTTGGCTTGTTCTGTTACAACAAGGGGCTGGGGCACTATCTGAAATCAGAGGTAGGAACCTGGAAACAAAACAAACCCGTGCACACCGGAGAATTCCATGAATACGCTCGCCGGCTGGGAATACCCGACGGCAAGGGGCAGGAGTATTTCGACGTCACCATGCCGCAGCTGCTGCGGCAGCTTGGCCCGCAACTTCCCGCTGAGCAGAAGCTGGATGCGGTGATTGTTGATGAAGCGCAGGACTTCGCCCCGGACTGGTGGGAAGCATTGCTGTCATGCACGGTGGATCCGCTAGCCGGACAGGTGTACGCCTTTATGGACAACCGCCAGGATGTGTACCGCCGTTGGGACGGCCAAGGGGTGGGTGGAAGTTTTGGCGTGGCCACCGCGCTGGTTCCCATCCACGTGGATGACAACCTGCGCAACACCCGCAGCATCGCCACGACCTTCAAGGGTTTCATCGATCAGGCAAGCAAGCTGCGCGGCGGCGAGGGCATCCCGGTGCGTTATGTTTTCAGCACCACCGAAAACAGTATCGACACCGCCTCCGACTGCGTGGATGCGCTGCTGGACGAAGGCTGGGCCACCAACCAGGTCGCTTTGCTCACCACGAACAAACGCCACCCGGTGCACCAAGACCATTTCGAAAACGGAACCGTAGACAGCGACTACTGGCCTGAGTTCCACCGGCGGGACGGAGAATTCTACGGGCATGTGCTGGGCTTCAAGGGCTTGGAACGCAGCGTGGTGATTCTGTGCGTGAATGGGTTTAAGGACATGAGCCGGGCGGCTGAAATGCTGTATGTGGGCTTTTCCCGCGCTCGAAGCCTGCTGGTGGTGGTTGGCGATCCGGACCTGCTGGACCAGGCCTGCGGAAATGAACTGCCCCAGGCCCTGGCCAAGGCGCAGGCCTGGGATCCGCAAGCGGCCCACGAATTGGAACCTATCTAACCTGCAGCTCTAGTAGTTCAGCCCGCGCGCGTTGACGTCCCAGCGTTCCACCGTGTCATCCGGGTAGACCGCCAGCACCGAGTCAACCAAGTTCACGGCAATACACACGTGGTTGGGGATGATCCGCAGCTGCTGCCCGTGGGAGGGAAGCACTAAGTCTTCGGGCCAACTGATGGTTGTGTGGTGTTCGGACAGTGCGGTGATCACCGCTTGCGGGCATTCCAGTACACGCCCGTATCCGCTGGCCCAGCCGGGGCGGTCCGCCCCGAGGACCTTGCTCCCGGCATCCACCACAATGCGGCGCGGGATCTGCGTGCTTCCTTCATGGCGGCTGACCACCGTCGTGGCAACGCTCAGGGCAATGTCTTCCCAGCGTGTGCGTCCCAGTTCGAACTGCTGGGCATCGCCGAAAACGTAAACCCCGGGGCGTACCTCGGTGAGCACCGAATTATCGCTCAACTCTGCGGTGGGGCTTGATCCGCCGCTGATCCGTTTCACCTGATGCCCCGCCTCACGCAACAGGCAGGCGGCTTCAGCGAGCGCCTTATGTTCCTGGTTGACCGCCTCGTCGATGGAATTCGGTGCGTAGCTATGCCCGGGGAAGGTGAATACCCCGTGCACCCGAAGTCCGGCATCACGAGCGGCATCGGCGATTTCCACGGCTTGGGCTGGCGAGACACCGCTGCGGTGGTGACCGCTGTCAATCTCGATCATGAGTTTGACCTTGCGGGCCTTCTCCCCCAGCATCTTGGCCATCTGCTGCACGGCGGCCACCGAGTCCGTGCCAAGGCTGAGCTTGGCCCGTTTCATCAGTTCCAGGATCCGCTCGGCCCCGGACTCATTGATCCACAGTGGGTAGGCGATAAAAATTTTGGGAACCCCGTGAAGGGCGAAGCTCAACGCTTCGCCAACCGTGGCGACAGTCAGCCCGGCGGCTCCGGCGGCCAGCTGGCGTTCGGCAATTTCAACCATATTGTGGGTTTTGGCGTGCGGGCGTAGTTTCAGTCCCTGGCTCGCCACCCGCTGGGCGACGCGGGCTACGTTTCGTTCCAGTTTTTCCACGTCGACCAAGATCTCAGGCGTGTTGATGCCTGCCGGAATATTACCCACAAATGCCTTCCAGTTTTCGTTGCAACGTATCCACTGTAAATACGCCCGGAGCACAGAATACCGCAGGAATGTGTGAGGCTTGTTGCGCAGGACCCGTGGCGGTTGTTGCGGCACGGGACGCCGCTTCGCCAGCAGCCGGGCCAGTCGATATTTACCGGGTGATAGCTCCGGAGCTCAACCGGAGTTTGGTTGAGAGTTCGTGGGCATGGTGCAGCAGCAGTGCACCGATTTCCTTGCGGCGCTCTGGCTCGAATCGACTCTGGATGCCCGTAACGCTCAGTGCCCACGCGGGCTGGCCCGAGGCATCGAAGACCGCCGCTCCCATCCCCCAGCTCCCCTCGACAATCAACCCGGGATTAACCGAGTATCCCAGCTTCCTGGTCTCCGAGACTTTTTGGCGCAGGGCCTTGACCGAATGAGCTTCGCCGTATTCGGATACCAGGTCGTTGGACTGGAGGTATCGCTCAACGCTGGCTTCGGGAAGGAAGGCAAGGATCGCGATGCCGGCCGAGGCAACACCTAGCGGGAACCGGCGCCCCTCATACAGGACGAATGAGCGAATTGGGAACGCCCCGTCGTGACGCAGCAGGCACACGGTCTCATCCCCGCGTCGGGCTGAGAGGAACGCGCTTTCGCCGGTTGCCTCCGCCAGGGCGGCAACGTGCACCCGGGCGAGTTCGCTGATGTCGTAACGTTCGGCGGCCACCGCCCCCATCAGATACAGTTCCGGTCCCAAGAGCCAATGGCCGGTGGTGTTGTCATGGTCGCAGAATCCTTCGGCGACCAAGGCGGTGAGCAACCGGTGAACGGTGGGACGCGGCAGGCCGGCCTGCTTCGCGGCTTGGGTGGTGGTGATGCCTTGGGGCATGGAGGTACTCACGGCACGCAGCACTGCTGCTAGCCGGCCAACCACCTGCGCTCCAGCGGGAGAAGTACTCATGCCCACATTATGAACTATTAGCGTTCATGAAATGTACTTGTGACGGGTCAGCATCATGGCGCTGGATTGGCCAGACGGGCCGAATTTTCTATGACGAGCAGCCCCGCCGTGGAGTCAAAATGTGTCTTGTTGCCCCGATATGAAAGTGGGAAAATCGAGGTGTGTTTCACTGAACACCGGGAATATCGACTGGCATCGCATTTCCCGTCGGGCATCTTGCGAAAGGTGCGGAGCCCAGTGCTGTTACGCTGAACCCCGCTGGTCGAATGGCTAACCAATTTTCAAGAGCTCATCAATGAGCCGCAACAGGGCCACGATACGTCGGGTTGTTTGGAACAGTATTCCGACCTTCGTGGCCTTTGGCTTGCATTCACGCGCCAGTGTCGACCTATGGACCGGAACGACCTGATTTTGCTGTCACCAAACAGGTAAAGCAAAAATGAGTTCACTTCACAGCGTGCATTGCGGTGATGCGCAGCCAGCGAATCTGAATGATTACTGAATCATCGAGGGAATACAAAATTGGCACTCTGCTCTCTGCCATACTGCTGAGATGAAAACGGCGGCAAAGTTCTCGGTGCAACTGACCATCGACTGCACCAACCCACAGCTCATGGTTGAATTCTGGTCGTATGCGCTTGAGTACATCCCAGAGCCGGCCCCGGCTGGGCATACATCGTGGCGCACCTATTGGCAGGCAATGGGTGTTCCCGACAACGAGCTTCCACCCGGCGCCGGGGATATTCCCGAATCGATTATCGATCCCACCGGCCATGGCCCGCGGATCTGGTTCCAGCAGGTTCCCGAGTCCAAGATCCTGAAGAACCGTTGGCATTTTGACCTCAAGGTCTCCGGCGGTCGCGATGCCCCCATGGACACCCGCATCGAACGGGTGAAGGCCGCGGCAGAAGACTTGGAAAACCGCGGTGCGAGCATCATCAACATTCACGACTTGCCGGCTATGGGGCATTTTGCCATCGCGATGCAAGATCCTGAGGGAAACGAATTTGATGTCGTGTAGTTCAAAAACCTTCTGTCCATAATACGGACGCTGTGTTCACAAATCCTCACCATCTGAGCAATCAACGGCCAATCTCAGGCCTGCTATTGATCGAATACCTGCCACTACGTAATTTTGAAGGTAATCGTAAGGGCACTCCACATCGTGGACGCATGGAGGATTTGATGACAACAAAGTATCGTGACGACGCTGCGGCCGCACTGGCCGAGGTCGTCAAAGACGGCATGACCATCGCCGTAGGAGGATTCGGCCTCAGCGGCAACCCGACCCGGCTGATCACCGCGCTGCGCGACTCGGGCGCAAAAAACCTGACCATCGTGTCTAACAACATGGGAGTCGACGGCAAGGGGCTGGGTCTGCTGCTGGAAAACAAGCAGGTCACCAAGGTACTGGCCTCCTACGTGGGCGAAAACAAACTTTTCGCTCAGCAGTTCTTGGCCGGAGACCTCGAAGTTGAATTCTGCCCGCAGGGAACCCTCGCCGAACGCCTGCGCGCCGGCGGGGTGGGAATCCCTGCCTTCTTCACCCCTACCGGTGTGGGAACCCCAATCGCCGAGGGCAAGGAAGTGATGGAGTTCAACGGCAAACCAGCCATCCTTGAACGCGGAATCTTCGCGGATATCGCCCTGGTGAAGGCCTATGAAGCCGATGCCGAAGGAAACCTGCGCTACCGCATGACCTCAAAGAACTTCAACCCGCTGGCCGCGATGTCCGGCCGCTACACCTTCGCTGAAGCCGAACACATCCGGGAGGATTTCCTGGATCCGTCGCTGGTGGAAACCCCGGGCATCTTTGTCCAGTGTGTTGTCCGGGCGGATGGAACCAAAGATATTGAACAGCGCACCGTGCGCACCCGGCAGGAGGCCTAGAGATGTGGACCCGCGATGAAATGGCGGCCATTGCCGCCAGCGAGCTAACCGATGGACAATACGTGAACCTGGGGATCGGCATCCCCACCCTGGTGGCCAATAATCTGCCCGACGGCGTCTCGGTGAAACTCCAAAGCGAAAACGGGCTGCTGGGCATGGGTCCCTTCCCCTATGAAGGAGAAGAAGACGCCGACCTGATCAATGCCGGCAAGCAAACCGTCACGATCCTGCCCGGCGGAAGCTTTTTCGACTCGGCCACCAGCTTCGGAATGATCCGAGGCGGCCATGTGCAGACGGCCATCCTCGGCGCGCTGCAGGTTGCCGCCAACGGGGACCTGGCCAACTGGACCATCCCCGGCAAACTCGTCAAAGGCATGGGCGGGGCGATGGACCTGGTGGCAGGCACCCCGCGTGTCATTGTGCTCACCGATCACGTGTCCAAGGACGGGGTGAGTAAGATCGTTGAAAAATGCGACCTGCCGCTCACCGGGGTCGGGGTGGTTGACCGCATCATCACCGACCGCGCGGTTTTCGACATTGAAAACCACACGCTGACCCTGCGGGCCCTGGCCCCGGGCGAGAGTGTGGCAAGCATTCAAGAAATCACCGCGGCGCCCTTTGCCGTGGACATTCAGGAGGACCTGGAAGTATGACCGTCAAGATCGTAGGCTACGCCCGCACCCCGTTCATGAAGTTCAACGGCGCCCTGGCCTCCGTGCCTGGTACCGCCCTGGGGTCCCACGCCGCCAAGTCTGCCATGGAACGTGCGGGGGTCGACCCTGCCCAGATCCAGCGGGTGATCGCCGGCCAGGTATTGCAAGGCGGGGCGGGCCAGAATCCAGCCCGCCAGTCCGCGGTCGGAGCCGGGGTGCCGCTGTCAGTTCCGGCCATCGCGGTGAACGCGGTGTGCCTGTCCGGTGCCGAGGCGATCGTTGCCGGCGAACGACTCATCGCCAGCGGCGAGGTGGACCTGGTGCTGGCCATCGGCCAGGAATCCATGTCATTGGCCCCGCATGTGCAGCGCGCCCGCGCCGGAACCAAGTACGGGGCCATTGAGCTCATCGACACCCTGGAGTACGACGGCCTGACAGATGCCGCCGAACAGCGCTCCATGGGAGCTTCCACCGAAGAGCACAACGCCACGCTGTCCCTGAGCCGCGAGTCCCAGGATGCGGTGGCCGCCGCGTCGCACCAGCGCGCCGTGGCCTCCCGCGAATTCTTGGCCGGCGAGATCGCCCCGTTCGCCATCTCCACCCGCAAGGGTGAGAGTGTCTTTTCCGAGGACGACGGCATCCGCGCCTCAACCACGGTTGACTCACTCGGCGGCTTGCGCCCGGCCTTCGCCAAGGACGGGACGATCACCGCCGGCAACTCCTCGCAGATTACCGACGGTGCAGCGGCCGTGGTGCTTGCCAGCGATGCGGCCATCGAACGGCTGGGCCTGACGCCGTTGGCGGAGATCCTCTCCCATGCGTTTGTGGCCGGACCGGACCGCACCTTGCACGAGCAGCCTTCCAACGCGATCCTCGCCGCGCTGGCCCGTGCCGGTGCACAGGCCGCGGATTTGAAGGTCGTGGAGATCAATGAAGCCTTTGCCGCTGTTGCGGTGCAGTCAACCACGGCGCTGGGGATCGATCCTGCAATCGTGAACCCGCATGGCGGGGCCATTGCTCTGGGGCACCCGATCGGTGCTTCCGGAGCCCGCATTGTGGGAACACTGGCCCGGCAGCTTCAGGAACTTCCGGCCGGTTCGCTGGGAGCGGTGGGAATCTGCGGTGGCGGCGGTCAGGGCACCGCGCTGGTGCTGCGTTCGCTGTAGTCCTGGGAAAATAGGTGCCGGCGGCGGGAGATGACACCCATCCGCCGGCATTTTATTGTCCTTCGGTCACACAAGTACAGATTTTGTGTTTACCTTCTAGAATTCGGAACGAAGAGCTGGAACGCACCCGCAGAGGCCAGCAAGGATTCACGGAGGCAGCATGGCCGAGCGGCCGCCAGTTCTTAAACCTTGGAATATGTACCTCACCCCAGCATGGTGTGCGCTGCTTGTCTGCCTGCTATCGCTGACTCCTTCCATGCTTCCGCGGACCGCCATGATCCAGGCAGTCCTCACCGGATTGCTGGCAGCTCTTGGCTACGGCCTGGGCTCACTGCTTCACTGGCTCTCTGTGAACACCAAACCTCGCCCCGAGGCCGGGAGTACGCAACCTCGTACCGCGGGAAAGGGAAGCGTCTTGACCGGCGGGGCGCTTCTCATCCTTGGCTTGGTGCTGCACCACATCTGGCAAAATGACCAACGCGAAATGCTGGGAATGCAGTCCCAATCTGGCTGGCACATGATTTACGTGGTGCCATTGAGTGCAGTCATTTTTGCGCTGTTGCTGGTGATCTCTCGTTTTCTTCGCCGGGTGGCCGGCCGGCTCATGGCGGGAGCCGACAAGCTGCTGCCGCGACGTGTCTCAGCTGTCATCGTCATCATTGCCATGAGCATACTTTTGGTCATGTTCGGCAATCGTACAGTGGTTCAACGAGTAGCTGGATCATTGGACAACACCTTTTTGTTGATCAATAACGAATTCCGCACGGAGCTTCAGCCACCGCATGTGCCCCAGCTGTCATCAGGCCCCGGCTCTTCGGTCAGCTGGGACGACCTGGGACGTCAAGGGCGTCTTTTCATTTCCAACACCCCCAGCAGCACCGCAGTAGCCGCGTTCACCTCAGAAGAAGCGAAACAGCCAATCCGTGTTTACGCTGGTGCCGGAACCGATGGAAACGTGGACATCGCAGCGCAAGCGCAGGTGGCGGTTGATGAACTCATCCGCACCGGTGCGTTCAAACGTGCCGTGCTCAACGTCGCGACGGGGACCGGCCGTGGCTGGGTAAATGAAAACCAAATACAGGCACTCGAATACATGTGGGGCGGCGACACCGCAACGGTCAGCCTGCAGTATTCCTACCTGCCGAGCTGGATGTCCTTCCTCATGGATTCGTCCCGGGCGCAAGACGCCGGACGCCTGCTTTTTGACGCGGTCTACCGGCACTGGGTCCAGCTTCCAGCCGGGGAACGGCCAAAACTTGTGGTGAGCGGTGAATCGCTGGGTTCCTTCGGCGCCGAAGCGGCCTTCAGCGGAGCTCAGGACTTCGCCACCCGTACCGATGGGGCTCTTTTCGTCGGCCCGTCCGCGGGAAACCGGCTCTGGCAGCGTTTCACCGAGGAACGTGACCCGGACAGCCCGATATTTCTTCCCGTTGTTGAGGGTGGAGACATCGTGCGGTTCTCAACCGATGGGGAGCAATGGCCAGGAACCGGAACCTGGGGAAGCAGCAAAATCGGCTACCTTCAGCATTCAAATGACCCAATCACCTGGGGTGACGCCGAAGTTTTTATCCACAAACCAGATTGGTTGCGCTCCGGTCAACGCCCGGGGAACATCCCCGGTGCCATGTTTTGGATTCCGGTAGTCACCGGAATGCAACTGCTTTTGGATCAGATTGCTTCCGGTGTCCCGGATGGTCAGGGGCACGAATTCGGCCAAGCACCCGTTAGGGCCTGGGCCCAGATTCTTCCGTCTGCGAATTGGAGCTCGGAAGACACCGAACGACTCGTGACACTCTTGGAGCAAAACCAACCAGCGCGTTAGATGTCCGCAACTCACGTCGCGGGTACTACGGCGCTGCTACGGCTCTGACAAGGCCGCGCCGCAACACTCCAAGATGCGCGTCATCCTGTCCAGCGCCACCATTGCCGGGAGCCAGCGCGCCCGGCAAGCTTTTCGGGCGGCGAACCAATTTTCCGTGGTGCGCCCAGTTCAGGTGAGCCTGCTCAGCCCTGCTGGTTGCTCGCACTCGTAGGTGAGATGCTGCGTCAAATACGGTGGGTTTTCGTCCGGATATGACGTGTATGTTGCTAACCGAATGCTATTTGTCGTTTGACTGTGATACGAATTTCTGAGGAAGAAAACACAAACCGTTCGATTTTAGGCAATTTCGCGGTTACCAGTTTTCTTTCGTTATCACTCATCGCCGACACGAGGATTCGTTTTGGATCAGCACCCACCGCAGGGTCAGCCACCGGTTGCTCCTGCCCCGCTTCCCGCACCGCAGCCACAGTTCACCGGGCTTAACTCCGCGCTGCAAACACTCAAGAGCCCGGAAGGCCTGAAACTTTTGGGTTTCCAGGCCGCGGCCGTTGCAGTCATCGGCGTCATCATGGCCGTGTGTTATTTGGTCGCCCTGAATTCCATGGTTGACGAAGGCATCAATGTCATGGGCAGTTTCGATTTCACGGCTCAGTTGCAGTCGTTCAAGTCGTTTATCCTGCTCGTTGGGGTGGCCTTGGGCGGCGGCCTGCACGTAGCAGGAACCGGCCTGCAAGATGAATCATTCGCGGAATTCAGCATCTCGCTATCCCTGGTTTCACTCAGTGCCATCGTGGCTATCGGTGCGGCGAACTACGCCCTGGTGCGTAAGTTCGGTGGTGCGCTCAAGGCGCAGTCCGCCAAGCTGGTAGCCCTATCCGCGGCGCTGAACTCCCTGGCGATCTCGGTTCTTTTTGTGCTGATCACGCTCATTGGCAAGTTGAATGTAGTGCCCGATGAAGATTTCTCCTTCTCCGTTTCACCGCGGTATTCAGGGGTATTTTTCACCCTGCTTCTAGTAGTTTTCCTCACCCAGTTCCTGGCTTCGACTCCCCGCAAGGCAACAGGTTCCGCTTCCTGGGCCGCCGGAGTACATGAAAGCCTGGTTGCCCTGGTTGTCACCCTGGTAGTTTTCGCCGTGGTGAGTGTGATTGCCGCATTGGTTGCCCTGGGAGGCGACGCACCAGGTGGTGTGCTGTTGCTGCTCATCCCGCTGCTTGGAACCTTGGGAGCCTACTCCAGCGCCTTGGGCTTCTTCGGATCCTTGGCCTCCACGATGACCGGCGCCTCAACGTTCTTCGGCGGTGAGCTGGATGATCTCATTCCAACCAGCACGCTGAAGGCTGCAGATCTGTACGACGGCAAGGGAGCCTGGCTCTTTGTGTTGACGCTGGTAGTTGTTGTGCTGCTGGCACTGTTCATTGGCGTGCGTCGAGCCCGGCTGGCGACGAGTTTCAACGCCAACCGCGTCTGGCAGCTTCCGGTCTACTCGTTGGTTTTGTGGATGCTCTTGGCCTGGCTGAGCAATCTGGGCGCCAAGGGCAGTGTGAGCGCGGTGTTTGTCGGTGACCTGAAGGGCAGCCTGTCCTTCGGTATCTCGTGGTATTCGGTGGTGTTCGTCGTCTTGGGCATGGCGTTGATCTCCGTGCTTGCCGAAATCCTGCCGCTGCAGGTCTACCGTTTCGCTCCGGGACTGCTCGCCTTCATTGGCGGCAAACAGAGCACCGCACGCTGGGTCTCCGGCACCGCACCCTCCGCCCTCCCAGCTCAGGACTCCCCCTCCACCCCGGTCGCCCCGGAAGCAACCGAACCCACCACAATCCAACCTGCCGTGGTTCCTTCCCCGTCCGAGGCACCGACCGAACACCTCGATCCGGTTCGGTCCGCCCCGGGCACACCAGAAGCAACCTTTCCGGCAGTCGCGCCCACCGCTCCAGCTCAGCCGGTGCAGCAGGTGCAGCAGGTGCAGCAGGTCGCGCCAAACCTCGAGCCGGCCTCGGCCGAAGCTAAAAAACGTGCAAAGCTCATCGGTTTCGGGGCCTTGGCCGTCGTGGTTCTGGTGGGGCTGGGTGTCGGTACCGTGGAGTTCCTCAACTCGCAACGCAAACCCGAAGCTCAGGTGGAGCAATACCTTTCGCTGCTTGCCGAGGGCAAGGCCGATGAAGCGACCAAACTGGTGGATCCCGGGGTGGACAACGCCTCCCGTGCACTGCTTAATGACAAAACCCTGGCCAAGGCCACAACCCACCTGGTTGTCAACAGCGTGAGCCTTGAGAACAAATCCGAGAATTCGGCCGTGGTGAATGCCAGCTACTCAATCAATGGCGAACGGCAGGAACGAGTCTTCTCCGTGGACCGCGGCGAGAAGGAATACGGCCTGCTCGACACCTGGGTCCTGAATGATCCGTTGCTGGTCCAGGTAGAACTCTCCGCAGATTCCAGCGCGCAGCTCAAGGTCGGCGATACCGAGGTTCCGCTTAATACTGTGGATGACAGCTACGGCTCCTCAGGATACTCCACCACCCTCTACGCCTACCCCGGCATCTATGAGGTCAGTGCACCGTCCTCCGATTACCTTTCCGCCGAACCGCAGACATTGCGCGTCAACGGAAGCACAGACTTCGAAACACCTTCCGTGTTCTTGCAAACGCAGGCAACCGACGCGCTGGATCAGCTGGTGCTCGACGAGGTCCAGAAGTTCGCCAAGGCCTGTGTGACCCCGCCGACCAACATGAACGAGGCCTGCCCGTACAGCCTGCAGGACAAAGATCTCGCTTCGTTCTCGGTCAAAACTCAGGCCGAGTCGGTTGAACTCAGCGGCCTGAGCACCTTCCAAAGCGACGAGGTCGTTTTCAAGTACAAGCGGAACAACACCGAGTACATGGACTACGACGAGGAAGAAACCTCGAAGTCATTCTCCGGCAAGATCACCTGGGATGGCGATAAACCAACCGTTGAAGTCACCGATAACTACTGGGACTAACAACCGCCGAAAGCATCCCGTGTCTCACCGCCAGGCGAGGCACGGGATGTGCTTTTTAACTTCTTGATCATGCAAAGCGGCTTGGTTGCCGCCCTAGTGCCACAGCGCTTCACGAGCGACAAAATTATTCAGCAACGCAGGTTCCAGCTCGATCATCTGCGCATTGGCCAACCGCGGCTGGTCCTCTCCGCTGAGCGCCGTCAGCACCGAACTGATCAGCGCCGCGTGGCTGACCACCAGCACCCGTTGCTGCGGGTGCTGCACCGAAATCTTGAACAGCGCATTGACCCCGCGTTGCACCAGGTGCTCCTCGGTCTCACCCAGATCCATCATCAACCGGCGCTGCCCGGCATCCAGCCCCTTCACCAACCGCCCTTCGGATTCGCCGAAGTCACGCTCCATCAGCTCAGGATTTTCTTGGACCTTGGCAAGCCCCAACGATGTGGCCAGGATCTGGGCGCTTTGGCACGCACGGAACAGCGGCGAGGAGTAGATCGCGTCCCATGGTCCGTCGGTGAACAGCTCGGCAGCCAGGGAATGCGCCTGGGCGATGCCGGTTGCGTTCAACGGCAGGTCGCTGCGCCCATGCAGGCGACCGGCCTTGTTCCATTCGGTCTGTCCATGACGAATCAGGACAATTTTTGTTGCAGTCATTGTTTTCCTTTAGCTGTACCCCTGCAGGGTGTTGTCATCTCTCAGTGTTTAGCTGCGTCGCAGCGCAAGATAGTTTTCTGTCCGCTGGTGAAGCGGGAGCATCTGCGCGGTGGACGCCGGGACCGAGACCACCGACGCTGCGCTCAAACGCATCACGGAGAACCACGAACAGTTCTCTTGAATCACTTCGGACGGGGCAAACGGGTTCATGTTGTAGGAGGTCGCCGGGGCCATGAACACCGGCACGTTCAGCAGCTGGCTGGCCCCGGTTTGGTGGTAGTGGCCGCACAAGATGGCCCGGACATCGCTTCCCGCGACCAGGGCGGCCAGGGCCTGCGGATTCTGCAGCCCACGGCCCGCGAGCGCCGGCGAAAAGGACTCCAAGGGCGGGTGGTGCAGCAACAGCAGGCTCCCCTTGGGGGCGGAGACCGACAATAGCCGGTCAAGCCAGGCTAGCTGCGCTGGATCGATGTTTCCTTGGCTCAGCTGGAATCCGCCGCTGTCCAACCCGATGATCCGCAATCCGTCGATGTCATGCACGGTGTTCGCTGGATAGGGTCCGGTCGATAGCCGGGTGGTGTTGAATTCCGAGCCAATCGAGCCTGCCGGGTCGTGGTTTCCGGGAATGGTGATGACCGGGCAACCCAGCAGGTATTGGGCTTCGGCCAGGATCTTCGCGGCGTCGGCGTGGATCTCGGCTCCGCGATCTGCCACGTCCCCGGTGAGCACCACAACATCCGGAGCTAGCTGCTCGGCGGCGCTCAGCGCTTGGGCGAGCCTGCGCCATGGATTGATTCGTCCGTACAGCAGCCGCCCGTCATCGGTCAGATGGGTGTCGCTCAAATGCACGATAGTTAGTTGATCCATTTTCTCCCCCTCCCTCCGTACTGCTTTCCCTCCATTTGAACGGGCCTGATTGACAACCAGATGAACAGCAGCTCGACGGCATATGAAGATGCTTGAAAGGCTTGGGATTTCGGATAACGAACACCAAGTGCCGATTTTCCGGTAATTTACCCAAAATGTATGCCATCTTGTGCATATGAACGGCAAGTAACCGACAAAGCGACTAATCTTGGTTGAGGCAGCATTTAATCCACCAAGGAGCAACATCCATGACCGGCAGCAAAGTCGTCGCTTTTGGCCATTTCCAGCCTGAGCGCATCGTGCCAAATACCGAGCTGGAAAAGCTCGTGGAGACCAGCGACGAGTGGATTGTGCGCCGGGTCGGCATCGAAGAACGCCGGTGGGGCACCGGGGTTGAAACCGTTGACTCCATGGCCATCAAGGCGGCCACCATGGCACTTGAGAACGCCAAGGATATCAACGCCGGCGACATCGACATGGTCATCGTCGCCACCTGCACCGCCACCGACCGTTCGCCGAATATGGCGGCTCGCGTGGCCCAGGCCCTGGATATGAATCAGGGGCCGGCCACCATGGACATCAACGCCGCCTGCTCGGGTTTCACCCACGCCGTAGGTTTGGCCCAGGGTGCGATCGCCGCGGGCACCGCAACCAATGCGCTGGTCATCGGCTCGGAAATGCTGACCGACTACACCGACTTCAGCGACCGCACCACCTGCGTACTGACCGCTGATGGCGCCGGCGCGTTTATTGTCAGCGCTTCCGAGGACAACGCGATCTCCCCTGCGGTGTGGGGTTCGGTTCCTTCGCTGTCCGATGCCGTGCGCATCGAGGCAGAAAATGACATGAAGTTCGCCCAGAACGGCCAGAGCGTCTACCGCTGGACCGTCACCCAGCTGCCGAAGATCGCCTCGCAGATCATCGAACGCGCGGGCCTGCAGCCTGAAGACATCGACGGGATCATCCTGCACCAGGCCAACCTGCGGATCATCGAGCCGCTGGCGGAGAAGATCGGCGCCCCGAACGCCCGCGTTGCCACCGACGTGGTGTACTCCGGCAACACTTCGGCCGCCTCCGTGCCGTTGGCACTGTCCAAGCTGATGGCCTCGGATGAGCCATTGCCCTCGGGCTCCAAGGCCCTGCTGTTCGCCTTTGGCGGCGGCCTGGCGTATGCCGGTCAGATCATCACCATTCCGTAGTTTCCACCCACCGGCAAATAACCCGTCGCCACAACTGGCGGCGGGTTTTTTGCCGCCCATTGGCCGGCGCCCCGTCACAAGCCCTCTGCCTGCAGGCAAGTTCGTTTCCGGTGGGTTAGGGTGGGCTCATGTTGCCTTTTCTCGGGGAGATCCTGCCCTACAGCATGGCCGTGGCGCTAAGCCCGCTGCCGATCATTGCCGTGGTGCTGTTGCTGCTTGCTCCCATCGGCGTGCGAGGAGCCGCGGCCTTCGCCGCCGCCAGGATACTGTCCCTCGCCGCGATCGTTGGCGGGGTTGGACTGCTGTCCCACGCGCTTGACGAGGCCACCGGCTCCCAGGGGCCCACCGCCATCACCCGAATCATCCTGGGTTCGGTGTTGATGGCGCTGGCCATCGTGAAATGGCGCAAGCGCCCGGGCGAGGATGCACAACCGGCATTTCCCCGCTGGATGTCCTCCATCGAGTCCAGTTCCGCACCTGCGGCCTTCCGGCTGGGCCTGCTGCTGACCGTGGTGAACCTCAAGGAACTCGCGTTCGCCTCCGGCGCCGGGCTGGCGCTGGGTGCCGCCCAGCTTTCCGCAGCTGAATCGGTGGCCGGCGCGGCGATTTTTGTGCTCCTGTGTTGCAGCACCGTAATCCTTCCGGTGCTGGTAGTGGCGATGTCCGGCGAGAAATCCGCACAACCCCTGGCGGCCACCCGGACCTGGTTGATGCGCAACAACTCGGTCATCATTGCCGTGATCCTGCTGCTCATCGGCGCTTCCATGCTTGGCGGCGGGCTCTCCGAACTTGGCTAGCCCAACCCGCCTGACCTGTGGCTTCCTAAAATCTCTGAGAACTTTCGACACCAGCAATTGGCATCGGTAAACGGAAGGGGCCGGAACGAGATTTCCCGCATTGCCCAAGCTCAGGTGCGGGGTCTTTGTGTGTCTACGGCCAAACCCGCTGGTTGCCTCGTTGCACCACGGGCAGCCTTCCCGATGACTCAGGCTCCGGTGATGATGGTGAGCAATCCAGGGGCACCAGCACCGATTTGCAGTCCATATTCGAATTCATCGAGCGTTCCTTGACGCCCAATGAGTTTTGGAGGCGTGGCGCCAGCGGTAGGGCGGAATGGGTTCAACATCAAAATCTGTGAGTCTTGTGAGTCCTTGTGAGTCTACCTCCAAAGGTCGTTTCGCATAAAGGTGTTCGCCTTTGGAGTCCATAGCAGGAAAGATGCAAAATGCTGTGCTGCCAAAAAGCCGATAACCAATGAACTTAATTCATGACTCTAGTTAATGACATTCATCGCTTGACCAGTGAAAACATAGAAAAATCGGCTTCAACGATTAATAATGGAAGTGATCAAACAACACAAAAACCGAAGAAGCCGATGAGTTACAAGTATAGTACAGGTCTGCCCCTGACCAAGTTCATGGAACTACAGAACAGGATCCAACAGATCCTCGACTCACGTCCCAACCCCCACAAAGGCCCCGGTGGCAGACCCAGAGTTCTGAACCTGCACCAGCAACTACGGATCATGCTGCACCTGCTGTGCCATAACGTCCGTCAAGCGTTCATCGCCGACCAGTACGACATCCGCCAGAAACATTCCAAAGGACTCTCAGTGCGCCACCAAGGTAAGTTGCCACTCTCCTCATTCTTCAGTGGATGAAGCAGTGGTATGCTCACCAACTGATGGAGTCACACCGGCCTGCACAGCATCCTTCATCCGGGACCCGAAATTGCCAACTTGCCGTGCACGCACTCAAGTACTGGAGCCAAACTACCGTTCGCGCAGGAGAACAGGTCAAAGCGGCGGGCTCTCCGAACTCGGCTAATCCCACCCGCCTGACCTGTGGCTTTTTAAAAACGTTGGGGCGCACTTGACGTAGGGCAGGTCACACTGCCACACTTACAGGCGTGAACCTGTCAGACAGCTGGACACCCGGACAGCAACCAATAGAACGCCGATCCGCCGCGGAAGCAGTTTTCCTTTCCCTGCGCTCGGCCATCGAAGCCAAAGACATCCCGCTGGGCGCCAAGCTGGGCTCCGAGGCGAGCCTCGCCGCGGACTACGGGGTAAGCCGCTCGGTCATCCGTGAGGCGCTGCGCTCCTGCGCCACCCTGGGACTGACCCGGACGGAAACCGGGCGCGGGACCTTTGTCATCTCCCACCGCCCCACCCGTGAGCTCAAGCTCGGCACCTTCTCCTCGGATGACCTGCACGAGGCCCGCCCGCATATCGAGATTCCGGCCGCCACCCTGGCCGCCACCCGGCGCACCAACGACGACCTCGAGCGGTTGCACGGTCTGCTGGATCAGATGGAGCAGGAAGACGACCCGGCCGCCTGGGTTGAACTCGATGCGGCGTTCCACGCGGCCATCGCACTGGCCAGCGACAATTCGGTATTCAGCAAGATTGTCAGCGACATCCGTGAGGCCATGTCCCGGCAGTCCGAAACGGTCAACCTGGTGGCCGGGCGCACCGGCCCGTCCAATCACGAACACCGGCTCATCGTCCAGGCCATCGCAGAGAACAACCCGCAGGCCGCCGGGCAGGCAATGAGCGAACATCTCAGCGCCGTGCACCAGGCCATCACCACCATCGTCAGGAGCAGCAAGTGACCAGCACCCACACACCCCTCCCAGCCCCGCAGACCCTGGTCGGCGCTTCACTTGCGCAGCATGAGCCGCTGGTGGCGGCCACCCGCGGGCAGGCCATCGAATCCATCCACTACGGCTCGGCGGTGGTGCTCGACCCCCAGGGAAACGTGCTGCGCCACCGCGGAGACCGACAGGCGAAGTTCTACCCCCGCTCCGCGCTGAAACCGTTGTTTGCCGTGGGGCTGCTGCGCGCAGAGCTTGAGCTCACCGATGAACAGCTCGCCCTGGCCTCCGCCAGCCACTCGGGTTCCCAGCGCCACCAGGACGTGGCCCGCTCCACGCTGAGCGATGCCGGACTGCGTGTTGAAGACCTGGGCAACTCCACCGATCTGCCCTACGGCACCGCCGAACGCGAAGCCTGGCTGGCCGCCGGCGGCACCGCCACCCAGCTGGCGCAGAACTGCTCGGGCAAACACGCCGCCCTGCTGGCGCTGTGCAAACTCAAGGGCTGGGACCTGCCCGGCTACCTGACCGACGGCCACCCGTTGCTGGAACTGCTGCGAGACACCGTACAAGAGCTGACCGGTGAAAAAATCACCCAGCAAAGCACCGACGGCTGCGGCACCCCGGTCTACCTGCTCTCCCTGGCCGGCCTGGCCCGCGGCTTCGCCCGGTTGGCCCTGGCCGCACCGGGCAGCGAAGAGGCCCGCGTCGCGGCCGCCATGCGCAGCTACCCGGAGCTGGTTGCCGGGGAAGGCCGCGACGTGACCGCCCTGATGCGCTCAATTCCAGGGGCCATCGCCAAGGACGGATTTGAAGGCATCCAGGCCGTCGCCCTGACAGACGGCACCGCGCTGGCAGTCAAGATTGCCGACGGCGGGGACCGTGCCCGCATGCCGATCACCGCAGCACTGCTCGCCGAGCACACCACCGTGCCCGGCGAACTGCTTTCAAGCCCCGCCCTGGGCGGCGGACAGCCCGTTGGCCTGCTGGCCGCCCTGTAGCAACAACCCACCATTTCAGGAGAAATATCCTCATGATCCAGCCTCAGCTTTCCGCCACCCGCGTAGAGCATGACCTGATCGGCGACCTCGACATTCCAGTTGAGGCCTACTGGGGTGTGCACACCCTGCGCGCCAAACACAATTTTGATATCACCGGAACCCAGCTGTCCGGCAACCCGCACCTGATCCGCGCACTGGCGCGCGTGAAGCAGGCCGCGGCCCGCGCCAACCAGGAGTTGGGGTTGCTGAACGCCGAACGCGCCGCGGCCATCGACACCGCCTGCGAGCGTATTGCCGCCGGCGAACTGCATGAGCAGTTCATTATCGACCCGATCCAGGGCGGGGCCGGCACCAGCACCAACATGAACGCCAACGAGGTCATCGCCAACCTGGCGTTGGAAATCCTGGGCCATGCCAAGGGCGAGTACCAGTACCTGCATCCGAACGACCATGTGAACCTCTCCCAATCAACCAACGACGCCTACCCGACCGCGGTGAACATCGCCACCCACTTCGCCAGCCAGCCGCTGCTTGAGGCGTTGAGTGTGCTGCAGGATTCCTGCCTGGCCAAGGCCGAGGAATTCCGCACCGTGGTCAAGATGGGCCGCACCCAGCTGCAGGACGCGGTGCCGATGACCGTGGGCCAGGAGTTCGGCGGCTGGGCCGTCACTCTGGGAGAAGACCGCGCCCGCTTGGAAGAGTCGTTGTCCCTGGTCACCGAAATCAACCTGGGAGCCACCGCGATCGGCACCGGCCTGAACGCCCCGGCCGGTTACGCCGAGGCCGCCTGCCGTCACCTGCGCGAGCTGACCGGGTTGCCGCTGACCACCAGCCCCAACCTCATCGAGGCAACCAGCGACGTGGGTGCCTTTGTGCACCTCTCCGGGGTGCTCAAGCGGGTGGCCCTGAAGATCTCCAAGATCTGCAACGACCTGCGTCTGCTCTCCTCCGGCCCGCGGGCCGGGCTGAACGACATGCACCTGCCGGCCGTGCAGTCGGGGTCTTCGATCATGCCGGGCAAGGTCAACCCGGTGATCCCGGAAGTGGTCAACCAGATCGCTTACCAGGTGGTGGGCCACGATTTGACCGTGACCATGGCCGCCGAGGGCGGCCAGCTGCAGCTGAACGCCTTTGAACCGGTCATTGCCCACTCGATTGGCCTGTCGCTCAAGCACCTGACCAACGGCTGCCTGACCCTGGCAACCCGCTGCATCGACGGGATCACCGTGGATGAGGATGCGCTGCGCCGCGAAGTGGAGAACTCCATTGGCCTGGTCACCGCGCTGAACCCCCGTTTGGGTTACTCCGCCTCCACGTCCATCGCCATGGAAGCGCTGCACACCGGACGCGGGGTAGCCGAGCTGGTACTCGAACGCGGCCTGCTCTCCGCTGAAGACCTCAACGAGCTGCTCTCCCCCGAGCGCCTCGCCAACCTCTCCGACTAACCTCAAGGAACCTTATGGAGAACTCCACCACAAACGCCACCGCGGCGCATGTCCCGGATGCCGCGCTGACTGCTGGCGATGCGGACTACCACAAGGGACTCTCATCCCGGCAAATGCAGATGATCGCCATTGGCGGCGCCATCGGCACGGGCCTGTTCATGGGTGCCGGCGGACGTCTGGCGCAGGCCGGCCCCGGCATTGTGATCAGCTATGCTGTCTGCGGCTTTTTCGCCTTCTTGATCTTGCGCGCCCTGGGCGAGCTGGTCATGCACCGCCCGTCCACCGGATCTTTTGTGTCCTACGCCCGCGAGTTCTACGGTGAGAAGGCGGCCTTCGCCACCGGTTGGCTGTACTGGCTGAACTGGGTCATGACCTCCATTGTGGACATCACCGCGGTGGCGCTGTACATGGCGTTCTTCGGCAAGTACGTGAGCTGGATCGGTGCGGTCCCGCAGTGGGTCTGGGCCCTGGCGGCCCTGGCCATTGTGCTGACCATGAACCTGATTTCCGTGAAGGCCTTCGGCGAGATGGAATTCTGGTTTGCGCTGATCAAGGTGGTCGCGCTGGTGGCCTTTTTGATCGTCGGCTGCTACTTCGTCATCTTCGGAACCCCGCTGGACGGACATGAGGTGGGTTTCTCCATCCTGTCCGATAACGGCGGACTGCTGCCCAATGGGCTGCTTCCGGTACTGGTATTGATGCAGGGTGTGGTGTTCTCCTACGCATCCATCGAGCTGATCGGCACCGCCGCGGGCGAAACCGCCAACCCTGAAAAGGTGATGCCCAAGGCGATCAACACCGTGATCATCCGCATCGCCGTGTTCTACGTCGGCTCGCTGGTGCTGCTCTCCTTGTTGCTGCCCTACACCGCCTATTCGGCCGGGGAATCCCCGTTTGTCACCTTCTTCGGCTCCATCGGGGTCAAGGGCATGGATGTGGTGATGAACCTGGTGGTGCTCACCGCGGCGCTCTCCTCCCTGAATGCGGGCCTCTACTCGACCGGGCGCATCATGCGCTCCATGTCGCTGAACGGTTCGGCACCGCGCTTCGCCGGACGCATGAACCGTTCGGGAGTTCCCTACGGCGGCATTGTGATCACCGCCGCGGTGGCCGTGCTCGGTGTGGTGCTCAACGCGGTGGTCCCGGCCGCCGCGTTTGAGATCGTGCTGAACTTTGCCGCGGTGGGCATCATCGCTTCCTGGGGAATGATCGTGTTGTGCCAGATGGCGCTGGTCAAGAAGTCCCGCCGCGGGGAAATGGAACGCCCCGGATTCCGCATGCCGCTGGCTCCGATTTCCGGCTGGGTCACCCTGGCGTTCCTCGCCGCGGTGCTGGTCATGATGGCCTTTGACAACCCGGTGGGCACCTGGACCATTGCCGCCTTGGTCATCATCATCCCGATGCTCATTGGCGGTTGGTACCTGTGCCGCGGGCGGATCAATGAGCTGGCCGCGGCCCGCATTGCCGCTGAAAAGCCGCAGCAGAAGTAATAAGCCACCGGCATATTGACGGTGTTCAAACAGGTTTGGTGCCCTCGCATGATGCGAGGGCACCGAACCTGTTTTGTTAGTCTCGCCGGATACCGGACTAAACCGGAGACACAACCCTGTACCCATGGGTCAGGTTCTGCGTATCGACGTGCTCGTTACCCGTTAGACCGTATCGCTCAGGCGGGACTTGTAGCGCTCGGGCAGGGTGAGGGTCGCGATCATGGACAAGGCCACAATGGAGATCGCAATAATGGTCAGCACCGCCGAGCCATTTGAACTGTGCTGGAATACCCACGCCGCGATAAATGGAATGGGCGCCCCGAAGATCAACCCACCAAGCGTCATACCCAGCGCCGAGCCCGTGTAGCGCATCGAAGTCGGCAAGGATTCAGCGAAGAATGCCGCTTGGGTCCCGGCATTGATCTGTATCCCGCATAGGGCCAGGGAAATAATCGCCGTGGTTGCAACGATATTCATGCTGTTCATGATCGGGAACATGGTGCCCGCGGCGATTCCCTGCAGCACCAGGCCCAACAAGAACGCCTTCTTGCGGCCAATCTTGTCGCTGACCCAACCGCCAAAGATTGCTGCTGGGATCGAAACCGCGTTGGCGACAAGAATCACCGCAAACGTCACCGACTTGTCATAACCCAAGACGCTGGTCAGGTAGTTCACAGCATAGGTGACACAAATCCAGAAGAGTGCCGCCATCGCGGCGCACGCGCCAATCAGACGCAGAATCGTCAGTGGATGCTTGGTGACAACCGCGAGGGCACGTTCCTGCGGGATGGCCTGCTCGGCGGCCAGCTTCTTGCTTTCCTGGAACGCCGGAGTCTCTTCCAACTTACGTCGAATGTAAACACCGACAACCAGCAACCCGACACCCATCAAGAACGGCAGGCGCCAACCCCATGAATTAAACGCTTCCTCGGAAAGGAAAAACGCCAGCCCGGTCAGGGTCAGAGCGGCAAAAGACTGGGCAAGCGGGGAACCGGTGGCCAGCAATCCGCCGAACAACCCGCGCCGGCCATCCGGCGCATGCTCCACCACCAGTACCTGGGCACCGGTGGACTCGCCGCCCAGGGCAAATCCCTGAAGGAATCTGAGCAATACCAGCAGGGTCGGCGCGAAGATCCCAATCGTCGCGTAGGTTGGCAATAATCCAATCAGCACCGAGGAAACACCCATCAAAACAAGGGTGATCATCAGGACGTCACGGCGCCCGATCTTGTCACCCAAAGCGCCGAAAATGATTCCACCCAGCGGGCGTGCCATCATTCCAGCACCAAAAGTCGCGAAAGAGGCCAGGATCGCGGTGTTCGAGTCGAAACCCGGGAAAAACAGCAGCGGGAACACAGTTGCCGAAAGCGTTCCGTACACTGCAAAGTCGAACCATTCCAGGGCTGTGCCGAAGGTTCCGCTCACCACAGCTCGGCGAGCGCCGGAGGCCGTCACCAGCGCCGCGTCGGGCGATTGCCCATCAGCACCACCGCAAGGTCCATCGGATTGTGTTTGGTTCGCCAAATGTGACATCGGAATGCGCTCCTCGATGATTGGTATTTCCGGTTCTAAGGGTAAGTCGACCTACCGGTTACAGTCCCTGGCACGTCGCGGAAATTTTCGAAATTTTAACGAACGGTCGTTCGTTCGTTACTTATTTATTGTGACACACATCTCAGGATTTTCAATAGCAAAACCCCAACCTTCTGAAACATTAAATATGCAGGTCAAACACGTTTTATTTGGTATTTTTTGGGCGCAGCAAGGCACGCCTCCACCCGGTAGAGACGTGCCTTCCTACAACAGTGTGTTGCCGCGTTGCCTAGCTGACAGTTGCCGCGTCGACCGCTTCAATCCGCCGCTTCATCAATGCGCTGCGCCGCACCACACACACCAGTTCACCGCGCTGGTTGTAACCGCGATGCTCAATCCCCACGATGCCGGTGTCCGGTCGGGACTTGGACTCTCGTTTATCCAGGGCTTCGGTTTCAACACGCAGGGTGTCACCAAAAAAGACCGGCTTGGGGAATTCAATATCTCGGAAACCCAGATTTCCCAAGGTCGTGCCAAGGGTCGTGTCCTGCACCGGGACCCCGGTCACCACACCCAGGGTAAAAATGCTGTTGACAATCTGGCGCCCGAAAATCGATTCCTTGGCGAACTCGGCGTCCAGGTGCAGCGGTTGGACGTTCATTGTCAGCGTTGTGATCAGCAGGTTATCGGTTTCTGTCACGGTACGTGTCACCTCGTGGCGAATTACCGCACCAATTTCGAAATCCTCAAAGTACATTCCAGCCATGATGTTCTCCTTTCTAAAATCAGACCAAGCGGTCTGCGAATTCAAGTGCCTGGCGAGCATGGTTTGCATGGGCTAGGTCAATGTGGTCGCCGCGGAACATGACCGCCCCATGCCCGTTCGCCTGCCCAGCTTCAAAGGCAGCAACCAAACCTGCGTAGTATTCGGCCGTTGTTTCATCCAGGCCGTACTCTTCATTGGCAATGGGCGCGTGCGAGGGATGGATGAGCACTTGCCCGCTGTAGCCAAGCCCCGAATTGTCCTGCGCAAAGGTGCGCATACCGTCAAGGTTGTGCACCTGTTGCCAGAGGCCCAGGACAATCGTTCGAATCCCCACTGCCCTGGCGGCAAGAACCACTTTGCTACGCAGATACAAGGTTTCCAGGCCCTGAGTGGTCCAGGAGAATCCAACCTCGCGGGATACGTCGGCGTCCTTGGCCGCTGCGGCCATCACACCACCAACCCGTGGGCCGGTGAGAATCTGATCAACCTGGGAAATCGAAGCCGCTGTTTCCAGCGACGGGATCAACTCCACGGAGCCACGCTGCACCTGATGGGCAATTTCCGCGGCACTCACCAAGGCATCAAAACGCACTACGTCGTCTCGGGAGTACAACTTGGGCAGCAGGAAACCGGTCAGTTTCGAATGGGTCACCATTGCAATATCCGCACCAAAATGATCGGTGTCCAAGGCGTTGGGGCGGATCAAAATTCCCTTGCGCCCGTCGTGGGCTTCAAGTGCCGACAGCGCGTTGTTGCGTGCAAGCGCCTTGTCCGCCGTGGGAACCGAATCTTCCAGATCGATGATGATCGCATCCGCCGCGGAAGCTAACGCCTTATCAATCCAGTCACGTTTATGCCCCGGAACAAACAGCAGGGATCGATAGGGCCTCATGCCGTCACCAACTCTTCAACTGTTGTCAGGATGGTGCCGGCGGCCAGCGATTGCCCAATTTCTGCAGTTACCTCGCCAATGACTCCGTCAAATGGCGCGGTCAGCGGGTTCTCCATTTTCATGGCCTCCAAGACGAACAACACGTCACCCTTGGCAACTTGGTCTCCGGAAGCGACGTTGATCTTCACGATGGTTCCCTGCATCGGCGCCTTGATGCTGCCGTCGCTGACGGCAACCGCGCGACGAGATGAGCTCTTTCTCCCGCTCAGCACTGTGGCCGCTCCGGGGGCCTGAACTTCGCCAACCCCGTAGCCCCCATGAACTCCAAAATCGCTGAAGGTGGGGATGAGATAGTACCGTCCGCCGACTTCGACTTGCTGACGGTCTTCCTCCGATTCGCTGAAGTCCACGGTGCTCTCAAGCCACAGGGTATTGAACCTGGTCTGGCGGAAGTCATCATGTTTCAGGACCGCGAGTGCCGCCGGGATTGTGGTTTCAACCCCCTCGATCTTGAGTTCTTGCAAGGCAACGGTCAAGCGTTCAATGGCCTGTTCTCTGTCGCTGCCGAACGCGATCAGCTTGCCGATCAACGAATCGTAGTACGGAAGCACTTCGTCGCCCTGTTCGTAACCCGCATCGAATCGGATGCCTTCCCCGGAGGGAACCGTCAATCCGGCGATAGGCCCGGGTGCGGGTAAAAAGAGCCCGCCAGCTACATCTTCGGCATTAATGCGGGCCTCTACGGCTGCGCCTGCTGGTTCCAAACGATCTTGGATCGACAGTTCGGCACCGGAAGCTACCTTGATCTGCTCGGCAATCAGGTCAACCCCGTGCACCATTTCGGTGACCGGGTGCTCCACCTGGATGCGGGTGTTCATTTCCAGGAAATAGAACTTGTCTTCTTCTACGAGGAATTCCACGGTTCCAGCACCGACGTAGTCCACCGCTTTGGCCAGTCGAATCGCGGATTCGCCCATGTCTCGGCGCATCTGCGCGCTCAGGCCTGGAGCCGGTGATTCCTCAATGAGCTTCTGGTGACGGCGCTGGACCGAGCAGTCTCGGTCGCCGACGTAAACAACTTGCCCATGCCGGTCTGCAAGGATCTGGACTTCAACGTGACGGGAGTTGGTGAGGTAGCGCTCTAGGTAAACTTCGCCGTTGCCAAAGGCCGCGGTGGCCTCGCGGACTGCGGCGTCGAAGGCCTCTTGGGCTTCTGCTTGGGTGTTGATTCGCCGCATTCCGCGTCCGCCGCCTCCAGCCGAGGCCTTCACCAGAACGGGATACCCATGCTCAGCGCCGAACGCTTCTACGGCATCGGCAGAACTCACCGGACCATCCGAACCAGGTGCTAGCGGAACCTGCGCTTGTACCGCTACCTTTCGAGCTTCAACCTTGCCACCCATGACACGGATCGCTTGGGCCGACGGGCCAATGAAGGTGAGCCCAGCACCCTCAACAGCCGCAGCGAACTCGGGGTTTTCCGACAGGAATCCATATCCGGGGTGAATTGCTTGGGCCCCGGAATTGACCGCTGCGGCGATCACTGCCGGGATATTCAGGTAATTCTCCGCGGCCGGACCCGCGCCAAGATTCACTGCGTGATCCGCAGTCCGAACGGCTAACGACCCGGAGTCGGCATCAGAATGGATCACTACCGATTCGATTCCCAGTTCTCGGCAGCTACGCACAATACGAGCAGCAATTTCGCCGCGGTTGGCGATCAGGATCTTGCTGAACATGATTCTCCTTGAAAGTTCTTGCTGGATTAGAGGGAAACGCAGGTGTTTTGACAGCTGCCAATGGAAACTAGAGACGTCTGAACGACGCTTCCCGCAGTCAAAAATTCTTTGGGTGAGCGGCCGTCGCCGACCCCGCCGGGAGTACCGGTCAGGATCACGTCCCCTGCGCGCAGGGTCGTTATTGAGGAAATGTACTGAACCAAATCAACGGGTTTAAACACCAGGTCTCCAGTTCCGGATGACTGCTTGACTACTCCGTCAACCGTGCAGCTCAACGCCAGGTCTGGATCCACTCCCGTTTCATCCACGGTGACCAGGTAAGGGCCAAGAGGGGTGGTGCTGTCGAAGGTTTTGCCCTGCAACCACTGCGGGGTGAATCGCTGGAAATCCCGAGCGGAAATATCATTTGAGACGGTAAACCCGGCAATTGCCGAAGCTGCTTCTTCGGCGGTTCCACGGGTTACGTCGCGGCCAACCACAATCGCGAGTTCAGCCTCCCAATCCACGGCTTCGGACCCCAACGGCAGGATGATCGGATCAAATGCCCCAATGAGTGAATCGGCAAACTTCGCAAACAACGTGGGGCGTTGCGGCAGTTCCCTACCCATCTCCTCGATATGTTCGCGATAGTTCAGACCGACACAAACGATCTTTCCTGGCATTGGAACAACCGGAGCAAAGTTAGCCTCTGCCTCGTCGATTACTTCAACGCTTGTGCCCGACAGGTCCGGAGAACCGGCTTTGAGCCACGCGCCAACATCGGTAAACGGGTACAGGTGCAACGAGTCATCTATCAGTTGCGCTAACGCTGTGCGCCCTGCTGTGCGTACGGTGGCCAGTTTCATCTCTTGCGTCATTCCTTCAGGTTCATTCGCCGGCACCATTCTCGATGGTGTTCAGGCAGTGAAATCGTCTTGAAAAGACAGTAACACGAACGAGCGTTCGTACGTAAGTAGGTTGGGTAAATTTTCTTCCTTGCGGGTTGGATCAGCCTGGAAACTGATCAAAAATTTTGCTCAGAATCCAAGAGGACCATGCAGGCCGGCAGATCTGCGGCGATGACGGTGCGGATTTAGACAATCTTGCTCAGAATCTTCAAGGGCTTCACAGCGCCTCACCCCTTGGTGCGCACGGCGAGATCACACAAGTGACCTGAACAGAAATTTTGTTCAAAACCAGCCGGGCGAACCGGAGATCCACGTTTCGTACCATGCGAACTTGATCAAATTTTTCGCTCAGAACCCCAACCGCCGAGCACTTCAGCACCTGGCGCGCGGCCGGCCTAGACGAGAAATCTGAACAAGAATTTTGTTCAAAATCGAGGACAAGCTGAAACGCGCCACCTATCTCACAGGCCGAGAAGCTGGAATGCGTGTTAACGAAAAAGCGTCAAGAAACCAGCAAAGGTCTCTTGACGCTTGGTGCAACGAGGCGCACCCAGGGACACCTCTAAAGGTTCACCGACAATGCACGTTCTACGCGCTGATCCGCATCCACAACATTCAGTTCACGCAAGGCCAACTGAGTGTAGATTCGAACGATCTCCGAGAGTTCCAACCGACCACCGGGTTGGTACCACCCAGCGACATGTGTAGCTTGGGCGACAAAGCTGTATACGTGGATCTTGGCATCAATCACGTTTGCCAACCCAGCCTCGCCCGCCGCCTCAACCAATTCGGCCAAAAACGCTTCATACTCGCCGCGTTTGTCAATCACCTGAGAGCGGGCCGCTTCGGGTAATGATCGCAGTTCCGCGTTTCCGATAAAGACCTGCTGAGCTCGTTCAGCGTGGAACATGATGTGAGCCGACAACGCAGCTTGCAGCAGCTGAACCGCGTCCCCCGCAGGCACGGCAGAGACTGCTCCACGCACCTGCTCCATCAGGTCATCGATGATTCCACCCATGATCTGCTGCAACAGGTCTTCCTTGCTGCTGATGTGGTTATATAAACTTCCCACCTTCAGCCCGGCAGCCGCAGCGACCTGGCGAAGTGTTGTTGCATCATACCCGCGCTCAAAAAACAGCTTCGCCGCTTCATCCCGGATCATCTGGGCACTATTGCGTTCTCCACGTACGGCCACGATTCCCACCTCCACTTACTTCTGCATATAGCCTACCGAAATAGGCCACCAACGGCTCACCTTGCACCCACGGCATTGACAACCAGGGATTCATCAATAAACTCAGACTAACGTACAAACGTTCGTAAGGTAAGGGGCGTCCAAAATGGCTGAACGTGAAATTCTCTTCAAAAGCGCACAATTGGGTGGCCAATCTTTGGCAAACCGCATCGTGCACCCTCCACTGACCCGCAGCCGGGCAACCGCGCTAGGGGTACCTACCGATCTCATGGCCGAATACTACAGACAACGAGCAAGCGCTGGCCTGGTCATTGTGGAAGGCACCGTGGTTTTACCTCAAGCCACGGCGTACGCCTGTGTGCCAGGACTTTACTCTGAGGAACAAGTTGACGCGTGGCGCCCCGTGGTTCAAGCCGCGGGCAGCGAGGGCAATCCCGTGTACTGCCAGTTGTGGCACGTTGGCCGACAGTCGCATTCAAGCGTTCAACCTCTAGGACAGTTGCCGAAGGCACCTTCCCCGGTTCCAATCACCGGCTACACCTATCGAGGCGCCAACGGACGCATCCCCTACGAAACTCCCGAGGAACTCTCACGGCTGGAAATCTCCGAAATCATCCAAGCCTTCGCAGATGCGGCGAAGAATGCGGTGCGTGCAGGGTTTGATGGAATTGAGCTGCACGGTGCCAATGGTTACCTCATCGAGCAATTCCTGGACGACGGAATCAACCATCGAACCGATGAGTACGGCGGCAGCATCGAAAACCGTATGCGCTTCATGCTTGAGGTTATCGAGGCGGTCTGCCAGCATCTGCCCTCGCATCGTGTTGGAATCCGGTTCTCGCCTTCATCCACCTGGATGGATGCCATCGACTCAGACAAGCTCTCGCTCTTCAGCTGCGTCATTTCCAAGCTCAATACCCTGGACCTGGCGTATCTACACCTCATCGAGCCGGGTATCGCTGGATCGACAACTCAGCTCACCACCGATGATCCCATTCCCACCTCAGACTTGGCTGCCCTGTTCGACGGCACGGTGATCGTCACCGGGGGTCTGAACGCCGAATCGGCGGCACGCCTCATCCACGACGGCGTAGCAGACCTCGTCGGTTTCGGCCGAGACTTCATCGCCAACCCAGATCTTCCGTCCCGCCTAGCTGCAGGCTCAGCCCTCCAGCAGGTCTCACCTCAGGGTTTATACGGCGGCTCGGCAGCGGGCTATACAGATTACCCTTCCCTGGCAAACCTCGCACCAGAAAACCTCTTGGCATCAGCAAACGGAGCAACAGATGACTGCTAATTCACTGAACATCCTGATCACCGGCGCTGCCGGCGGCATGTGCGAGGGAATTAATTCCCGACTCGCGCAGGCCGGACACCACATCATCTGCCTGGACCTAGACCTGGACCGCAGTGAAGCCGCCGCCCTCAAGATCCGAGAACAAGGTGGAAAGGCTACAGCATTCGCGGCCGACGTCTGCGATGAACAGGCGGTTGCAACCCTGCACCAGCAGATCCGTGATCATATCGGGGCAGTTCAGGTTCTCGTTAATGCCGCCGGCATTCTTGACCGCAAGTATCTCAAGGACTCCGATGCCCAATCTTTCCGGCGTGCCATCGACATCAATCTAGTGGGACCGTTCGTGATGATCAAGGAATTCTCTGAGGACATGCTCCAGGCCGGCTGGGGGCGAATCGTCAATATCGCGTCAATCGCCGGAACGACCGGCTACCCGTATCCCAGCTACGCCGCGTCAAAAGCAGGACTGGCAAACCTGACCCGGTCACTCCTTGAAGACTTCTGGGGCACCGGCCTGACCGTTAACAATATTTGCCCTGGTGTAGTTGATACCCCCATGGTGATAGATTCAGTCAGGCAGCAGGTCCGGCGTCGTGTGCCTACAGGCAACATCATTGACCCGGCGGAAATCGGAGGGCTGGTCAATTTTTTGATCTCTGACGATGCCAAAAACATCAACGGCACCAACATGCTCATCGATGGTGGCGCGACCCAGCTGTTCTCACTGTTCAATAATCACGAGGACTAAACAGCATGCAAACCCCTGCCATTACGGTGACCGGGCATTCTCAACTCGACGCGTGGCGAAACAAGGTTCTGCCACCGGTCGAATTGATTCGACCCGGACTCCTGAGCATTCCCGTGACCTTCCCCGGTAATCCCATGCGCTATACACTGTGTTATGCGCTGTTTGATCAGGCGCAATGCCTCATCATTGACCCCGGTTTCAATAGCGATGAAGGCCTGACACAGATCCAAGCCGGCTTATCCACTGTCGGACTGGGATTCAGCGATGTCACCGGCGTCATCTCCACCCATTTCCACATTGATCATCTAGGCCTTGCCCGCCGGGTTGCCGATTTGTCCAAGGCCTGGGTTGCGCTGGGTGAAAACGAACTGCGTCATTTGAGCTCCTATGAAAATGCGCACGACGAGGTGCGGCTGGATCAGGCACGCATGGCCAGCTGGGGTGTCCCAGCTGAGCGTGTACCCGAAGCAGCCATGAGCGTAAGATCCCTGGAAGATTTAAAGGCCTTGGCGGACCCAGACCTTCGTTTGGCACACGATGAGACCCTGACGATCGCCGGGCGCACCCTACGGGTTGCAGCGACTCCCGGGCATACCCCCGGGCACATCTGTTTATGGGATGAGTCCGGAGCCTTGTTGTTTGCCGGAGATCATCTGCTGCCTCGAATTTCTCCCAACGTATCGCTGGAAATTCGCGGAGATGCCGATCCCCTGCGGAACAACATCCATTCGTTGCGGCTCATTGCGCAGAACAATGACTTCGAAGTTTTGCCGGCACACGAATACCGGTTCAGCGGTGTGGCAGATCGAGCCGAGGTTCTGCTGCAGCACATCGATGAGCGCTCAGCGGAAGTACAGCAGGTTTTATCCTCCGGGGCTTCAACGGTCTATGACGTGGCGCGGCAGTTGAGCTGGTCCCGCGGCTGGGATTCCCTGGGTGGCGTCCAGTTCCGCCTCGCCTTGAGCGAAACCGCCGCTCACCTCCAGTATTTGGCCACCGAAGGTATTCATCCGGCAGTTCCAGGGCTTCCGGAGAGTGTGTCCTCCTGAGCCAACAAAAAACACGACAAAATAAAAGTGTGTGAGACTCCCCCGTGGTGGGCGATTCTCACACACTTTTTGTTTTGCATCCCTAAGACCAGTCGCCGCCCGAATACCGGGCGGCTGCCCACCGCGCCACTTGGGCGCGGTGGGCTAGGATTCGGCTCCTACTTGGGCATCAACAATTACGCGTTCGCGCGCAAGATACACATGCACGTTTCGCAGTAGCCCCAGCAGTTTGTGCTGGTCGGCAGCGATCACATCCAGCGCGTTCTCAGCCGAGTGCTGGTCTTCAAATCCCAAGGCCACCGCGACGTGCGGGATCTGTGTTTCATGGCGAAGGCCTTCACGCAGCAAGAGCACGGGATTGTCTTTGAGCAGATTGATTTCGCTGCCCAGGACCCCCGGCAGCGAGCCGCAGAGTTTCTGCTCCCACTGCCCGAGGGCATCGGAGGTTGTTTCCGGTTTCCGGAGGCCTAGTACCCAGATTTTGTACGGCCATGGTTCGTGGGGCAGGTGCGCGATAACCGGACCACCGGTCAGTCCCGATAGGAACTTCAGTTCGTCCTCGACCAAACGATCAGCCACCAGGCTGTCGCTCGCCGCCGAGACTACTTCATCAGACTGAAACCATAGTTCCACGATTCCATCAACCCGGTAGGCGGGCTCATCGCTCAGCGAGATTCGGTGCTGCACGTGGTTTTGAAGGTAGCAGGCTACACCCGGCAAATCACGGGCAATCTCGGCGTGGGGTCCGACCCAATGCTGACCGAAGTCTGTCTGGCTCAGATCCTCTCGTTTTTCAAGATAGGTGATCCGTTTGAGAACTGTGTTCGATTCAAGATCCCCCATGGATTTACGACCATCCTAAGTTTGACTTCAGTTGAGCCTTGACAAGTTTTCCTGCGGCCGAACGAGGCAGCTCCCCCGCGCCGACGAAGGCGATCTTTTTGGGGATCTTGTAGCCGGCGAGTTGGGTTCGCAGATGGTTTGAGAGCTCGTCGAACCCGGCTTGAGCGCCGTCTCGGAGTACCACCACCGCGCGTACTTCCTCGTCCCACACCGGGTCTGGGACGCCGACAACCACTGCTTCCAGCACCGCTGGATGCAGGTAAAGAACTTGCTCGATCTCCGCCGAGTAGACGTTTTCTCCCCCGGTTTTGATCATTTCTTTCAGTCGGTCCCGGAAGTAGTAATAGCCGCGCTCGTCCTGGACGGCGAGATCCCCGGTGTGCAGCCACCCGCCGCGCATCGCTTCAGCGGTCGCCTCCGGACGGCCATAGTACCCGGTCATGAGCGAGGGGCCTTTAACGCAGATCTCCCCCAGTTCCCCGGGCGCAACCTGGTTTCCGTCCAGGTCTTGCAGCTGGACTTCCGCCAACAGGTATTCGGTACCGATCGACCCGTCGACCTGCGTATCAAGCATGTCCATGGGCTTGAGCCGGGTCACCATCGGTCCGCCTTCGGTGAGCCCGTACCTGAAGTAAAGTTCGGATTCCGGTAACTGCGCCGCGAACATCTCCTTATCCGGCATCCGCAACAGGCCGGCACCGGTATGCACCGCACGCAACGTTTTGCGTGTCTGCGGATTGTGAAAAACACCGTTTTGCATCAAACGGCGGAGCATGTTTGGAATCAAGAAGGTGTTGGTGATTTTCTCGCGTTCCATCAGATCAACAACGATCTCGTCATTAAACTTTTCGGCAATCACACTCGTTGAGCCCGAAATGAAGTGCGGGACCAGCCAACAGAGCAGGGCCGCCGAGTGGAAAAACGGCGTCAGGATTAGTCCGCGTTCCTTCGGACGTGAGCCCATGGAGCAGTCGTACATTTCATTGATCGCGTTGGCGGCAGCGGCCCGGTGCGAAATCACCACACCCTTGGGAGTTCCCGTGCTGCCTCCGGTATAGATAATGCACAGCGGGTCCTCCAAAGTGGACTCGCACTCAAAAACTCCGGTACCCACCCGCAAGGCATCCGCCTGGGAGCCCTCAACGATCATGGTCGGGACACGGTCTTCGCTCTGCCCCAAAATTTCCAAGGCCTCTCGAGTTTTTTCTTCGTACTGCGCTTCGACAAGGATGACCTCAGCACCGGTCTCCTTGATACCCACGGCCAACTCCGAGGCCGCCCAACGCCAGTTGTAGGCGACATAACAGCCACCGGAAGCGGCGACAGAGAAAAACATTTCGGCGTTAAACAGGGAATTTCCGCCCATCACACCGACGTTGCTCCCCGACCGCACCCCGAGGTCTCGTAGCCCACGTGCCGTTTGCCAGCTTCGTTCAGCGAGCTCTCCGAACGTAAGCCTGCCATCCCGGGCTACCAGCGCTTCACGGGCGGGAAAGCGTCGATAATTCAACCGGATCCATTCACCGATTGTGCGCATGAGATTCTCCTCAAGATCTAGGTCCGCCTCGTTGCGGAGCAACTACAAAGAGGCCAAAAACGAACGTTTGTTTGTATACCAATTCTAAGACGAAGCACCTCATCGTGCAACACATTAAACACAGCGTAACGCGGTGAATGTGCTGCACAATGGGGTGCTCAGGTATTCCTTTGGGCCTCAGGCCAGTGCTGGCCTATCGTCGACGTTGCCGAAGTTTGACCGCACCCAACACCGCCGCCACCGCAATGGCCAGCGCCTGGATCAGCATCTGGGTCGCAGTCGGCGCACCCAGCGTGAGGACGAGCTGAATCAGCTGGGACATAAACAGCGCCGCAATCGCCGTTCCCACGATCGTGCCTCGGCCACCGGTCAGCGGGGTGCCTCCAACAATGACCACCGCAATCACAGACATCAGATAGGAGCTACCGGCGTTGACGGTGACATTTTGCAGATAGCCTGCCAAAAGGATCCCGGCAATGCCATAGCAGACACCGGCCACCACATAGGCCAGCACCACACTGCGTTGAACCCGAATGCCGTTGCTGATTGCCGTTGCAGGATTCGCGCCGGTGAGGACAAACTGCCGTCCCAAAACAGACTTCGAAGCAACCAGCGCCAGCACCGCGACAAACACCAAACTGAACCACAGCAGGGCTGGCAAGCCCAAGAAACGGGCCGAGACCGCGGAGCTTAGCTCCGCCGGTGCCGCCGCGGAGGAACCAGAGGTGAACAGCAACGCCGCGCCCACCAGAATCGCATTCACCGCCAGGGTGGCAACCAAGGGAGTGATCAGCATTCGGGAGACCAGGATGCTATTGAGCAGCCCGAGCAATCCGCAGATCACCAGAACCACGGGGATCATGACAAATACCGAGATTCCGAACTTGCCAGGGCCCGCGGATACCAGCACCGCGGCCAAGGTAATACTTCCACCCACGGAAAGGTCAATACCTCTTTGCTGGACCACCAGGGTCTGGCCCACCGCGGCAACCGCAAGGATCGCCGCAAATGGAAGCATTGCTCCAAGGGAAATTGAGCTCATGGTCCGCGGCGCAATCACCGCACTAATCACCACCAACACCAAGGTTGAGACCAACACCGGCAGATAAGCTGGCATCTTGAAGGGTGCCTTGCCGATGACGGGCAAGGACGTTTGCTCCTGTTTCCCTTCGTGAAGAGAAGCCTGGGAAGTACTCATCATTATCTCGCCTCAACTTTCGCCATTTGACGGCTGCGGGAATAGCCAGCCACCGCAAGGATGGTTAACCCACCGATGAGGAATTGTTGCCAGGCCGAATTCAAGCCGATGAACGTCGTTACCGTCATGGCAGTCTGGATCAGCAACGCACCGAGGAACGCGCCAAAAAATGTTCCGCGCCCGCCCAGCAGGCTTGCCCCGCCAATGACCGCGGCGCTGATGGAAGACAACGTATAGCTGGTGCCGGCCGTCGGATCACCGCTGCCAAGCTGAACCATCAAGGTGATAGCACCCAATGTGGCCAGCAACGACGCTCCGACATAGGCCAGGGCGCGGATCCGTTTGGGGTTGAGCCCGTTGACCTCCGCAACTGTGGGTGCCGAACCGACCGCGCGCAGGGCGATCCCGCCCCGTGTGCGATGAAGCCAGAGCGAAAGCGCCACCGCTACGGTAGCCGCCAGCACAAACAGTACCGGGATGGGCCCCACCTTCAGACTCAACGGTTCGGTGATGCCGCGGCTGATGGTTCCGCCGGGGGTTGGACGCAGTATCAAGGCTACGGCCTGAAGCGCCATATAGGTCACCAGGGTGGCGATCATCGGATGGATTCCACCCACATCGCTCAGCGCCCAGTTCACCATTCCCAACATCAAGGGCAGCAGCAACAACAAGGCCCAACCCATCAGTTGAAGCCCTGAACCGGTCCCGTCAACAAGGAAAAACGACAGCACCACCACGGTCAGCCCCATGTAGGGGCCGATGGAGAGATCAATACCGCCAATCAGCAACACCAGGTTCTGCGCCAGTGAGGCAAAAATCAGGGTGGTCGACATCATCAGCAGCGCCGAAATGCTGCGCTCGGTGAAAAACAACGGGTTCAAGCCCTGAGCCAACACCGCAAGGACCAGCAAGGCGGCGCCGACCAGGCAAATCGGCGCAAGGTCCCCGGCAAGCCAGTTTCCAAGACGCCCCCGGCCGGATGCAACTTTTTCCCTGACGCTGGTTGCCTTCAGTGCGGTATCGGTAATGGTTTCTTCCGCAACTTCGTCGTCCACCAGTTCGCGGACCACCGAACCACGTGAGAATACCAGCACCCGGTCGCACAGTCCCTCAAGTTCCTTGGCATCCGAGGAAAGCACCAAAACCGCCATCCCGGTTTCGGCCGCTCGCGCGCGAATGAGTGTATAGATCTCACTTCGTGCACCCACATCAACACCCTGCGTCGGCTCATCCAACAGCAGCACTTGTGGATTGGCGGCGAAAGCACCAGCCAGTACCGCCTTCTGTTGGTTGCCACCGGACAGCGCCGCGATGTCGGTTTCCAGGTGCGGAGTCTTGACACGAAATTTCTCCGCCATCTGACGCACCGCAGCGGTTTCCACCCGATCTGAAACAAAACCGACCTTGCTGAAATGCGGTAGCACCCGTGCCGAGATGTTCTCCCGGATTCCCAGGCCGGCGTAGATTCCCTCACGATGCCGGTCGGGAGCCACATAAGCCATCCCACCAGCTGCCGCGGTAGCCGAGGAACGCAGGCTGAGGTTTTTCCCGCTGATCTTCACCTCGCCCCGGCTGGTTCCGATCCCGGCAAGGGCCCGCATAAACTCCCGCTGCCCGTTGCCTTCGATTCCGGCCAGACCAATAATTTCACCGGCTCGCGCGTGCAACGCCACCGAGGCGAAATCTGGCCCGTCCAATGAACGCACCTCAAGCTGGGTCCTGGCTTGAGCATCAATTCCCGGTTTGACCGGGAAAGTCGCTTCAAGAACCCGACCGACAATCAGGTCAACGATGTCTTTCTCGGTGAGCTCGGCAGCCAGGTGGGTGCCCTTGGCCTGCCCGTTGCGGAGCACCGAAATCCGCTGCGAAATCTCCTTCACTTCCGAGACACGATGGGAAATGTAAATGACGGCGGCACCCTGCTCAACAACGGACCTTATATGTCCGAAAAGGATCTGCACATCAGCCGCCGCGAGATGCTCCGTTGGTTCATCCAGCACCAGCACCTTCGGCTCAGCTGCCAGCGCCCGGCAAATCTCAACAATAAATCGTTGTTCCGGCGGGAGTTGTTCAACACGAAGCGCCGGATTCAGCTGCAGGCCCGCATCCCAGCGCGCCAGGATCCCGGCGGCCCAGGGCTGGAGGTCAGAGATCTTCGGTCGCATCCGTTGCGGCGTGCCGAGATACAGGTTCTCGGCGATGCTGAGGTCGGGCAGCAATGCCGGCTCTTGGCGAACCATCGCCAGCCCGAGTTCTCGGGCCTGTAGCGGGTCCGCTGCACTCAGGGTCTCACCGGCGAGGAGAACCCGCCCTTCATCAGGCTGCACCGCCCCGGAGACAACACCCATCAAGGTGGACTTTCCGGCACCGTTTTCGCCGACAATTCCGTGGACTTCACCGCTAAGAACTTCCAGGTCAACCTGGTCCAAGGCGGTAACCCCGGGATAGGTCTTAGTGATTTTTTGTGCCTGCAGCACGGTGTGCCGGGTGTCGGTCATTCCCCCTGCGTGAAGTGGTTGGGTGGTGCTCACTGGAACAGTTCCTTCAGCTTCTCGGTGCTCAGCGTTGAAGAGAGGTCGACGTCCGCTGGCAGGCTCTTATCGCAGCGCGGGTTTTTGCCGTTGGTTGTGTCAATGATGGTCGGCATCTGGACCACTGCGGGTTCTGGATTCTCGATTCCTTCTGCGGCGGCGACAGCCTTGCGCAAGGCGATCCGCCCAAAACTGGTCGTCTCTTCCAAGCCCATAAACGGATAGTTCTCTTCTTCCCACTGGCAGCCATTGGCGTTGCCGCTGGCATTGGTGGCAATGGCCGGCAGCTCCAAGCCTGCCTCCTTGTAGGCGTCGATGACCCCGGTGTCGGTCAGGCCGTAGTCGGTGATAAACGCGTCAATCCGGCCGTGCTGGGCCAACAGGCCAGACACCACACGCTTCTTCTGTCCCGCGTCCCAATTGGTATCGATGACAGAGTCAGAGACCAGTTTCAGCTTCGGGTAGTCCGCCAGCGCCTTCTTCACACCGTCGAAAAACTGTGCGCTGGAGGCGGCCCCCGGAACGCCGCCGAGGAAAGCGACACTTCCCTCGCCGATCGTCGCATCCAACCATTTGACCCAGTCGCGGCCCGAGGCGTCGGTGTCCTCCAGAATTTCGGCGTCGTAGTCCTCTCCTACCACTCCACCGGCGCTGGAGATCAACGTGGCAACCCCAATATCTGCGTCGTGTGCTGCGCGCAGGGCCGGAATCTGCGCCTGACCGAACTCCGGCTGGACCACGATGGCTTTGACCCCCTGGGCCACTAGGGAATTGATGTCGCTAATGGCTTGCTGCTGATTTCCCTGGGCGTCGGTGAAGATCACCTCGGTGATGGTGTCGCATTTAGCGGCCTCATCACGCATTTCCGCCAGGGTGATGGTGGTCCAGGAATTGTTGCTGCCCTTGGCATATGCAACCTTCATTGGTTCCTTGGGGCAGAAGTCGGCCATGTTCCCGGTGCCGTACTCGCTTGTGCCATTGAGCTCAGCTCCCTGCGCGGAGGTACCTGGGTCAGAGCTGGTGCTGGCGCATCCTGTAGCGAACAGTGCCAGGGCCGCCATACTGGCAACCAGGGGTGCAATTTTGCGAGTGTTCATGGGTATTCTCCTTTGAATAACGGACGATGCCGTAAATGTTTGAGGGTAATTCTGTGTCAAAACTCAGCCGAGGAATCCGCCGTCAACCACCAGGGTTGTCCCGGTGATGGCACTGGAAGCATCCGATCCGAGAAACAGCGCTGCCTGGGCGACTTCCAGAGGGGTGTTGTAACGTCCCAACGGAATGTCTTCGGCAATTTTTACTGCGGCTGCGGACGCATCAGCTGCTCCGGTGGCCTGCACCGCAATGTCATCCTGCAGCGCGGTTTGTGTTGGTCCCGGATTCAATGTGTTGACCCGGATGCGGCGTGGGGCCAGTTCTTGATAGGCGGTGCGCATAAGTCCTATCTGCGCGTGTTTTGCCGCCACGTAGGGGGCCGTCTGCGCGTACCCGGCCAGCCCGGCCGTTGAGGAGGTCAACACGATGCTGCCGCCGTCCGCCACCACCGGGGATGCATGCTTGAGTGTGTGGAAAGCCCCCACCACGTGCACGTTCAGGACCTTTTGAAACTCTTGGGAGTCGCGCTCGGTGATGTCTGCAACCTTGCAGCCGATCCCGGCATTGGCGAACACAAAATCGTATCCACCCCAACGCTCGACGCCCAGGGTAATGGCTTCGGCGAGCGCAGCCTCATCGGTGACATCGGCTCGGGCCGCGCTGATGGCAGCCTCGCCCAGTTCTTGGACCAAGGTGGTGAGCAGCTCGGCGTTCAATCCGATGACATGCACCCGAGCCCCGTGCTGGGTGAACAGCTGGACGGCTGCGCGGCCAATCCCGCTTTCGCCGCCGGTCACCAGCACCCGTTTGCCTGCCAATTGTGTACCTTGAACCACGTCATCCTCCGTGAAGTCGAGTTTTTTCCTGATCAACAGCCATTACGTGACTCAGGTCACCATCGTGTCTTGTTCAGATTAGGTGTGCGCTTCAGGCCAATTCTTCGGCACAGTGCCAGCAATTCTTTGAGCCAGTGCCAGAGTTCAAGTCCCCTTCTTTCCCCATAACAAAGCGGTGCCGCAAGAGATCGTTTGATCTCCCGCGGCACCGCTGGGCCTTGACGCCTGCTGGCTATCCGATGGGCAGGATGCCTCGCATCACGATGCTTTTCAGCTGCGTCATTTCCTCCAGGGTGTAATGGAATCCTTCACGGCCGATACCGCTCTTTTTGTAACCGCCGAAGGCGCTCAGGTCCGGGCGGTAGCAGTTGCCGCCGTTGATTGAGACCATGCCGGTCTGCATGGCCGCGGCCACGGCAAAGGCCTGGGTGAAGTCGCGGCTGAACACCGCACCCCCAAGTCCGTAGGCGGAATCGTTGGCGAGTTTCACTGCGTCCTGAACGGTGGCGAACTTCAGCACCGAGAACACCGGGCCGAAGATCTCATCATCCGTGGCGATACCCACCTGCGTGTTGATCTCCAGGACCGTTGGCTCGAAAAATGCCCCGTCGCGGGTGCCGCCCAGGCGCAGTACCGCACCTTCGGAAATGGCCTGCTGTACCTGCGCTTCCACTTTGCGTGCGGCGCGCTCGTTGATCAGCGGACCGATTTCGGTGTCCGGATCGGTTGGATCGCCGAGTTTTTTGCCGCCAACTTCCTTCAGCAGCTTCGCAAGGAACTTCTCGTACACGGCTTCGGCAACCATGATGCGTTTGGTCGCCACGCAGACCTGGCCGTTTCCATACAGCCTTCCCATCACGGCATGGGAGACCGCAAGGTCCACATCCGCATCCTCGCACACAATAAATGCGTCATTGCCACTGAGCTCCAGGAATGCGCGAATCCCGTTGCGGGCCGCGGTTTCAGCAATGGTGGTGCCCACCGCGCTGGAGCCGGTGAAGCTGATGGCGTCGATCAGGGTGCTGCTGGTCAGCGGCGCGCCGACCTGGGCGCCGTATCCGGTGAGCACCTGCAGCGAATCTTCGGGAACACCTGCCTGATGCAGCAGCTCGGTCAAACGAACGCAGGTCAGCGAGTCGTCCTCCGGTGGCTTCACGATCACCGCGTTTCCGCCGGCCAGCGCTGCACCCACCTTCTGGGCGTAGAGTTCGACCGGGAAGTTGAAGGCGAGCACCGCGGCCACCACGCCCAGCGGTTCACGCCGGGTGACCAGCAGGTCTCCTTCCAGGCCCGGCTGCACGTCCAGCGGGATTGCTTCACCAAAAAGGCGTTTGGTTTCTTCGGCGTATCCGGTAAAGATGCGCAGCGCCGTTTCCAGCTCGTTGCGTGAATGGGCAAGGATCTTGCCGCTTTCGGCGGCCAACAGCACTGCCAGCTCGTCGGACTGGGAGCGTGCGAGTTCCACAAATTTCAGCAGAATCTCGCTGCGCCGGTGAGCCGGGACCTGCGCCCATTGCTGCGCTCCGGCGCGGCCTCGTTTCGTCGCGTGCTGCACATCTTGCGCGGTTCCGGCGCGCACGCTTCCCACCACGGCGCCGGTGGCTTCATTGCGGATGTCAATCAGCTCCGGGGAGTCGCTTCCCGAGGGGCTGTGGGTGTCGGTTGTTTGGGTGCTCATGGTTTTTGTCCTTTCTTTGTTTACCAACGGTTGAGTACGGAGACGCCGGTTCCCCGGTACTCACCCATGGTGCTCAGTACGTCGCCAGCCTCATCCAGCCCCACCCGACGGGTAATCAGGTCTCCCGGGCGCAGCACATCGTTTTCAACCATGCGCATCATGTCCGGGTAACGCCCCACCGGCATGTTGGCCGAGCCGATGATGCGCAGCTCCTGCAGCACGATGTTGTCGATGGGCAAGGCAATCATTCCTGCTTCGGCGTTCGAGGTCATCCCCACCTGGAGCATGCGGCCGCGTTTGCGCAGGGAATTCACGGCAGCCTGGCAGGTTGCCGCGATCCCCAGGGCATCTACCGAGACATGCACGCCGCCACCGGTCAGTTCGCGGATCTGCGCGGGGACATCCCCGCTTTTGGCGTTGATCGTTGCGACCGCGCCGAGGCTTCGAGCCAGGGCCAGCGCGTCCTCATTGATGTCAACCGCAATCACGTGCGCGCCGGAGGCCGCCGCGATATGGATGGCCGACAGGCCCACGCCGCCGCAGCCGTGAACCGAGACCCATTCGCCCGGTCGCACCGCCACCTGATCCACTACCCCGTGGAACGCGGTCATAAATCGGCATCCCAGGCCGGCGGCGGAATCAAAATCGACACTCTCCGGCAGGCGGATCAGGTTGCGGTCGCCGTCGGGAACCGCCACGTAACGGCCATACCCGCCCCAATAGTTGGTCCCGGCAAAACTCACATGCTCGCAAACGTTTTGCTGCCCGTTGAGGCAATATTCGCAGGTCCCGTCGCCGTGGGCATGCGGCACCAGCACCCGGTCGCCAACCCGGTATCGGCTGACTTCGCTGCCTACCGCTTCCACTACACCGGCGAACTCATGCCCCATGATGTGCGGAAGCTCCAGCTTGAGCCCAATCCAGTCCCAGTCACCCATCCACAGGTGCCAGTCGCTACGGCAGATGCCGTTGGCCTCGACCCGCACAATGACATCCCGCTGGGACTTCAATGTTGGGTCCGGCATGTCCAGTACTTCAAGCTTTTCCTGAAACCCGGTTAGTACAAGTGCCTTCATCGCACACTCCTCGTTCTCGTGATGCGGATCACCTTTGATCTCCACTTACACGTTAGAACCAGGAATGACGCCCCGGGTTTGATCCAGTGTCAGCTGCGCTTCGGATCGGTGCCACTTGCCATGCACTGCCGCCTGAAGGACCCGGGCGACACCCCGTAGCGGTCCCTGAAGCGAATGTGGAAGGTCGAGGCCGACTGATACCCGACCGCAGAACCCACGGCCTCGATGGTCAGTGAGCACGCTTTATTGCGCAGCATTGTGGCGGCTGCTTCCATCCGGGTTTCATGAAGTAGCCCGGCCAAGGAAACTTGCCCTTCTTCCAAAGCCCTGAAAAGTGTTCGGCGCGACAAGTGCAGCCGGCCGGCCAAATACTCGGCCGTGAAGTCGGCTCGCCAGTATTCTTCTGCCACCACCTTGCGCACCGAGGCCAGCAGCCCGTCCCAGGTTGATGGTTCTCCGCGTTGCCCTGCCGCCATAGCGACCAAGGAGGTCATAGCGCTAAGGACAGGGTCTTGCATTTGCTCCATCATTGAACCAGAAGCGAATTGCGCCTGTGAAAAGGCGGTGCCGATGAAGGCAAGCCACGGGGCGACCAACGGTCCCCCATCCAGGGTTAGGCCGCGGAAATCATGGCGCACCCCTTGCGATCTCAGCCGATCATTCAGGGTATCGGTTGAAACGTGAATGACCAGTTGACCGAATTCATCCGAACACTTCACCTCGTAGGGGGTGTCAAGATCCAGGAAGGCTATCGTGCCTGGCGTCAGCACGGATTCTCGACTGCGTTGTGTCGTAATGCTGTTGCCCCGGAACTGCCAAATCATGATGGTGTTGCCTTCAGCGCCGCTGGCTATGTCTCGCCGCGTCCGAGCGGCGGTTAACGCGGTGCCGCGGAAGCTGCAGGCCTTCAGCGATCCGACGTTTGAGGTGGACATGCTAGCCGAGAATTTCCGGGTGCTTTCGTTGCGAAAAGTCAGCCGTGTATGGACATCGCCCACGGCGGCAAGCCACTCGTCCATCGAATGTTTGCTGACACTTCCAGCGCTCAGTTCCGGTGCCTGAACCATGCCCATGTTGTAGCCTCCTGACTCCGGCGGCCTTGAGGAGCTGGCCGGATAGTTCACCCATGATAACCAACCGCAGAAGCCGGCGCACTGATTGGATCAATGCACCGGCTTCGGGTTAGGACTGGACTTCGTCTAGTGAGATTTCCCGTTCATCCGCCAGGAACCACTGAACCGAATCGAGGAAAAGGTCCTCATGCGCGAAAAGCAGTTTTGCTTCGTCACCCGCGTAGGCGGTGCGCACATCGGCCACCGAATCAAACCACAGCTCAGCCATCCCGCTAAAGGGCCAGCCCTTGCGGTGTTCAATGGCCGGGTTCTGCCGGTATCGACGGATACCGGGAAGTTTGCGCACGTAGTCGGGATGCTCCACGTTCCACAGATGAAGAAATTCATCACGGGACAACTCGGTTTTGGCCTGAATCACTGCCACTACTTTGATCATGGCTTCGCTCCTTGGGGTTAGGCCGGCGTGACTGCCTGGCGACGTTCAACTGGGACGTTTTTGCGCTTGGAGTACAAGCCAAGCCGCCTGGTCAGGTCATCACGCAGATCATTGGCCGGAACAACCGCCTCAACGGCATTGGCGTTGGCAATCTTGAATACGTCGATCCCCTCGGCGTATTCGTTGTGCTTTTCCATGATGAACTGGCGTCGTTCCTCCGGGTCGGCAATGGCGTGGATCTGGTTGTAGTAGATGCCGTTGACCGCTGCATCAGGGCCCATGAGCGCCGGACGCGCGGTGGGCAGGGCGATCACCGCATCGGGGTTCATCGGCGCACCACTCATGGCGAGGTAGCCTCCGCCGTAGGCTTTGCGCACGAGCACCGTGATGCGTGGAACGCGGCATTCGGAGACGGCGAAAATCATCTTGGCACCGTGGCGAATGATCCCCTGGCGTTCAACCGCTGATCCGATCATGTATCCGGCAATGTCCACCAGGAACACAATCGGAATCCCATAGGCATTGCAGATCCAGATGAACCGGGCCGCCTTGTCCGAGGAATCAGGGAAAATCGAACCACCCATATGGGTTGGCTGGTTGCCGACCAAACCCACCGGACGGCCATTGATCCGCGCGAATCCGGTGAGCATCTCCGGGGCGAACAATTCCTTGTAGGGGAACCACGAACCTTCATCAACCAGGGATTCAACAAACTCTTCCATGTCGAATACTTCGGCTTCGCGCAACGGCACAATTTCTTCCAGGCTCCGCCCTGGACGCGGTTCAACCGCCGGCGCCACCGGGGCAGGCGTTTCCCAGTTTGCGGGGAGGAAGGAAAGCCAGACCCTGATGGCGGCCAGCGCTTCGGCGTCATCCTCCACCAGCACATCACCCAAGCCGGAGACCGAGCAGTGCATTTCGGCACCGCCCATTTCTTCCAGGGTCACCTTCTCGCCGGTCACCATTTCAGCCAGTCGAGGTGAACCGAGGTAAGCGGTCGCATGACCGCGCACCATGATGGTCATGTCGCACAGTGCCGGTACGTAGGCCGATCCGGCCGGCGAGGGACCGAACAGTGCACAGACCTGCGGGATCCGGCCAGACATCTGCACCTGGTTGTAGAAGATGTTTCCCCAGGCATGGCGGCCGGCGAAGGACTCAAATTGTTCGTCGATGCGTGCACCGGCGGAATCAAAAAGGTAAACAATGGGCACCCCGGCGGCCAGCGCCTTGTCCTGCGCCGCGGTGATCTTCTCAAACGTCCGGTTGCCCCAGGTTCCCGCCTTCACCGAATAGTCGTTGGCGATGACGCACACTTCACGCCCGTCAATACGCCCGAAGGCAATCACGACCGCATCGCCCGGAAGTCCGTCTTCATAGCGTGCCAACAGACCGTCTTCGATGTAGTTTTCATCATCAAACAACAGGCTCAGACGCTCGCGCACCAACAGTTTGCCGGATTCAATGATCTTCTTTCGGCTCTTCTCGGAACCGCCCAAGCGGGCGGTGGCCAATTTCTCGGCGAGCTGCTCATGGACAGTGGATTCCTTGACCGGTGATTCGGTGAGGGTTGCTTCAGACATTTCATGCCTCCAATAAATTGTTGTCTCACCCTAGTATACGAACAAGCGTTCGTCAGTCTAGTATGGAGGCAGAATAAATCAAGAAAGTTTTCGGTGTTATCACTCGAATCCCACAACTAGGAGCACACACTCATGGCTACCGAACCCCTCGGAAATATCTCCACCTCAACCCAGCCCAAAGGCCGGCCAGATCACTACTGGGATGCCCTCGTGACGGGAGACCGACTGGTCAGCGCCGGGATGACCATCACCGATGCGCACCTGGTTAATTGGGCGGGTCTGACCGGAGATTTGGTTTCCCTGCATCTGGATGAAACCTACGCCGCGCAAACCCAGTTCGGTCAGCGAATCGCCCATGGGCCACTGACCCTGTCCCTGGCCTTGGGGCTGATGACCCAAACCGGGTATTTCTCCCATGTGATGGCTTGGCTGGGACTGGACAATGTTCGCGCCCTGTCCCCCGTATTCATTGGCGACACCATCCACGTCGAAGCCACCGTTTCCACCGCTCGGGAAAGCAGCAAACCCGGCGTGGGGATCTGGTCGCTGGATTACGCGGTGCACAAGCAGGACGGAACCCAGGTCATGTCGTTCACCAGCAGTTTCATGATCGAACGGAACTAACCACATGAACAACATCGGCACGGAACACCGCAGCAACATTCCAACCCTCACCGCACCTCGCCACCGCGTCGATGAGTCAGCAGAACTCTCCGAGTTGCGACTCAGGGTGCAGGAACTGCTCGACCGCATCGCCACACCCGAGCGCCTCAATGAATTCGACGAAAGCGAAACCTATGATCTGGAAATGTACCGGGACCTAGGTCGCGCTGGACTCATCAGCCTCGGGGCTTCCCTAGACGGGCCAGGGCCTTCCCATGCGGCGCAAAGTGTGGTCCTTGAAGAACTCGGTGCCCGGCCAACCTCCATTGCCGTAAGCATGGTGGTTCAGTACATGGGTGTTCAGCTGCTGCACAGTTACGGCACCCCCGAGCAGCGAAAGGAATTCCTCGCGCCGTTGCACACCGGGGACGCGAAGATGTCCTTTGCCCTAAGCGAAGCCGCTGGCGGAACGGACATTGCGCGGGCCATGAGCACTCGGGCCACCCTGCTGCCGGATGGCAACTACTCGATCACGGGAGAAAAGCGCTGGATCGGCGGTGCCATGGATGCCGACTACCTCATTGTGCTTGCCCGGACCAGCGAGATCGACAGGTCGGCTATCGACGGAATCACCATGTTCCTCGTTCCGCGCAGTTCCTCAGGAATCCACACCCAGGAAATCGACACCATGGGCATTCGCGGGTTGGCCCAGTGCGACATCCAGCTCCAAGACGTCCAAGTTCCAGCGGCTAATGTGTTAGGACAAGTCGACCGCGGATTCCGCCAAGTACTGGCAACACTGAACGGCGAACGGCTCAACGGTGCCGCCGTTGCGCTGGGTATTGCCCGCGGAGCATTGGACTGCGCAGTGCTCTGGGCAAAACAGCGTCAGGCATTCGGGCAGCCCGTAGGATCCTTCCAAGCCCTGCAGCATTCACTCGTGGACGCAAGCCTGAAGATTGAAACCGCACGGCTGATGCTGCAGAAGGCAACCCAGTCCGCGGATACCGCCGATTCTCCCAATGAAACCCTCTCAGCCATGGCCAAACTGGCGGCCTCGGATGCGGCAACCACCACAACCGACGCTGGAATGCGTGTCATGGCGGGCTGGGGATTTTTCCGGGGTTTGCCGATGCAGCGATACTTCCGCGATGCCCGCCTTTATACCTTCGCCCCATTAACCGATGAAATGACTCGCAACTACATCGGCGAAAAACACTTGGGCCTGCCCAGGTCCTTCTGAATACCTGCGGTAACCGCTAATGCCCGCGCGTCCGGATACTGGACGCGCGGGCATTTCGCCGCCCTTCGCAACGGGTCCCACAATGCAAAATACCCTTCGCGAAGTCTCAAATATTTGGTGCCGCACAGCTCAAAACAAGGCACAAAAGCAGCGGTACCATCCGGCTTTCCGGGCGCTACCGCTGCTTTCCACTGCAAAATTATGACCGATAGTCGATCTCAATGTCCGCGATCTCCTGGTCCTCCAGGTTCACCACGATGTTGTCCGGGGTGCGGGTGGTCATCCACACCAGTTCTTCGGTCTTGCTTGCGTTGCCCTCAATGTGCGGCATATAGGGAGGAACAAAAACAAAGTCCCCTTCCTCCATGTAGACAATGTTGCTGTAACCCTCGCCGTAGCGGATGAATCCGCGACCTTTATGCACATAACCGCCGGTTTGGGCCTCGCCGTGATGATGCGGATCGGAGATTTCTCCGGGCCCGGTGTAGACCTTTCCAAACCAGATCTTGTCGGCAGCGCTATTTTCCTTGCTCACACCGGAAACACGTCGCGCATTCAGCGTTTGCCCGGGTGCCACCTCGAGGTCCGCGGCCTTATGGACCTTAAAAATGTCGGTGTTGAAGTTGATGTCAAACTCTCGGACTGTCATCAGGTTCCCTCTCATGGTTGGCTACGCGAAATTCTGGGTGCTTCCACGCAATTGGTCTGACTCCAGTATCTAGTTTCACCATCCAAAAATCAAGACGTACGCTTGTTCGTTAAATCTTCATGCCACTACAAATTCGTATCCCACGCTCTGCCCGATAACCCATTTCTCACGCCACGCATCAACATTCACGCAGCGAACATACCGCTTAAAGACCAATGCCGCACCCCGAAGCTTCCCGGGGCGCGGCACACGATTCTCGTTTAGGTTGTCGGGATAAAAATCTCCACCCGGCGGTTGAGCTGGCGGCCGGCCGCGGTGTCATTGCTGGCAATCGGCCGCGATTCCCCAAATCCAACACCGTCAAAGTCCGCGGTGGACCCCAGTTTTTCGAGCTGGTCGACCACAGCGTCAGCCCGGTCCTCTGATAGCTGCTGGTTCCACGCGTCGTCACGCACGCTGTCGGTATGCCCCTGGACTTCAACCTCGCCGGCATCGACGTCGTTCAGGGCCATGGCGACAGACTTCAGTGTTTCCATCGCATCATCACGAATCTCATATTTGTCCACGTCAAAGAGCACACCGGAGTCCAGGGAAATGACGGTGCCACAGCCCTTCACCGGCTCAAGTGCTCCCATCGGCGGGAACTGGCCGAGTTTAGCCACCTCATCCAGCGGTTCCATGTCGACAATATCGGAGTTCACGATTCCCGTACCGTCACCATAGTTGACGATTTCCACTCCGTATCCAGAATAGGTTCCCGAGCCGTCCCCGGAGTTAACGATGCTCTGCACCCCATCCGAGTAGGTACCCGAGCCGTCCCCGGCATTAACGATGGTGACCTTATCCGTGGAGTAGGTGCCACCACCCTCGCCGTCGATCACAAGATTGATAGTTCCATCCGCATAGGTGCCCGAGCCGTCACCGGAATTAACCACCATCAGGTCTGCGGAACTGAAAACTCCCGAACCATCACCGCCGACAACTACGCTCTGGCCATCAATGGTGTAGGTTCCCGACCCGTCCCCAGCATCCACAACATTGTGGTCGGTTCCACTGAACACACCACCGCTGCCGCCGTAAAGCACCGCCGAGCCCTCGCCTGAAATCACGACACCGCTGTCATCGCATCGCGCGGGGCTGACCTTCAAGCCCGGGTAGCTGGCCAAGGTCTTGTTCAGGTCCTTGCTGACCCCCTTCACCGACTGCTCAATCAACCCCAGGTCGGGAATCTCAAAAAGCGGAATCTCCGGCATCCGCCCATAAGCCAACCCCGGGACCGTCGGCCCCTGGGCAGTCGCTGCCGAACCAGCGGTTTCCGAGGCACCGGAATCCGCGGAATTCTCCGAGCTATCCGTGGACGGCGAGCTTTCGGCCGGAGCGGATTCAGCTGGAGCAGTTTCGGCTTGAGGCTGCGGTGAAGAAGCGCATCCGGTCAGCGCTAGAGCGATCAGTGCAGTGCCTACACTCAGGGCTTTCAGTTTTCTCATACGCACATCCTACGGTTTTACCCAGTCGCTTGCGTTATTTTCGTCGAATATTTCAACCATGTTCACAAACCGTTTCAATTTTCCCCGACCGGTGGAGCCGGAGTTCAATTCGTGGCATAGTTTGTGAGGTGGAACACTCTAAGCATTCATTTCAGGATTTGGACTCATACATCGCCCTCCCGCGGATTGGAGGTCTGGCTCTGTCCCCCGATGGGCGTCGTTTGGTCACAACCCAAAACAGCTTGAGCGAGGACGGCACCAAGTATTCCAGCGCCCTGTGGGAAATTGACCCGGCGGGGCAGCAACCTGCACGGCGTCTGACCTACTCGGAGAACGGTGAATCAAACCCTGTTTTCACCCCAACCGGGGACCTGCTCTTCACCGCTAAACGCTCCCCGAAAGACGACGCGGTCACCGAGGTCTGGCTCCTTCCGGCCTCGGGCGGTGAGGCGCGATCCGTGATCACCCACCCGGCCGGGATTGAATCGTTGGTGACTTGCGCGAAGTCCCCTCAAACCATCGTGGTGCGCACCTCAGCGCTCAGCCGCGCCACCGATCTTGACCACGAATCGAAGTTGCGTGCGGGACGTAAGGAAAAGAAGGTTTCCGCGATCCTTCACACCGGTTATCCGGTGCGTTTCTGGGATCACGACCTCGGGCCATCCACCCCGCATCTTTACGCCACGAATTTGCCCGCCGAAGGTTCTCGCGGCGAACTGAACGATCTCACCCCGGGTATCGGCGCGAACCTCACCGAGGCGGCCTTTGATGTTGCACCGAACGGCGATTTCCTGATCACCGAGTGGGTTGTTCCAGAGGGCCGCGGCGACCAGGCCGTTGGCCTGATGCGAATCGATACGCACACCGGCGCACACGAAATGCTGCTGGCTCCCGATGAGACATATGAATATGCCATCGGCAAGATCAGCCCCAATTCGGCCAAACTTGCTTACGTACGCTGGAATCGTTCCACCCCGGACTCGGCACCCTCCTGCGAACTGTTTATTATGCATCTAGCCAGTGGGGAGTCCTATCAGGTTGCGGTGGGTTGGGATCGCTGGGCTACCGAGATCGTTTGGGTCCCCAACAATCTCTCCCTGCTCCTTGTCGCAGACGAAGACGGCCATGCCCCGGTCTTCCACCTGCGTTTGGAGAATGATCGCATCACCCGGCTCACGGACTCCGGGGCCTATAACAACGTGCTGGTGAGCCCCGATTCCCGGGCTGCCTATACCCTGCGTTCAAGCTACGAGTACCCGGCCGAACCGGTGGCCCTGGACCTGACTCACCTCGGTGATCTGGAGGCGGATGACTATGTACAGGTCACCCAGCTGAAATCCCCCGCGCCGCGCCCCGAACTGCCGGGCACGCTGCAGCAGATCAGCACCCAGGTGGACGGCACGAGTGTTAGAGCTTGGTTGGCCCTACCCGAAGGTGCCAGCGCGCAAAACCAGGCACCACTGCTCTTGTGGATCCATGGTGGTCCCCTGAATTCATGGAACGCGTGGAGCTGGCGCTGGAACCCGTGGCTGTTGGTGCAGCAGGGGTATGCGGTCCTGCTGCCGGACCCGGCACTATCCACCGGCTACGGTCAGGAATTCATCCAGCGCGGATGGGGACGCTGGGGTTTTGAACCGTTCACCGACCTGATGGCCATCACGGACGCAGCAGAAGCGCGGGCGGATATCGATGAATCCCGTACCGCTGCCATGGGAGGATCCTTCGGAGGCTATATGGCCAACTGGGTTGCCGGGCACACCGACCGTTTTAAGGCAATCGTCACCCATGCAAGCCTGTGGGCCCTGGAAGGTTTCGGGAAAACCACCGATGCATCCTTCTATTGGACCCGCGAGATGAGTCCGGAAATGATCGAAGAGAATTCTCCACATCATTCGGTGGCCAAGATTGTCACCCCGATGTTGGTCATTCACGGCGATAAGGACTATCGGGTGCCAATCGGCGAGGGCCTGCGGCTTTGGTACGACCTGCTCTCGTCATCCGGCCTGCCGCAGCAGGCCGACGGGAGCACCGCCCATCGCTTTTTGTACTTCCCGGATGAAAACCATTGGGTGCTTTCACCGCAGCACGCAAAAATCTGGTACCAGGTAGTCACCGGATTCCTGGACGAAAACGTCTTGGGGCAGGAACCCTCCGAACTGCCCGAATTGCTGGGGTAACACTCATGATTCCTGCCCGCGTGCGCCATGTCCTGGCCACGCGGGCAGGTTAGTCCACGTGTCGTTCACGGCCCGCAGTCGGTGCAGATGACGCAGGCACGGTCGAGCAATGAACAGCCTAGCCACGGGTAGCCCGGACCAATTCCAACGCCCGGTGCGCAACATCGGTGTCCCGCTGCTCCAACAGGGCGGCAAGGCGTTCAAGTTGTGCCGCACGCGCCGCATAATCTGCCCGCAGTCGTTCGGTCAGTGGCAATGTTTCGAGTTCGTCTGCCTCACGCCACGCCATGGCCAACGCACGTTCGAAGAGGCGTTGGCCGGTTTCGTCGGCGCTGCGCGAGCCGCGGGCACCCAGCACAGCCACGGCATTAAGCTGTGAGTCGTCCAGCCCCAAGGCAAGCCCTTCGAGGCGGCGTTTTGCCTTGGCCAGCTGGGCAGCCCCGCGTCCCAAACGTGAAACTCGGGTGGTCGCACCCAGCAGGAAGATGAGCGCCTGCACGGCGTTGAGCACCGTGAAAAAGATCAGACCGGTCAGGATCCAGAAGAGTGTCGCGGTGCTGAAATCCTGTTCCACATAGGAGTTGCGGGCCAACGTTTGAACATAATCTTCGGCGGCGTTGGCGACCTCAATGGTCGGATTCTCGGATTCAAAAATCGACCCGTATCGCCAGCCCCCGTCGGGCCGTTGGAACCCGGTCAACACCTCGCCGGTGATGATGCCCGGCACGATTCCCTTGCCCTCATTGGTGATCATCAGCGGGATGATCGCCTGGCCGGCAGGCAGTTCGCCATCCACCATGAGATCCCCGAATTCATCCTTGATACGCCACATCGTTGAACGCACACTCTGGGCGGTGGAGTCGCGGTATTCGCTACCCTCATTTTCCACAAATTCCAGATACGTCTCGGCATCCCTGACCGCCACGATCAGGTGCTGATCCGTGGTGAAATCCGCGTGCATGTACCGGCGGATATCTTCCTCACTGATGAGCCCGGCAGGATCATCCAGTTCCAGCGTCATGCCCTGGCCCGAACCGTCGTAACTGCGGGTGGGACGGTCGGTGTAGTGCGCGGTGATTACCCCAGCGGCAATCAAGCTCGCAACGAGCAACACCGCCAGGCTGGCAACCAGCACCACCAGTTGGGCCCGCTGGGCGAGCACGGTGCGGACCGTCGGTTTCTTTTGTTCCAGCGCACGAATACCCGAGGCTGATTCAGCGGAGGCATCTTGCCCCAGGGTGTCGCTGTCCAAGGTATTTCCAAGAATCGCGCGGGCCATGGTGTTGGCGCGGAACAGCTCGTACAGGGCTGTTTTGTTTTTGGCGGTTTTAACACCAAGGTTTTCGCGCAGCCTCAGATGCTCGTCTGGAACCTGGGGCGCGTCGGGCGCCCCGGCTTGCGGGAACCGGCGCAGCCCCGCGCAAATCCGGCGGACGGTAGCCGCCACCGCATGTTCGGCATGCACCCAGGTTTTGATGGCTTGTTGCGAGTCCGGGTGGTTGGCGCTATCCAGCAGGATTCCCAGCTGTTCGCGCAGTTGTTCAGCCAGCGTGGGCGCGACGAGCTCACCCGGGGCGTTTTGAAGCCGCAACAGCAGCGAGGTCGCCGAGTCGTAGATGGGACGGTTGAGCCGATCCAGGGTTGAATCGGCCTTGAAACTCAGCGCCGTTCCCGTGGCGAACAACGCATCAGCCAACGCCGTCAGTTCAAGGGTCTTGGCTTCAAATTCTTGAAGTTTCACACCGGTAGCGGGACTGAGTGCGCTTTGGCGTGCATCTAGGGCCGTGCGCAGCGGTTCTTGAAGGCGGGCGGCATACAGGGAGCCGGTCTGCAACCGGTTCCAGCTACGCGAAAACTCGGACGGACGCAATGCCTTCGGTGTGGTGGCGAAACTCGCCTCCAATGCTTCAAGGTCAAGGACCACTCGCGCCAGGCGACGGCCGGCCGCGGTGAACCGCCGCTCCCTGCGGGAGAAGCTGGTCCGAAGACGCAGGGCAATACTCAGGAAGACCGTGGTGAGCATGGCGCACAGTCCTACCGCGCCCAACCAGAAAACCGGTGAACGGGTACCGTCTGCTGGAAGAAGTTGCGCGGCACCGCGCACCAGCTGTTCGGCGGCCGCCGGCCCGTGGCCCACCGAAAGGTTCGCGTGGAATGCCGCATCCAGCTCAAATCTCAGATCGGTGAAATCCTCGTCCGACCCGGCCAAGGCGCGGGAGAACGCGGTGCCGTTAAACCGTTCCTGCGGTGAGCGACCAGCCTCAACCCGCTCCAGGTTATCGAGCTGGCTGCTGGTGATGACGGTATTCTGCGGAACCTGTCCACGCAGGGTTTCATCCCCGCTCAGATAGCGGTCGGTCAGCACCACGGTCAGCGGCACCCTGGCGGTCACCTGGTCTTGTGCCAACCGCGCCTCAACAGACTCTTGGGTAATGCCGTAGCCAATATCCCCCTGGACCACCAGCTCCACCGGATAGCTTGGGGCGTTAACATCCAATGCGACCCAGGCGCGCCAGGCAACGAGCGTGGTCAGCAACGCCATCAGCAACGCCGCCCAGGCTGCCCAGGAATACGGGCGGCGCATCATGCCCGAACCCCGGTTGGCGCGGCCAATGCGGCTTCAATCTGAGCGAACACGTCGGTATCCGCCGCGGCATTCAGTGATTCCCGCAGCTGCGCTGGGACCTTCACCCGGGCAGCGGCTGCCTGTTGCAGCGCTCGGTGGGTGACCTCATGCAGTTCGCGCCACAGTTTCCAGAGCTCATCCAGGTCTTCAGGTCCTGCTTTCTCCAATGCCAAGGTGTGAACCACCAATATGCGGCGCAGTTCTGGTTCACAAGCAAGTTCTCCGGCTCCGGGAATTTCAAGCAATCCGGCTACCTCGTTGAGTTTCTTCCGGTGCGCAGAAATCAGCCGGGGAAGCTCACCACGAAGATTTCCCAGCGAATTGAATTCTTTCAACCCTCGGGTCAGCAGTTGGGCCTGTTCGGTGTTTCGCTCAAGTCGTTCAAGCTGCGCGCCACTCACCTCAGGCTGTGCACCAGCGCTCGCTGTCGGGCTGGTGGAGTCTGGTTCCTGAACGGTTTGGAGATAACTTGTAATTGCATCGCCAAGTGCGCCGCGCGCCTGCTCCGCCAGCTGGCCAACCGGCTCGGCCAGGGTCATGATGCGCAGGGACTTGAGCGAATCGGCTAGTTCGTGCGACAGTTCGGATGCACGTTTCTGGCGGTGCTGTGCCGCCGCGGTTGCCTTGCGGCGTAGGCTCAGGCTCACCGCGCGAACCGCCACGGCAAGGATCAGCGCACCCAGCACACCCAGCGCGGTGTACATCATCCAGGTGCGGTCGGCGGGTGCTTCCAAATCATCCAGCGCTGTGAGCGCCACCTGATTGATCCCCTCGGTATAGTCTCCCGCGGCAAAAGCGATCACCCCGGAGGAAACCAGCTGCTCACGATTTCCCTTAACGTCCCGGCCTGCGTCTACCGCGACTTCTACCGTTCCCCCGGTTTCTTCGGGCAGCATCACCCCGATGACAATCCAGCCATCGGCCACGTACCCCAGGGTTTTTCCGTTCTCCAGCCAGTCATCGGCCAGGGCCAGATAGGAGGTGTCGCTGAAAAGCAGCATGCCGCGCACCAATTGCCCAGCGCCTTTGAGGCTGTTGGGTTTTTTATCCACGCCGATCAGCAGCTTCGCGTTGCTTTCGCCCATTGCCTCGCGCACCGCGTCGAGGATCGCCTGATTATCAACCAATGGTTGCGCCGCCTCGGTGACCGCAAGGTAGGTATTGCCTTCCTGCGCCGAAATGGTCGGCAGCAAAACGCTGCCTTCATCGTCTTCGGCACTCGGCTCGGTCGCTTCCGGATAAACCGGCCCGTCAGAAGGCGCGGGGGTCGCGGCGATGGCGGTATTCGGGGCAATGAGGCAGGTGAACAGGATGAGCAGCAGGCCTGCGACCAGCGCCCTCCCCCGTGGCAGCGGTCGGGTCATATCCCTTATTCTACAGGTGTTTGACTAATGGCCGGTGTTGCCGTGCCACCCGGCCGTTGTCGGCGCCCGCCAAGCTGGGGGGGCGAAATCCACTGAGAATCTCGGCCGGTGGCCCTTGAATGGGACACTCGCCAATTGGACAAGGCACCCGCCTGTCGGCGGGTGCCTTGTGATCACGCAATTAGTCGAGCAGCATTGCAGGCTCCTGAAGGATCGAGGCGACGTCAGCCATGAAGCGCGCCGACAAGTCCCCATCCACCACGCGGTGGTCGAAGGAACCGCCCAGGGTGGTAATCCAGCGTGGAACTACCTCGCCGTCGACAACCCACGGTTTTTGGCGGATCGTGCCGAAGGCTACAATCGCCACCTCCCCCGGGTTGATGATCGGGGTTCCGGTATCAATCCCCAACACACCGATGTTGGTGATCGATAACGTTCCGCCACGCATATCCTCCGGGGAGGTTTTCCCGGCCCGGGCCGTGGTGGCCAGCTCGTTCAGGGCGATGGCCAGTTCCTTCATGTTCAGGTTCTGGGCGTCCTTGATGTTCGGCACCAGCAGACCGCGCGGGGTGGCCGCGGCGATACCCAGGTTCATGAAGCGTTTCTGGTGGATCTCCGCACCTTGCGGGGTTTCCACCCAGCTGGCGTTCACGCTTGGGTTGCGGGCGGCGGCCCAGATCACGGCGCGCGCCAGCACCAGCAGCGGGGAGACCTTGATGCCTTCGAAGTCACGGGACTTCTTCAGCCGCTGCACGTACTCCATGGTGCGGCTGGCATCCACGTCGACAAAAATGGAGACGTGCGGGGCTGTGAACGCGGAGTCCACCATGGCCTTGGCGGTGGCTTTGCGTACCCCGCGGACCGCGGTGCGATCCACCCGGGCATCGGCCAGCTGGCCGTGGGCCCAGTAGGTTGGCGCCGCCGCGTGCTCGGCTTCGCGCTGGGCTTGGTAGCTGTTGACATCCTCGCGGGTGATTTCGCCCTGGGTGCCGGTGCCGACCACATCATTGATGTCGATTCCCAGTTCCTTGGCCAGGCGCCGCACCGGAGGTTTAGCCAAGACCCGGTCGACAAAGTTGGCCATGGCCGGCTTGGCGCGGTCAACCTCGCGGGTCACCGCGCTGCCCAAGGAGGCGGCGCGGCGGGAAATGGTGTCCGCAATGGCCGAAGCGCGCACGGCCGGACGAGCAGGCGCCGCCGACGGGGTCGGCCGGTTGGTCCGCTCGCGGCGCACCGAGGAGTCCGCGGTGGGGCCGGAGCCTACCAGCGGGCCAGGCTCCTCGCTGGCCACGGGGGCCGCGGTCGCCAAGGCCTCGGCTGGCTCCGGGGTGCCGGTGGGTGCTGGTTTGTTGCCTTCCTGATCGATGGTGATCAGCGGATGGTCCACCAGCACGGTTTCGCCCTCGGTGGCATGCAACGCGGTGACCACCCCGGCGAAGGGGCTAGGCAATTCAACCAAGGACTTAGCGGTTTCAATTTCCACAAACACCTGGTTGACCTCAACGGTGTCGCCCACGGCGACCTTCCAGGAGGCAATATCGGCTTCGGTTAATCCTTCGCCCACATCGGGCAGGTTAAAAACGGTCATATTCGACTCCTAGTAGGCGAAGGAACGGTCGAGCGCTTCGAGCAGCTTGTCGATGTCTGGCAGGTACTGCGATTCAACCTTGGAGATCGGATACGGCATGTGGAATCCGCCCACACGCAGCACCGGTGCTTCCAGGGAAAGGAATGCACGTTCGGTGATCCGTGCGGCGATCTCCCCGCCCAGGCCGCCGAAGGTCGGAGCCTCATGGGTGACAATCAGCCGCCCGGTCTTCTGGACCGATTCGGTGATGGTGTCAAAATCAATGGGTGAGAGCGAGCGCAGGTCGATTACCTCAACGGATCGCCCGTCCTCGCGGGCGGCCTCCGCGGCGGCCAGCGCCACGGGAACCAGTGGGCCGTAGGCAACAATTGTGGCGTCTTCACCGCCGCGCACCACCTGCGCCTTGAAGGCGTCCAAGGCCGGGGTTTCGGTGTCCACCTCGCCCTTGAGCCAGTAGCGGCGCTTGGGTTCAAAGTAGATCACCGGATCCTGGCAAGCGGCTGCCTGCTGGATCATCCAGTACGCGTCATTGGCGTTGGACGGGGTGATGATGCGCAGCCCGGCGGTGTGGGCGAACAGCGCCTCGGGTGATTCCGAGTGGTGCTCAATGGAACCGATGCCGCCGCCGTACGGGATGCGGATGACTACCGGGACGGTCAGCCGACCTTCGGAGCGCGAGTGCATCTTGGCCAGCTGCGTGGTGATCTGGCTGAAGGCAGGGAACACAAATCCGTCGAACTGGATCTCCACCAGCGGCGAGAACCCGCGCAGGGCCATACCCACCGCGGTGCCCACGATGCCGGCTTCACCCAGCGGCGAATCAATCACGCGGTGCGCACCGTACTTGGTTTGAAGGCCGTCGGTCACCCGGTACACCCCGCCGAGCTTGCCGATGTCTTCACCCATCAGCAGGGATTTGTCATTAGAAGCCAGCACCTTGTCCAGGCCGGCGGTGATGGCTTTGGCCAGTGTCATGGTGCTCATAGGTTTTCTCCGGAATCTGCGAATCCTGCCTCATACTGCAGGTGCCAGGCGAGTTCTTCCTGGATCAGCGGGTGGGCTTCGGCGTACACCTGCTCGAAGGACTTGGCTAGCGGTGGCACCGGGAAGGCCATGGCATCTTCACGGACCGTGTTGGCCATCTGATCCGCGTCCTTGGCCAGCTGCTCAAAAAATGCGTCATCCACGATGTCGTTTTCGCGCAGGTACGCTTCGAGACGAAGCAACGGATCGCGCGGAGCCCACTGGGCTTCTTCTTCGCTCATTCGGTATTTGGTCGGATCATCGGCGGTGGTGTGCGCACCGAGCCGATAGGTATCTGCCTCGATAAATACCGGGCCCTTGCCGCTGCGCGCGTGTTCCAACGCCCACCGGGTCACGGCCAACACGGCCAACACGTCGTTGCCGTCCACCCTGATGCCTGGCATGCCGTAACCGGCGGCACGCTCAACCAAAGGCACCTTTGACTGCACCTCGAAAGGCACGGAAATGGCCCACTGGTTGTTCTGGCAGAAGTAGACCACGGGGGCGTTGAAGGAATTGGCGAACACCATGGATTCGTGGGCTTCGCCCTCGGTGGAGGAACCGTCGCCGAAGTAGGCGACTACCGCGTTGCCCTGTTCAGCAAGTTTCTGTTCGTCCCACCCGTGCTGTTCCATGTTCAGCGCCATGCCGTAACCGGCGGCATGCGGCAGCTGAGCGGCGAGCACCATGGTGTACATGTGGAAGTTGTTCTCCCGTGGGTCCCAACCGCCGCCGGAGATGCCGCGGAACAGGCGCAACATCTCGGAGAACGATACGTTGCGGGTTAACGCAACCCCGTGTTCACGATAGGTCGGGAAGATGTAGTCGCTGGGACGGGTGGCGCGACCCGAACCGATTTGCGCCGCTTCCTGGCCGCGCAGCGGAACCCAAAGGCACAACTGCCCCTGGCGCTGCAACGCGGTGGCCTCCTGGTCGAACCGGCGGGTCAGCGCCATGTCACGATAGAAACCACGCAGCATGTCCTCATCCACGTCACCCAGGTAGGCGTCATAGATTTCATGGGGCAGGCGTTGGCCCTCGGGGGTCAGGATCTGCACCGGATCCTTCGGCCCGACTTCGGTCACAGCAGGCGTCATAAATCTTCCTCCGGTCATAAATATGTCCCACACGGAATACATTCCGCATGGGACATATAGCGGCTTGTCTAATATCCAAGCCTATAGGATTTGCCTGTAAAAACGCGAGAAAACACTGTCTCTTAGCTCTGCGCCAAATCGAGAGACTGTGCACACAACTCGATAAAACGATTATTTGCTTCTGCCTCTGCGATGGAGATCCGCACCCCTTCACCGGCGAATCCACGCACCGACAACGCTTGGGCTTCGGCGCGTTCAACAAATGCGGCCGTGTTTTTCCCCAGGGGAAGCCAGACGAAATTCGCCTGCGTTTGTGGGAAGACCCACCCTTGCTGGCGCAGGGCCGCCACCACTCGTTCGCGTTCGGCAACCAAAGAATCAACTCGCTCATACACCGCATCAATATGCTTCAAAGAGGCAATCGCCGCGTCTTGAGCGACGGAAGACACCGCAAACGGAGTGGCGATCACCCGCAGGTTGCTGGTGATCTCGGGATGAGACACCGAGTACCCCACCCGGAGGTTGGCCAAACCATGCGCCTTGGAGAAGGTGCGTAGCAGAATCACGTTCGAATGAGCCTTGTAGGTTTTCACTCCGTCCACGGACTGCGGGTCGCGGACAAACTCGATATAGGCCTCGTCCAACACGATCAACACGTTACGCGGAACCCGGGCGATGAAATCATCAACCTCGGCCTGGGTGAGAATCGGACCGGTCGGGTTGTTCGGGGTGCACAGCAAAATCACCGAAGTGTTTTCGTTGATCGCCTCGATCATGGCTTCCAGGTCGTGGCGGCCATCGGCAAGCACCGGAACCTGGACCGGAAGCGCGCCAGCGGTCTGCACCAGAATCGGGTAGGCCTCGAAGGAACGCCATGCAAAAATGACCTCGTCCTGAATTCCGTCTTCGTTCTGGCCTGCATAGGTGTTCAGGATCTGCACCAAGGCACCCAGCGAACCTGCACCGGTGACGATGTCATCAGCTGGAACGTCCAGATATTCACCGAGGGCCACCCGCAGTTCGGTGCTCAACGGGTCTGGGTAGCGGTTCAACGCGTCCTGCTCGACCACAGCTTGGCGTACCTGTGGCAACGGACCAAAAGGAATCTCATTGGAGGACAGCTTGAACGAGCTCAGTCCCTGAATCTGTACCGGTGGTTTTCCGGCGGCGTACTTGGGCAGGCGGGCAACGATGGATCGCGGCTGCACCTGGTCTTGGGGCACAGAATTCTCAGTCATAAACCCCAGCGTAGTCCCCGGATGTGGGGAAAGGTGATTATGTTTTCATCTGCGACTCAGCTTTGTGTGCGACAGTTTTCTCATGAGTTTCTTGATTCGAGTCATCGTTAATGCGCTGGCCCTTGCCGTTGCCGTCTGGATTGTGCCCGGAATCCACATTGACGCCGTTGGCGACGACACCCTAGGCCTGGTGATGTCCTACCTGATTGTCGGGCTGATTTTCGGTCTAGTTAATGCTTTGGTCCGCCCAATCATCCAGATCCTCTCCCTTCCGATTACCTGCCTCACGTTGGGATTGTTCACCATCGTGGTGAACGCCCTGATGCTGGCCCTGACCGGATGGATTACCCAGTTCATTCCCGCGGAGCTGATCATCGACAAGTTCTGGTGGGACGCAATCATGGGAACCATCATCATCTCCATCGTCTCCGCGGTCCTGGGTTTATTTGTCAGCAGCGACCGTCGCTAGCCTCCTGGGTAGCCCTGTCACCTAGTGTGGCGGGGCAATCAGGTGATCCAACGGCTCCGGTCGTTTCTTGGTGCCGTGCGGCTTTTCGTCGCGCGGTTTGTTTTTTGTCTCGGCAGGTTTTCGTTGCAGGGTAAAACGGCGGAATACCAGTGGCCCCGGCGGCAGTAAAAACATCTCCAACTGCTTGCGCACCTCTGGTGCTGGATTCTCTTGCAACTCCCTCAGGTGATCTTCGTAGTTTGTCAGTGAATGGGGAGGGCCGAAGACTCCGTCTTGGGGCAATGAGTTTTTGATTTCCTCGCGGGGTCCGTCGAAGGTCACCGTCATCTGTCGTGGCGAGGTACGGTTCGGCCGTCCGTCGGTTCCGGGAACCATGTCTTTGGCATCTTCCAGTGACAGCGTTTTGATCTCCGGCGGCACTGGAATCCCGCCAATGGGCGAACCGAGGGTCAGCACCCGAGTCAGGGTGAATTTTTTGCGCAGCAACGTGTTGTTCAAAAGGTTCGTCACATGGATTCCACCTTGCGAGTATCCGGTCAAGATGACCTCGTCGCCGGGGCCAGCCCCGGAATACTCCAAGGCTTCGGCAATCGGTTCGGCATAGTTCTCAGACTGCCGGCCAAAACCATCCACAATCCCCATGGAATCGAAGGGGTTTGGTCCCCCGAAGCCATCTTGTGTCCCGGGAATCACCACCACGTACGTGCGCGGCTCCACCTGGGCAATCACGAACTTGCTGTGCTCCTGGCTTCCTCCGTCGTAAAGCAGGCGGTGGAGTTTTGTATAGTCATCCAGGCTTCCGTCCAGTTGCAGCTGCTCGGGTGGTTGCCGGCGGGTAAGTTCCAAGCGCCCCTCAGGGTCCGCCTGTCCAAGGGCTTCGCCAAGCTTTGTACTGGTTTCGGTCACCAGTTCCTCGGTGCTGGACTCTGGGCGGAGAATGCTCCACGGGTTGATCAGCATCAGTAAGCGCAGCAGGGATTCCATCTGCTGTGTCGGTGGCCGGCTCTCGTTGTTCATCGTTTCAGTGAAAAAATCGGCGACCGTCTGCAACCAGGTAACCGACAACATCAGCTTCTGGGCCGTAGCTTCGGCCGACTCATAGTTTTCGATAGCCGCGCTGACCCGCTCGTTCAGCCGCCGCGCAGCAATCACCGCCTCGGTGGTGTGCTGGTAGGCCACCCGTAAATGCTCGGCGAGTACCGCCAGGTTGTAGCCGCGAGCTCCGATGCCCGCGATACTGCACTGCACGTTGAGTTCGTCCTCGCACCGCGCCGTGTGCTGTGCCGCACGTATCAGGTCCGCGGCCATCTCTTGCAGCCGAGCGTAAACAGCCACCACGATGGCTCGTGAGTCCGCGTAATCCACGGCGTTGTAATTGACGTCATACCCCATGGTCAGGAAGCCATCCGCTGTTCATTGATCTGGGCTTCAAGGGCACGAATTTCATTTGTGGCCACCGCCAAATACGCTTCGGCGTCCACCAGCACCCCGGCAAGGACCTTCAGCCTTCCGTTGAGCTCCTCAACCTGCCCAGCGAACGCCCGTCCAGCCTCAGATCTCCAAGTCAACCCGGTGATCTGCGACAGCTGCTGGATCGCAAACCTGGTGGTTTCCTTGGCATCGGAAAGCTGGAAGGCTACCGAATCCAGTGTCGCTTGAAACATCATGATGCAACTCCCCGCCGCTTGGGTTTTGCCCCGTCTGGCATCCCCGCGAGCCTTCAGGATGACGCCACAGTGTGCACCGTGCAGGGCACCGGGCACGGAATGTGGATTGGGGCCGAGCGTAAAAAGTGTGATGCGGTGCCAAGGGATGAAAGAATAGGGGCATGGTTGAGATTGCGCGCACTTCCCTTGCTAATGAACCCCTGGCGTTGACCGCCCTTGACGGACGCTACCGTGCGGCCATTGCCCCACTGGTTGACTACCTTTCCGAAGCGGCCTTGAACCGCGATCGCATTCACGTTGAAGTTGAATGGCTGATCCACCTGACCGATAACTCGGTCCTTCCGGGCACCTCCCCGCTCACCGATGAGCAGAAGGCGGCCCTGCGAAAGATCGTCACCGACTTCAACGCCGATTCCGTGCAGGAACTGGCCGAGATCGAGGCAGTGACCGTCCATGACGTGAAAGCTGTCGAGTACTACATCGCCAACCGTCTTGAGGCCATCGGCATTGCCCAGCTCAAGCCGCTGGTTCACTTCGGCTGCACCTCAGAGGACATCAACAACCTCTCCTACGCCCTGGGAGTCCAGGGCGGGGTAAGCCAGGTATGGCTTCCAGCAGCCCGCGACCTGGTGGCGCAGTTGACCACCATGGCCGAGGAATCCCGCGAGGTGCCGATGCTTTCGCGCACCCACGGCCAGCCAGCCACCCCAACCACCCTGGGCAAGGAACTGGCAGTGCTGGCATGGCGCCTGACCCGCCAGCTGGATCGTATTGAGAAAACCGAGTACCTGGGCAAGATCAACGGCGCCACCGGCACCTACGCCGCCCACTACGCGTCGGTTCCGAATGCCGACTGGCAGCAGATTTCCCAGAGCTTTGTTGAGCACCTGGGCCTGACCTGGAACCCGCTGACCACCCAGATCGAGTCGCATGACTGGCAGGCCGAGGTGTACGCGGATATCGCCCGCTTCAACCGCATCCTGCACAACCTGTGCACCGACGTGTGGAGCTACATCTCCATCGGCTACTTCGCGCAGATCCCGGTGGCCGGCGCCACCGGTTCTTCGACCATGCCGCACAAGGTCAACCCGATCCGCTTCGAGAACGCCGAGGCGAACCTTGAAATCTCCAACGGCCTGCTCGATACCCTGGGCGCAACCCTGGTGACCAGCCGCTGGCAGCGCGACCTGACCGACTCCTCCTCGCAGCGCAACATCGGTTCGGCCATCGGCCACTCGGTGCTGGCGATCTCCAACGTGGCCAAGGGTCTTGACCGCCTGGATGTTGCCGAGGCAGTGCTGGCCGACGATTTGGATCACAACTGGGAAGTTCTTGCCGAGGCAATCCAGATGGTGATGCGCGCCGAGGCGATTGCCGGTGTTGAAGGCATGGACAACCCTTACGAGCGGTTGAAGGACCTGACCCGCGGCCACCGCGTGGATGCCGCCCGCCTGAAGGAATTTGTGGGCGAGCTTGGATTGTCCTTGGAAGCAGAGCAGCGCCTGCAGTCGCTGACCCCGGGTACCTACAACGGCATTGCCTCTCAGCTGGTAGACCACCTCAAGAAGTAACGTTCTACGGGTTTTAAACAGGTTTCGCCCCGGAATTTCCGGGGCGAAACCTGTTTAAGCGTCTAGAACTTGAAGTCGGTGAAGTCCGAGTCGGAACCGAAGATATCTCCGGCGCCGCCCAAAAGACCGTCGAACAGTCCACCGGCTTGTTCACCCAACCCTTCACCGGCTGCCGAAAGCTGCTCGCCGGCTCCGGCCACGGTATCTCCCAGGCCATCAGCCATTGAGCCCAGGTCCTCGCCGATCCCGGCAAAACCATCAAGCAGCGGACCGGCAATCGCGGTGCCGATGAAGGCTCCGGCAACACCACCGAGCAAACCGATTCCCAGTCCGCCGGCACCGGCGGCCAGTCCGCCCATGGACTTGCGGCCACCGCCCTGGCCAAGGATTCGTTCCATAAAACCTGGACGCGACACCTCGGCGCGCGTCGCGGCACGTGCCAGGTCTTGCGGCGCACCGGTGGCAGGGCGTTCGGCGGGCGGCAGCTGCGCAGACAGTTCGTTGTGCAGCAGTTCGCGCTGCTGCACCGTCAACCGGGCGAACGCCTCAGCGTGTGCGCGCTCCATGTCCTGCGGCGGAGCGGTACGCAGCATGTAACGGTATTTTTCGATCGCGGCCTGGTCCTCGCGCGAAACCGCTTGATTCCCCTGCGTAGACGGTTGGGCCTGGGTTTGCTGCGGCTGCGCATACTGGTTCTGGTTCTCATATCCACGCTGCGCGCCCTGTTGGCTGGCTCGCTGTTGGTTCTGGTTCCCCTGCGAGCTACCTTGATTCATCTGTTCCCGGACAAAATCGCCCGCGAGCTGCTTACCCTTGTTCAGAAGTTTGTTGAAGATCGCCATCAGTTTTCTCCTAGCGTTCCGGCCGCGACAAGAAGAATGCCGCTCTTGCCCTAAAGACGCTTCAGATGATGTGAAAGTTCCCCGATGCGACGGGTTTCACGCGGTCACGATCCGCAGACAGCAAAACGCCAAACAGCAATAAAACATCAGGTTAACTTGGGGTTAACTTCGACCGAGTGGGCACCTGGCCAGAGCTGAGCACCGTAGTGCGACGAGGCTTTGTTCTTAGGCCGTTTTGCGTCCGGGCGGAACGTAATTGGCCAATGCGATAATCGCGTCACTTGGCCGCTTACCGTCCAAAGTAGCCAGCCGATAGGCGGCCTTTGCCCCGTCCACGATGAAATGAAAACTGTCAGCGGGGTACCTTTCAGTCAGCGGCTCATTGTACTCATTCAGCACAATATAATTGCCCCCGAGTTTGACCACGCGAGCCGTGGTTGTCGGCGGAGTAATCTCCTCCTCAACCTTCTTCTTCTTCGGCCACATCTGTGTTCTCCTCTCCCCCACTCATTCTACGACCGGACCGGTGCTGTGGCTCAGAAATTGCGTCTTGCGTAGTCAGCTCATCTTTCGGTGCATGGCCTGCCTCAAGGTTGTTCAACTGGGCAGCGCGGGTGCTACTACTGCTGTGCTCTTCGGCGCTTGCCCCGTTCTGGTTTCCAACAGATTGCGTGGATCTCTCACCAAGGCGATGCCGGTCGTTAATTTAAATTCCCTGGGGCGCAACACCGCGCGCACCTTGGAGAAATACCGCTCTGGAATGCTCTATAACATCCACGAGTGAAAGGCACCGATTCGTATGAGCACGCAATCCCGCCAACTGAGCCCCGTCGTTGACCAACTGCAAATCAGCCGTGGCCGCTGGATCCAGAACTGGGACGCGGAAAACCCGGTGTTTTGGAAGGCCGTGGGTCAGAAAACAGCCACCATCAATCTGCGATGGTCGATCTTCGCCGAATTCCTCGGTTTCGCCGTCTGGCAGCTGTGCGCGATCCTCGCGGTGTATCTCCCGGCCGCCGGATTCGACTACAGCACCAGCCAGCTTTTCTGGCTGATCTCCATGCCAAGCCTGATCGGCGCCACCCTGCGTATCCCGTACACCTTCATGGTGGCCCGCTTCGGCGGCCGGAACTGGACCATCATCTCCGCGCTGTTGCTGCTGATCCCGGTGATCGGTTTGGCCTTTGCCACCGCAAACCCGGAAACTCCGTTCTGGATCATGTTGACCTTGGCCGGGCTCTCCGGATTTGGCGGAGGCAACTTCGCCTCCTCGATGGCTAACATCACCTACTTCTATCCCGCGGCCCAGAAGGGCTGGGCGCTGGGGATGAACGCCGCCGGCGGCAACCTGGGAGCGGCCATCGCGCAGCTGCTGGTGCCGATCGCCATCACCATTTTCGCCGCCGGATCGCTGCAGCTTCCCATGGCCGGCCTGATCTGGATTCCGCTGATCCTGCTGGCAGCGGCCGGCGCGGCGAAGTACATGCACAACCTGTCCAATGCGCGCAGCGATGTGCGTGGCGCGCTGGCCTGCCTGCGGGAGAAGCACCTGTGGATTATCGCCGGACTCTACATTGGCACCTTTGGTTCATTTATCGGTTTCTGCGCGGTCTTCCCCAAGCTGCTTGCCGATACCTTCATCGAATATTCCTCCTTTGAACTGGGCACCGCGATCATCTCCCTGGCGTTCCTCGGCCCGCTCGTCGGTTCCCTGGCCCGCCCCTACGGCGGACAGCTGGCGGACCGCTTCGGCGGGGCACGGATCACCCTGGCCGCATTTGCCGTCATGGCGGTGCTGACCCTGGCGCTGATGCTCAGCTTGGGACAGGTGAACTTTGTTGTCTTCCTGTTGCTGTTCCTGGCGCTGTTCACCGCGGCCGGCTTGGGCAACGGTTCCACCTACCGCATGATCCCTGCTGTCTTTGCCCTCTCCGGGAAACGCGAAGGACGCTCACCGGCAGAGCAAGCGCGCAGCGCCGCGGCCGCCCTGGGCCTCATCTCAGCCATCGGCGCCTACGGAGGCTTTTTGATCCCGCAGGTGCTGGGCCTGTCCCTATCCAAGCTGGGCTCCTATGTTCCGGCCTTCGGAGTGTTTGTTGGACTGTACGCACTGCTGTTCGCGGTGACCTGGTTCTGCTACGTACGCCGAGGTTCGGGCTTCGCGGGACGGGCCTGACATGGCGGTAGCAACCCACTGCCCCTACTGCGCGCTGCAGTGCGGCATCACCCTGGAGCACCGCAACGACCGGGTTGACCTGAGCGGACGCAACTTTGAAACAAACGGCGGGGCGCTGTGCCGCAAGGGTTACAGCGCCGCGCAGCTGCTGGATCATCCCCAGCGGCTGCACAGCCCGCTGGAGCGTGGAACCGACGGGGTGCTGCACCCGGTGAGTTGGGAGCGGGCGCTTGAATTGGTGGTGCAGCAAGTGCATCAGGTTCAGGAGGCCCATGGAAAAGACGCCGTAGCGGTATTCGGCTCCGGGTCGCTGACCAATGAGAAGGCCTACCAGTTGGGCAAGTTCGCCCGGCTGGCCCTGGGCACCTCACGCATCGACTACAACGGACGGTTCTGCATGTCCTCGGCGGCGGCGGCCGGCAACAAGGCCTTCGGGCTGGACCGCGGTTTGCCGTTTCCGCTGGCAGATCTTGACCGGGCCGGCACCATCATGCTGTTGGGCTCCAACGTCGCAGACACCATGCCGCCCTTTGTGCGGCACCTTGAATCCGCCCGGGATCACGGCGGACTGATGGTGGTGGACCCGCGCCGCTCGGCCACCGCCGAACTGGCAGACACCCACCTGCAGCCGGCCCCCGGCACGGACCTGCAGCTGTTGCTGGGCCTGGCCCATGTGCTGCTGGCCGAGAACCTGGCCGACACCGGCTACCTTGAGGCCCGCACCACCGGGCTGGAGGCACTGCGCATCTCGCTGGCCGCTTGGTGGCCCGAACGCGTCCAGGCGGAGACCGGCATTCCGGCCGCGGTGATCCGGCAGACCGCCAGGGTTTTGTCAGCCGCCGCCCGCTGTGCCCAGGCCGGCGGGAAACCGGTGTATATCCTCACCGGGCGAGGGGTTGAGCAACATGCAAACGGCACCGCGACCGTCAGCGCCGCCATCAACCTTGCCCTGCTCCTGGGCCTGCCGGGCACGCTGGCCGGGGGTTTTGGGACCATTACCGGGCAGGGCAACGGACAGGGCGGCCGCGAGCACGGGCAGAAGGCGGACCAGCTTCCCGGGTACCGCAAGATCACCGACCCGGCGGCCCGCGCCCACGTGGCCGCGGTATGGGGTGTTGACCCTGAGACCATTCCGGGACCGGGTATTCCGGCCTCGCAGCTGTTGGCGAGCCTGGGTGAACCAGGCGGCTCGCGCATGCTGTTCATGCACGGCTCAAACCCCGTGGTTTCCTCCCCCAACGCCAACCGCACGCTGCAGGCGCTGCGCCGGTTGGACTACCTGGTGGTTGCCGACTTTTTCCTCTCCGAGACCGCGGCCCAGGCGGACCTGGTGTTGCCGGTCCTGCAGTGGGCAGAGGAAGAAGGCACCATGACCAACCTGGAGGGCCGGGTCTTGCGCCGCCGGGCGGCCCTGCCCCGCCCGGCCGGGGCGCGCAGCGAACTGTGGCTGCTGGCCGAACTTGCCACCCGTCTGGGCTCGCCGGGCGGCTTCAGCGCCGATCCGCGCGAGGTGTTCAACGAACTGCGCCGGGCCTCGGCCGGCGGAATCGCCGACTACTCCGGGGTCGACTACTTGGACCTGGATGCCGGGGCCGCCATTTATTGGCCGTGCCCGGACGGTTCACCCATCAGCCAGCTTCCCGGCGAGCGCTCGGGCACTCCACGACTGTTCCTTGATCGCTTCGCCCATGCCGACGGCCAGGCAAAACTTGTTCCGGTGTACCCGCAACCGGTGCACACCACACAGGACTCAAAGAAACCCGGGGCTCTTTCGCTGGTCACCGGCCGATTGCTGGAACACTACCAATCCGGGGCCCAGACCCGCCGGGTCGCCGAGCTGTTGGAGGCTGCGCCGGCAGCCTTGGCCGAGATCCACCCGGACACCGCGCTGGCCCATGGAATTCACGACGGACAACCGGTGGTTTTGGAAAATGACCACGGCCGGGTTGAGGCCATCGCCTCCTTGAATGCCGGCATCCGGTTGGACACCGTCTTTTTGCCTTTCCATTTTCCCCAGACCCAGAACGCCAACCTGCTCACCGGTGATGCGGTGGACCCGGAAAGCTTTATGCCCGAGTTCAAACATGCACCGGTGATGCTCTCCCCGATCGGAGCGCCATGAGTGAACGACTGGTTATCATCGGTTTCGGACCGGTAGCCGCAAGCCTGATTGAAGGAATGCTGCCTGCGGTCCTCTCCGGCGACTGCGAGCTGACGGTGTTGGGCGGCGAGCAGCACGCCGCCTACAACCGCGTGCTGCTGGCCGAGGTGGCCATCGGCGCGGCCAAGCCCGAACACCTGAGCATGGCCGACGAGTCGCGGCTGCGTGCCGCGGGGGTTGATCTGAGGCTGGGTGTTGCCGCGACTGGAGTGGATCGGGCCCGTCGGGTGGTGCATACCGGCGACGGGCACCTCCCCTACGACCGGCTTGTCTTCGCCACCGGGGCCCGTCCGGTGATCCCGTCCCTTGCCGGGCTGAACTTCGACCCGCATGCGGACACCGCGTTACCCGCCGGGGTGCTTGCCTTGCGCACCCTGGATGACGCACTGCAGATGCAGTCTCTGCTGCGTGGCGGAGGCCGGGTGCTGGTCCTTGGCGGCGGCATCCTGGGGTTGGAAGCCGCGTTGGCCATGGCCAGTGCCGGGTATGAGCCGGTGCTGGTGCACCACGGTCCGACCCCGCTGGGCCGGGTGGTGGATCTGGACGGTGGAACCTTGCTGATGCGGCAACTTGAGGCGGCCGGGGTCAGTGTGCTTTCCGAGGTACGCGCCACCGGCATCGTCAAACACCAGGGCCGTTTTAGCGCGTTGGCCACCGAGACCCACGGGCCGATTCCGGCGGACGCCTTGCTGCTGTCCACCGGTGTGCGGGCACGCACCGAACTCGCCGAAGGCTGCGGGCTGAATGCCGGCAGCGGCATCATGGTGAATGAACAGCTCATGGCTGATTCAAGTGCGCGGATCTTCGCCATTGGCGACTGCGCCCAGGTGGCCGGTCAACGCCCCGCGGGGCTGTTGGCCCCAGGGTGGGCCCAGGCAGGTTGGTTGGCTCAATTCCTGCTCACGCATCCAGCCCCGCATCCGGCAGGCCCGGCCCCTGATCTAAGCAGCATTCCCGGCCCGGAAGCCCACGGCGGCGACATCCTGATGCTCAAGGGCCAGGGTTTGGAACTCACAGCGGCCGGTACCGTTCAGGTGGGGTTGTTCCAAGATCCCGACCAGCAGGTCACCGTGTATGCAGACCCGACGAGTGGGCAGTATTTGAAGATTGTTTCCCGCGACCGGGTCCCCACCGGTTTCCTGGCCCTGGGACTGCCGCGCACCGGGGCGGAACTTGCACTGAACTTTGAACGCGGCACCGCGCTGCCGGCGGATCCGGCCTTGCTGTTGCGTTTGGATGCGCCCTTTGAGGATTCGCAGGCGTCGGCGGCCGGGGCAGAGGACCAGCTGTGCCGTTGTTCCGGGGCCACCTATGGTCAAGTCAGTGACGCCATCGAGGCCGGGTGCGACACCGTGGCTGCGGTCGGTGAGAGCTGCCGTGCCGGGACCGGGTGCGGTGGTTGCCGGGATCGTATCGAAGAAATGCTGAAGCTGCTGCCGGCTTCCAGCCGCTAGCCTGGCCGTGGCGAAAGCACCGCGTTGGCATCATTCTTCAATCTGGCCTTGGGTAGCGAGAAACTCGCGCAAGGCTCATGCCGCAATGACGTGATCTTTGTTTAGTTGCTCTTCGCTTCACGGAACTCAAAGACTTCGTTGTAAACCTCGTCATCAATGAGTCCCATGTTATTAGCGCTGATCAGGTCCTGGACAGATCCGCCAGAGCTCTGCTCATACTCTCAGACCGCCACCGCGTGGGAGTTCATGGAACGCTCCGCACTGGTCATTTGGGGCGGTTTGGCTTCCTCGGAGATCGGTACCGTTTGGGCGCACGACGTGCAAGGGAGCATTGGGGAAGAACGCTCCTGGTGGTGGAACCCCCTCTCGTTTGTGACCGATATCGAAATTGCTGAAAATCTCGCTGACGTGTTCCTGGCCTCGGCCACCGACGCGGGGGCCAAGCAGGACGCGTATTTCGAATCTGACGGCAAAAGGTTGCTCTCACACCTGTTCTTCGCTGCTGCTGTGGGGCAGCGTCCGATCACTGATGTGTTCGCGTGGGCACAAGAACCCGAGGATTTCACGGCCCGCGACCTGCTTAAAGCACACGGCCACCTCGCACTAGCCCAATCCTTAGAGCAGATCCAGAAGCTCACCCCCAAACAGCGTGACGGCGTGTATGGCACGATGCGCCCCTGGGTGAACGTACTGTCCTACGACAAGGTGATCCCGTGGATTCGCAATAATGGGGTCAATCGTCCTGAGTTTGATCATCGCAAGCTGGCCACCGGAACCGACACCCTGTATCTCATCTCTAAGGAGGGCGGAGGCTCCGCCCGGGCGATCACCGCCGCTCTGGTCATGGCGGTCATGACCGAAGCGGAGAAAACCGCCGCTAGCCAGCCTGGTGGCCGGTTGAAAACCCCATTAACGGCTGTGTTGGATGAGGCCGCGAATGTGGTGCGCTGGCGCGAGCTGCCGGATGTGTATTCACACTATGGCTCCCGTGGCATCGTCGTTTCCACGTTCTTCCAGTCCTACAGCCAGGGCGTGGAAGCCTACGGGGAGAAGGGCATGAGCAAGCTCTGGGGTGCCGCCAATATCCGAGTCGCCGGTAGCGGCTTGTCTGACGATAAGTTCTTGCCGTTCCTCGCCCAACTCATCGGTGAATGCGACGTACTCAAACGTTCCTCCAGCACCAGCGGCCGCACCGGACGCTCGGTATCCAGTTCGATGCAACGCGAACGGATCTTGGACGTGGCCGACCTGGCTGCGTTGCCAAGAGGTCGTGCGATCCTCACCAGCTCAGGCTTGCCAGCAGGACTCATCGAGCTACTGCACTACACATCCAAGCCGTACACGCAGGAAGTGCAAGACTCGCAAAGGTATTACGAGGGCCGCTGAGGATCTAACGAATCACGAAAATTGGGTCCTCTTTATTCACTTCACCACCGAATGACGCTGATTTTTTGACTAAACCCAATAGTCACAAGGGCCTGAGGTGATCTTCAACTTCTCGTTTCGTAAGGTACTCGAGTAAATAACGTTTAGGCAACTTTTTCTCCATTCCGTTCTTTTTGGCATTACGCACGCGCCCGATATAGCAGAATCTATGTGTTGGCTATGTGCTAGCTATATTCCTTTCAGAGAACGAGGTCAGGGTGCACCATCTTTTCGGGGATTCTTCTGCGCGCGTGTGGACCGATTTCACAGTGCGTAAGAGAAAATTCTTATCGGCTCTCGCGATTGCCAGCACCAGTGCGTTGCTGGCCTCAGGGCTAATCGCCCCGTCTGCGTTCGCGGACGAAGAACCGCAAGACACCACTCAAACCGTTGAAGACGTCACCGAACGGCCCTGACGGGGTCTCTGCCCAAATTACCGCGAAGGCTACCGGCCACCGTGTTGAAGACTTGTCGCTCCGCACGGCCACCGAACAGGTGTTTGCCAACCCGGATGGGACCTGGACTTCTGAAACGACCTCAGCTGCCCGATTCAAAGAAAAAGACGGCAACTTTATTCCCCTTGGCCAGGATGCTGAACTGACAGACACCCAGTCTCCTGTGGTGGGTGATGGTACGGAACTGACCATCGCTGACGGCAAAGACACGCTCGGTGATGGGCCGACCCAGGATTCGGTCGTGCTGGCCGAGCTGGAGTCCACTGGTGAACATGAAGGTTCCACCCTGAAACTGGGCTGGGAAGGCGAACTTCCTTCCCCTAACATCAGTGAGAACCAAGCGACCTATACTGATCAAGTACAGGTGCCACTCACCGAAGACTCTTCCGGTGAGATCCTGCCACAGACCTCCACCGTAACTCCCCTGCCTTCGGATGCTCCGACCGAGACTCCAGGCGAGGTTGAGGCCACTGAAATCACTGATGAGCAACCCGAAGAAGAGGAGGAGGAACAATCCTCTGACCCGACCTCCGAGCCTTCAGAATCCTCAGCTGAATCTTCAGCGCCAGCCACCGAATCAGAAGCTCCTTCACTCGACATGCCCGCCGAAACCCGAACGGTGGATGCCAGTGTCATCGTTGAGCCGCTGCGGTCTGGTTTCTCGCATCGCACCGTACTGGAGCAGGCCCCTGACGGAGATGTTTCCTTACGTTTCCCGATCAAGCTGTCCAAAGGCTTGAAACTGAGCAAGGATCAGGACACCGGGGACTTACGCGCAGTCAACGGCCAGGGTGAGACCGTGTTCTTCGCCCCAGCACCAACAATGTGGGATGCAAAGATTGATGAAGTGTCCGGACTGCACCCGGCCGAACGCCTGATAGACACCACCCTTACGACGGAAGATGGCGTCCCTGTTCTCACATTGAACGTTGACAAAGAATGGTTGCAGGATCCACAGCGTCAGTACGCGGTCACGATTGATCCGACCTGGTCATCGGGTGTCTCCGACACTTGGGTGCAGGCTGATGTTCCCGGTTCCAAGGCCGGGGATCCGGAGCTGCGTGTAGGAACGTTTAATGGTGGCACCTTGAAGTCCCGTTCGTTCCTGCAGTTTGCCTCCACTGCGTTGGATGGTAAGAAGATCACCAAGGCGGAGCTGCGGATGCATAATTACCATTCGTACTCGTGCACGTCCTCCCCGGTGAAAGTCCAACGGCTGACTAGCGCGTGGATCGCTTCCGATGTTCGATGGACCAAGCAGCCAACCGCCACGTCCAGCGGTGAAGGCACGAACAACGTGTCCAAGGGCTACTCGTCGAGTTGTGCGGCCGGGTATGTCTACTATCCGATCACTCCGATCGCCCAGTATTGGGCGGATAACCCCACCAAGAACTACGGGGTGCGTCTGATCGCAGCCGATGAGACGAACAACTACACCTGGAAACGTTATCGTTCGGCAAACTATGTTGCTGGTGCGAATGATCCGATCGAACCGCAGTTCGTCGTCACTTATAACTCGTACCCTGGCACCCCTTCAGTGGTGTCGTTCAATTCTGGTGAATCGGTGAAGGATGCTTCCGGAAAACTGTGGGTGAGGTCGAAGGCACCGACGTTCCGTTCCACGGTTACCGACCCTGATGGCGGGAGCGTGAAGGCCGAGTTCGACATGAGTGGCGCCAGCACGCTGACCAAGCAAGCCGGTTCCATGGTGGCTTCCAAGCAGGTCTCCACTTACAAAGCCAGTTTGGCTGAAAACGGCACCTACACCGTCAAAGCCTGGGCTAACGATGGGACCTTGCGGTCTAAAGCTGCCGGAGCTGCCACGACGTTCACCGTTGACTCCATCGCCCCTTCGGTCCCGTCGATTACTTCCTCTGGTGGAATCACCAACAATGGATGGCAAGCTGCCAAGCCTGGCTCGAACACTTTCACGTTTTCTTCCAGCGCTGACACGGATAAGTTTTCGTACCAGTTGAATAATGATGCTTGGAAGACGCTGACCGCATCCTCTGGCAAGGCGACCTTGTCGTGGAACCCTACGGGAGCGAATATCCTCCGGGTGAAAGCGAGCGACAAGGCGACCAACACCTCGGGCACGACCACGTGGACTTTCGGTAATGGGGCGGCTTCGTTGACTTCACCAATGGCTGGGTCTACCTCGTCGGATTCGTTCAAGGTCACCGGACAAGGCCCCACTTCTTCCGCGGGTGCGGTGACACCCAAGGTGTATTGGCGTGAAGCTAACAGTGTGAGTGCGGATACGACCGTTTACGGTTCCGAGAGTGGATGGCATGAAGCCGCGACCTTGCCGGATATTGCTGCTGGGCAACCGGTGAAAGTGGACGCGACGGTGAATGTCGCGGCTGCCCCGGCCGGAAAGCTGAAGGAGCTGGGTAAAGACCGTCTGGCTACTTTGGTGGAGCTGCAGGTTTGTTTCGGCTACGCGGGCGTTACTTCCGCTTCGAAGTTGCAGTGCACGACAAATAAGTCCAAGAAGCCGGTTCAGGTGACCAAGTTGCCGCATGCGTTCGGGGATAACTATCCCGTGGCTGAGGCGGGAGATGGTCAGGTCGCCCTGACCACCGGTGAGCTGAACTTGTCGGAAACCGATGTTGAGGTCAACGCCGGTAACACCGGGTTGTCCGTGAGCCGCTCCTACTCCTCCTATTCCGGGATCGGGGCCAACTCTCGGATCTTCGGCAAGGGCTGGCGCGCTAACATCGACGGCCCTGACGAAGGGCTGTCCGGGCTCCTGGTCGCTGAATCCACCGCTCTGGATGGCACTGTCACCCTGATTAGTGATGATGAGACCGCTGCGGTGTTCCGCCAATCAGGTAACGGCCGAGTGTCTTTGAAAACTGGAACTTACGTGGCTGCGAATGAGGACGCTAGCGGCTCGGGTTGGAAGCTGGCCGTATCAGGTTCAGGAACCAGTGCGCGGATCAAGATCACCGAGGAAGATGGAACGGTCACCACGTTCAAACGCGGCGCCAACCTTGAGGGCAACCCCAAAATTTGGGAATGGATCACCGAGACCGTCACCGGAGGCAACGGCACGGGGACAGCCAAGTTTGTGTCAAACACTGCCGGGCAAACCACCATGGTGGTTGCTGGTACTGAGGCAAACCTGACGTGTGATACCGCGACTCCTGTGAAGGGTTGCCGGCGCATCAACCTGGCCTATGACGCAGCAGGCAAGATCACCAAGGTCACCTACACCGCGTGGGATCCAGCTGCCGGTGCTATGAAGACTGTGAATATCGCTGAGTATGGATACGACGGCGCCAGCCGTGACTCACGGTTGACCAGTGTGAAGAATTCACGCACCGGAGATGTGACGACCTACACCTACGGAGTCGAATCTGCTGCCGGGGTACCCCTGCTTGCCTCCACCGAGGAGAAAACCAGTAGCGGTGCCCGTGTTGATGCGCCGACCAACTACATCTACGGTCTGGCCAATACCGCATCCGGACGTTCGGATTGGCTGGAAAAGGTTGAGCGGGGCAACGCCACCGATGGAAATACCAGAGTGCAACACGCTCGGTTCGTGTATGGGTTGAGCACTGACGGTGATGGGCAGAATACACCGAAACTGGCGGAGAGCCAGGTCAAGCTCTGGGAACAGGACGGCACCCATAAACCGGTGACCGGTTATGCAGTGTTTGGTCCGGGCAAAACTATAGGATCGTCCAAAGCGGCCTCTGTTCCGGTGGCGGATTACAAGTATGCTGACCTGCAGTATGTCGATGCGCAGAACCGCGTGGTCAACACCTCCTCCTACGCTGCCGGAGCCTGGCAGAGCACCGCGAATGTGTTCAACGAGGACGGCAATATCGAGCGGGCCTATGACACCAGGGCAATCCGCACCATCCAGGCCGCAGCAGGCACCCCTGCGAACGTCGTGGATGGAGTGCTGAGCAGCCACGAAGAACACGCTGAGCTGAATGTTTACTACTCCGAGTTGAAAACGTTGGTTGATGAGGACGGCAACGGCCTCTCAACGAAAACCGATGCCACGGAGAAAGCAGAAGAAATTGCCAAAAACGAGGCGACTGCCGAGTTCCTGCGCGGGTATGTCACTGACACCTATTCACCGGTAACCACCGATGAAAACGATGAACCCGCCCGGGTCCACACCAAGACCAGTTACACACCGATCACGGATGTTGATACCGGGGGCATGCCGCGCATGCTGCCGACAACTGTGGTGACTTCGAAAGCCAACTCCGGGAAAATAAACCCAGATGCCACCGGGGAACCGGTCATCACCCAGGTGGAGAACGGTTACAACGCCTACACGGTCGACAAGGACGGGCGTGCGGTCACCGATAAGAATAACCTGCGCTCGGGTTGGGTGGTTGGTTCACCGACGAAGGTCACGCAAGTCCTGGCCAAAACCGCGGAGAACATCGTTACCGAGACCCGGTTCGATGACCAAGGTAGGGTGATCGAAGCGCGGCAGCCGAAGTCTTCCGGTGCTGATGCTGGAACGACGAAGAGCATCTACTACACCGCTGGAGCGAACGCAGCGGATAGTGACTGCGGAAGCAAGCCGGAATATGCGGGGTACTTGTGCAAGAACGTCCCGCAAGGCGCCGGGTCGGTCGCTAAGCACCAGACCGGGTTCAATATCTATGGGCAGCCCGCCACATTCACCGAGTCCTCGACCGGAACCGATGGGGCTAAGCGCACCACTACCCAGACGTACCGGACCGATGGCCAGGAGCTGAAGACGACGGTAACCACCAGTGGGATCACCACCACTGCGGTGCAACCGGTTGAGAAGCTCTACGACGTCACCGGGGTACAGAACGGCGTGCGGGCGGTAGCTTCCGGTTCCTTGCCGCAGTCTGAGGTGAAGTGGACCCAGGATTTGTGGGGACGTACCACTTCCTACACCAACTCGCTGGGTGAGACGACTACCACCGAGTACGACGTGTTTGGTAACGTCGCCAAGACGGTGTCCCCGGTGTCTACCACCACCTACAAGTATGGGGCGCTTTCAGGAGATGGAACCACGGAGTATCAGGGTGTGGTGACCAGCATGACCGTGTCCAAGCACGGTGGGACCGGCACTGGAACCTATAAAGCCACCTATGACGGGGACGGCAACGTGCTGACACAGGTCATCCCCGGGGGCTTCACCCAGAGGATGGATTACGACGAATCCGGTAAGCAGGTGCGTTTGGCGTATGACGGTCCGTTGAAAGCCGAGGACGGGACTACGTCGAACGGCACGTGGATCGCGTGGGAGCTGAACCGTGACGTTACCGGACGTATCATGGGTGAAACCACCCCGGAAGGTGACGTGCTTGCCGGGACGTCCACTGCGGGGGATCGTGGGGCTGCTTATGACCGTGCGTTCACCTATGACCGGGCTGGGCGTTTGACCGAGGTCAAGGACATTACCGCTACCCCGGGAGAAACGGTGAACACTGACCCCGAGGAAGGGGCTGTGACCCCAACGACGGTGCGCAAGTATGCGTTTGATAAAAACGGCAACCGTGCCTCGTTGACGACCACGGTTAATGGAACCCAGACCGCTAAGCGGACTTGGGCCTACGACGCGGCAGACCGTGTTGGTGTGGGGGCTGGGTACGTGCATGACGGATTGGGACGTCAGACGACCATTCCGGCCGCGGATGCTCCGGCAGCTGCTGGCGGGGTGAAGGTTGGGGTTGGGGCGATCACGGTGAAGTATTTCGCTGATGATGCTGCCGCCGCGATCACCCGCAATGGCACGACGTCCACGATTGGCCGGGATCCGTCAGGGCGCCGTTTGTCGGTGACCTCGACCGGGACAGTGGCGGCCGGGACCGAAACCAAGCACTATGCTGATGATTCGGATAATCCTGGGTGGACGACCCGTACGCAAGGGACCGAAACGGTTACTACGAGGTATGAATCGACTATCGGTGGGGACCTGGCGTTGACGATCACCGGGAACACTGTCGAACTGGCCGTGAACAACCCCCACGGGGACGTGGTGGCTACTGTACCGTTGACTGGTACGGGTGCTGGTCAGGGTATTACTGGGTGGGCGCAGTATGACGAGTATGGCAACCAGCTCACCGAGCCGGTGAGTACCGGTGCAACATCGTATGGTTGGCATGGTGCTGATGAGCGTGCGGTTGATACCAGTGGGTTGATCCTGATGGGTGCGCGGCTCTATAACTCGGTGACGGGGTTGTTTACCAGCCGCGACCCAGTTGAGGGCGGCAACAGCACGACCTACGCATACCCACAAGATCCGGTAGGCATGCAAGATACCGATGGAGCAAAGGGATGGGCAAAGAATGCTTGGCGTTGGGGAGTACGCGCTTGGAACAGCCCAATTGGACGTGTCACTCGCAGGGTGGTTGGTATCGCCTCTTGGTTTGTACCCGGAGGTGCTGCGGTAAGAGCAGGTATTGTTGTCTACAAGGGCTACAAGCTCTATAAAGCTGTAAAATCAGCTTCACGAACTGCTTCAGACTTATCTGCAACACGAGGAGCATCTGCCATAGCAGGCCGCCTGTGGACAAGATCCTTGAAAAAGAAACCATATAATTGGGCCAAAAATCAAGGAAATAAACGAGCGTACATGCTTCGCAATAAGACTAGGCAATACCGTAGTCCAAGCCTAAAGAAGGGTACAAGTCGTAATGGCTATTATTCAAACTTCAATGGGCCTAAAAATTTCAACATGCACGTTCGGATCACCAACCCTCGTAAGTCTTGGTCACAATGGAGATAGGAATGACAAACACTTCTAACGCCCCGTCTCATGATGCGCTTGAATTAGGAGCTAAGAGTTTCATCGGCCTGATAGTTACAGGAGATTACAGAGAGTGGTTAGTTTCAGTTGATGTACTGACTGATACTCACTGTTATGGCAAAAGAAGAAAAGTTTCAACTTCGTTTGAAATTAATCTTGCACCCACTAACAACGCCATTCCTGCATCAAAAATGGAGTTGGAGGATGTTTTTGCAGTTCTGGGGAGTCTAGAGGAAGTTATAAACCATCTAAGTAGGTTCAAGATACGCTGGCTTGATGAAAGCGAAGCCATCTTCGCTCTAAGTAGGCTGGACAGGAAACCCGAATAAAATTGCCCTAAAAGGGGGTCAGCACTTCCCTCGACTCTAGAGCAGCAGAGGTGCTTTCCCCGGTACCAGAGCGGTTCAGAACAGAGTATGGACTACGCAGATGGTCCAGAAAACCACTGCGGACTACAGCAAGGAAGTTACTGACAGCATTATATAAAGCTGGCCAGCGAAATTCGCTGGCCAGCTTTTGTCACTACACCGATGAACGGCGTCGCCCTGGCGATGCTCGCCGAGCCGCTCACCGAGATCTACGACCCAACCGGCACCGGCCGGGTGCTCTTCGCGTTCTTCGTCGCGATCGCCGAAACCGAACGCGAGAACATCCGCGAAACCACCCTCGAAGGCCTCAATGCGGACGCCCGCAAGGGAAACCATAGCGGACGCCTACCAATCATCACCGACAATATGCTATACACCTTACTGCGCCGTCGCGCGAACGGTGAGTCACGCGAGGACATCCGGCTCGACCCGATCATCCCCCACTGGTAAAAGCAAAGGCCGGAACCCCCCGCCTGGCCAACATCTACCGGGCTCTCAAGGAGGACGAAAAAAGCCGGGCCCACCCCAAAGCCATTGACCAGGCTCACGCCGACTTCGCCACGCTCCATCCAAGCACCCGACACGACTGAACGGCCCAGTTACCGATTTTCGGCGAGAACCACGGCGACTCCGATACATCGGAAACCCCGATGAGAGCAAAAAATCGCCCAGGATATGGAATCCCAGGCGATTGAAAATATTGCACCATGCTACACGGTCATTTCTATAGTGTAGAATGGTGAAGGGTGCATTTTCTGCGCCCAAAAGCGACTCGCGAGGATGGCAGTCCACACGAATCACTTTGACAACTATTTATTCGGCACAACCACAGGAGGTACCGTTTGCTTACTAACGTTCATCTTAAGCATACATTCTATGCAAAGATTCCGCCAATCCTGGCGGATCTTTCTTCCTTCCGCAGTGGTGTGCCACCGACTGAAGGAACTCCCAAATGGTACGAAAAATCGAAATCAACCTTGTCAAGGTTGTAAATAACCAGAACACCTACTGCTCTCACGAGTCAGGTGTCGCTCCATCTGCTCAGCCACCGGCAATTCCATCTCGTACAAGGTGGTTGGTCTGGGCTGCACGCCTCGTCAAAGTCGTAGTGTTCTGTGTCCGGGTCTATTTGGCCCTCTATGGGGCTGATCCTGATCCCGTGGGGTTGGCCGCTCTTGGCTACGGCTTCATCACTGATGTGAAGGCGTGGATCGTAGAACGCTGTACGAAGTAATGAGCTGAATAGCTGGGTGGCACCTTGTTCGCCACCCAGCTATTCGGTTCGTCCGCGGGTTGCGTTATGGGGCACAAAAAATCTGGCCAGAGAATTTCGCTGGTCAGTTTCCTGCCGCTACACAGATGACCGGAAGTATCCGTCCGGTGCATTATCGACAGGAAACATCTCCGGTAACTGCGGGTGCATCACCTTGTCATACGCATGAAAAGGACCGTCCGGGGAGGTGAGCCTGTCCATCAGCGGGTAGAAGAAATCCCGATAGAACACCAAAATCTGTTGCGGGCCATCCCACCGCATCTGCTCCCACGTCTCCCACAACGCGGAAACCACCGAATACACTTCCGGGTACTCGTACCAGTTCGGCGCCCAGGCATGCCCCGAAGGCCCATACTTCCGCAAGTAGCGAGGCAACGCGTAGCCGTGCAACCACTGCTCCGCGTCCTCATACACGAAAGAGCGCTCCGGCTCTGCTTGGTCGGTGTCCTGCTGCGCGATGGACGGCTGCTGCTCTGGTTCGTGGGTCTCGTCGCCGTCCAAATCCAGCTCATCGTCATTCGGTGGGATGCCGATCATCGCGACAGCTCCTGTCCTAGGGTGCGGCTCGGGGCCGCACCGGCCATGACACGCTTACGGTTATTCATGGCCGTCTGCGGATTCTGCGTGCTCGGTGGCAGCGGGAAATCAGCATCCTTGCCGCCCTTGTTCTTCCATACCGCGATGACCCGTTCTGAGGCAGCACCGTGCTGATCTAGCGGCAGCTTGTCAGCTTCCTCCGGGCTGGCCGCCGCTGGGGGTGGCGTGCTTGCTTCCTTGGCTTCGGCGGTTTCGGTATTAGCCCGGTCAAGGTCTTCTTCGCCCTCAAACCGTTCGGCTTGCCCCTGATGTGCAGCCTCATTGTCCTGGGGTGCGGCTCGGGGCCGCACCGGCCATGACACGCTTACGGTTATTCATGGCCGTCTGCGGATTCTGCGTGCTCGGTGGCAGCGGGAAATCAGCATCCTTGCCGCCCTTGTTCTTCCATACCGCGATGACCCGTTCTGAGGCAGCACCGTGCTGATCTAGCGGCAGCTTGTCAGCTTCCTCCGGGCTGGCCGCCGCTGGGGGTGGCGTGCTTGCTTCCTTGGCTTCGGCGGTTTCGGTATTAGCCCGGTCAAGGTCTTCTTCGCCCTCAAACCGTTCGGCTTGCCCCTGATGTGCAGCCTCATTGTCCTGGGCTTCTCGCATCTCGGCAGGAGCCTTCTCAGCGGATACCTTCGCACCCTCGGGCACCAGATGAGGGAATTTCTCAGCAATCGCCCGGTCTGCATCTTCATCATGGCCATACCAAGAAGGCACAGAACTAATCGTGTCGCGTCCGCCCAGGGCTGGATCACGCACTTCATCCGGTGACAGATCATCGATCAGGCCCAAGACGCGTTCTTTATCGATCTGCACCTGACGTTCTAGACCTTTGTTGTAGTCGTACATCATGAACTGCGCTGGCTGTTCCTGTGCTGCGCCCCATTCCGCACCCACGGGCTTGGCCTCGGCGTTAGCCCGTTGGCCGGCCAGGTAGTCATCCAGGGCATCACGCAAGGCCCGGTGGCGGTCCGTCGCCGCCGTGGGATGATCCCGGTTCAGATCCTCCACATTGATCCCGAACTGATTGCGAATACAATCAGCACCCGCCATGAACGCCTGGGAAGCTGACTCAGGCCGTCCAGCAAGTTCACTGGCAACGATCATGCGATCAGCAATCGCTTCACTACCAGCATTCTTCCAAAACTGGGGAGAGGACAAATCGCGGTGAACCATCTGAGCGATGTTGCGTTCACGCCCTACTTCCGCATTGACCTCAGACAAGCGCATGTGCGCTCGACGCTGAGCGTGCTCGGCCATTTGCATTCCCGAACCCATCACAGCTCGGACGATGCTGCCGAAGTCTTGCATCAGTTCTGATTCTTCTTGGTTTTCCACGGTGTTTCCTCTCGCTAGGTTCTGGGCCTATCGTTCGTAACCTTGGTCATTCCCTGGTCCAGGCTGCGCCCCGGCGTCCCAATCCCGGTAGGGCACATGTGGCTGCTTCGACGCGCCCACTTTCTGTGCGTCCTGCGCCTGGATACGTTTCATTTCAGCATTCACGATGCTCTCGGCATCGTTGATCAGCCGGTCAACACCAGCGACAAAACGGGGACGGTCCGTGGCCATATGGTTCTGCATCATCACACGGCCTAAACGTCCTGCCTGCTTAGCAACTGCCACCCAACCGCGACCGTTCCCCGCCGCGAATCTCTGATTCAACCGGGCAGCATACCGGGTGTTACCCATCCCCTGGGTAGCGCGGGCATAAGACATAGAAAGTTGATGCAAGGTTCCAGGCTTATTGCGTTCCCATTGCAACGACAAACGGGCATAAACATTCGCCAACGTATCCGGTCCCGTCTTGTGACTCATCATCCATTCCAGTTGCTCCGCAGACACCGGACGAGCCACCGCCTTGCGATGCTCGCGGCTCTGGTTCGAGGAATGCAAAGACACCAAATACGCGTCCCTCGCCGCGCGATCCTTGTTCCCGTACCGGGCGTGAATATCATTCCAAGCCAGTGTGGAATCGAGCTTGGATGGTGCGTACCAGATCGTCTTGTCATCGCTGCCGCGTTCACCTAGAGACACGCGATAGCCGCGCACTTCACTGTTCGATCCAGGCCTGAAGCTCGGAGCGATTCGCACGCCCAAGTCTTGGGCATGACGAACATATTCTTCGGCACTGTTTGCGGTGGATAATGCGGCCCGCAACCGGCGGCGCAGCTCAAACTTATCCGACAGCGCGTTACTCCCGCGCTCGGCCCGTGCACGTTCTGCGGGCTTTTCCCCCGCCAAGCCCTTGCCATGTTCCTAGGGCTCCAGACGTGGCAACCCGTACTCGGCTTCCAGCTCGCGGCACGCGACCTGTGCACGATGGAAATCATCGTGCGTCCCTGCTTTGCTGCCGTCCTCACGCACCATCGACACCACCAAGTGAATATGGTCATTCCCGTTCTTCGACGCACCATGATGCACCGCGATCCAGCGTGACGACTTCGCACCGTCAATGTCAACGAAACCCATCTTCTCCACGAACGACAGAGCGATCTTCCCCCAGTGCTCATCACCCGTCTGTAATCGTAGATATCGGCGAAAGCAGTTGCGGGGGAATCAACTGCAACACTCCGTCCGATCACAAGGATGACCGTCTCTCACCCAAATGGTGGGATTCACGCAACAGCTAACAGGTCTGCCGGACGCTCAAGTCATCGCCTAAGAACACTGGAATCCTTGGCATGGCAGTTTCGGCTCGCGCGGCTCCAGCCCCGCCGGCACGGTGAGCAGCTGTTCCGCCCGGGTAGCTGATACCTGCTGAATCCCCGCCGTGGTCATCACATGCCGAAAGGCATCACAGGACGGATCAAACGGTGGCTGTTCGTAGTCGAAGGCACGCAAGGTCTCCGGAAGCTGCGCTCGTTGCAGCTCCTGCACGTTCTCATGCGCCGAAGGATCAACTTCCATCACAATTTCGGGATCAGCAACAAGCTGTTGCGCAGACATGCTCGCGGAAATCACCGTTGGGGCGCTGAGCAGGGGAATCCAGGGGCCTCGAACCACAAGGTCATAGGTTGCCCCTGGCGAAAGCACGATTGCCCGGCTCGGATCACTGATGCAGGCAACCTCTTTGCCCGCGCGAAACCGCCCGCAGTCACTGGCTACTTTTGCCCGGAGTACCGACCTCCTGCTCGACTGCGGACCTGACTGGCCCACCGTGCACGAAGAGATTTTCTTTTCGGTGAACTGATCATTAAACAGCACGGTGCCCCAAGAAATACCTGCGGGAAGAAGCAACACCAGCGTAACCACCAAAGCAATCCAACGCCTGCGGCGAGGTACCCGGGCGCGTGGAAACGTAGAGGACGCCGGGGGCTGGGTCTTGGATTCAGGCACAATCCATGCTCTCACAGTTACTAATCTTCCGTGAGATACTAGCTCCGTGGTTAATCATCGGCAGCCAATGGCCCAAAAATTCACATGCTACACCGCCGCGCTCTTGACCGCTGTGGCGGCAATGCTCACGCTGTCCGGATGTTTTGTAGTTCCGCTGGCAGACGGGCGCTCGCCGTTTGATGACCCCAACGGGGCAAGTTTTGCTGATATCAGCAACGCGCTGCCTGAGATTCAGACCGCGCTCACCGAAGCGAACCCCGGTGGAACCGAAAAGCCGTCGAAAGGCTTGCAGTTACCTTTTCGGCACTACCCCGGTGACATCAAGAAGACCAGCACAGTGCCGAACGAACCCCATGACGGTACACAAATCCGGATAAACTATCCCCACACCTGAAACCAACCCAGACAACAAGTGAACACTTTTATCCCCCACCGGCACACATCAGAACCACCAACACCCACAACGCCTTTAGTGTCGGTACCAGCAGCTAACATCCGTACCAAAGACCGAGAAGAGTAGAAACCGGGAAGGAGCCACCACCGTGTTAAAGCCTGACCGCAACAGTGTTCACCCCACCAGCGAACAAACACCAGCGATAACCCACCTGCTCCCAGGTCTCCCTGCCGCCTGGAACAACTCACTAACGCGGGAACAGGCAAGGAAAACTACAACACCTTCACCCAAGAACAAGAAACTGATCGACGGCCGGGACGATTCAGTGACTCAGGCGGTGAACGATGCACAAAGCACATAAAATCCGGCTCGCCCCCACGAACAAGCAAGCCACCGGGCTTGCCAAAGCCTCCGGCACCGCTCGCTTCGCCTACAACTGGGCGCTAGCCCAATGGAACGAACAATACGAAGCAAGAAAACTTGACCCTTCCCTGCCAGCACCGACGCAGTATGCGTTGCGCCGTGAACTGAACAGCATCAAACGAACACAATTCCCGTGGATGCTCGAATCCACTAAATGCGCCCCACAAGAAGCAATCATCGCGTTAGGGGTGGCATTCACGAACTTCTTCGCCGGCCACGCCAAGCACCCGACCTTCAAGAAGAAGAACGTGAGCACCGAGTCATTCCGCCTGTCTTCGGGGCAGTTCCGTATCGAAGGCAAGCGCCTGCGCGTACCGAATATCGGGTGGGTGCGAATGCGTGAAACCGTCCGCTTTGAGAACGCCACACAGGTTTCAGTCACGATCTCGAAACAAGCCGGCCAGTGGTACGCCAGCGTAAATTGCGAAATCACACACCCAATAACACCCACGATTCCGGCAAGTACTGTGGGTGTTGACCTTGGGGTACGCGAGTACGTGGTCTCAGACGGTACACGCCACCAGGTGCCTCGTGCCCTTCGCAACGCGCAACACGGTCTCAAACGTGCTCAGCAGAGCCTGGCACGTACGGTCAAAGGCTCGACAAACCGTGCCAAGGCACGCCACAAGGTGGCCGTGCTTCATCATCGGGTGGCTAATACTCGCACTGATTGGATGCATCAGCTCACCACAGGACTTGCTAATTCTCATGACCGGATCGTGATTGAAGACCTCAACGTGCGTGGGATGCTGACGAATCACCATTTAGCCTTGTCCATCGCGGATGCGTCCTTTGGTGAGTTCCGTCGCCAACTTGAATACAAGACAACTGATCGCAGTACAACGCTGATTGTCGCAGATCGTTGGTTCCCGTCCTCGAAAACATGCAGTGCTTGCGGCGCAAAAACCACGCGCACCCTGGCATTGCAGGTGAGGTCGTGGACATGCGAAACCTGTGAAACCGTGCATGATCGTGATGTGAACGCGGCGATTAATCTCGCCTTATACGCCGGGAGTTCCCCGGTGTCAGCCTGTGGAGAGCTCTTCGCCTCTACCGGTACCGGGCCTGATGGTTTGGTGTGGGTAAGCGGTCTCGATGAAGCAGGAACTAGACAGCATCAGGCTATTTGAAACCTGTTTGCATAGGTTCTAGAGAACGGCCCTGCAATCTTCACGTGGTGGTGAGCATCAACCCTGTCGCCGACTTCTCCACGTCAATCGTTCCAGACCGGGCACTCGGGGAGGTGCTGAGAACCGTGGCCCCGGTAGCTGAACAACATGAGGTTGAGCTCAGGGTGCAAAGCGGCCGGAGTGATGCCGGTTCGCCAGCCGACCTCACCGAAGCCGCCGAACAACTCTTCGGCCGGATCCCTGATGAAGGGCTGCGCACCGATCAGTACTCCGTCGACTTTGAGCCCAACGGCCGGGTGGAAATCCAGTTGAATACACGCAAGCACACCGACGTGCTGCACTCGATGGGCCTGAACTAAACCAACACCAAGCTTTTGGCCCGAAACGCATCAGCTGCCCCATGCCGCAAGATGGCACCGGGCAGCTGATGCTGACACCAAATTTTCCTTGAAACACTGGATAGTCCCAGCAGCACCTCTCACGCGCGGGTACGCGGTGCTTGGTCTGGATTCACCTCATACCAGCCGAACCAGGCCGAATGTTCATACTCGGTGCTGTCCTCTCGCCGGATGCCGCCGAGCCGACTCATTTTGATTCCTCAATCCATAAACGCCCGCCATGCTCGTGCACCCCGAACACCGGCAGGGAGGTTCCCGGGGCGCTCAGGCAATCACCGGTATCAAGGCGGTAGATCTCCTTGTGCAGCGGGCAGGCAACCGTGGCCACCCGTTGCCCTTCCACGGTGGCGTCCCCCAGGATGCCGCGGGCCATCACCTTGGCCCCGGTGGAAGGGCAATGGTGGGAGCTGGCGTAGAAGTCCGAGGACTCGGTGCGATACACCGCAATCTGCTGCCCTGCCATCCAGGCGGCTTCGCCCCATCCTGCTTCCAAGTCATCCGGCGAGCAAAGTTCGGCCAGGCCGGTCGGTGCGTCAATCAGTTGCGTGGTCATCGGTGGGTCCTTTCGCTGGTGTTCCGATGTATCGAGCCTAGGTTCGTTATGTTTCAGCTAATCCCGCGCTTGGTTGCCGGTCCGTAAAGCCCGATTCACACCCCACCCGAAAACCCGTGCTACGAACATGTTTCGCGGTGCTCACCGCCGTGGCGGGCCGGTGCAATAGAAAATTGCGCCGGGTGAAACACCGGGGTAACTGCGGGGCAAAAACGATTTTTTAAGCTGGATTCACACGTTCCACACACCGTGGCTCTGCCAGCGAAAGGGCATCATGACTACCTCCAGCGAACAGCGACAAATCCTCGTGATCGGCGGCGGTCCAGCCGCGCACCGCTTTGCCGAAGCAATCGCAAGCCGTGAGCCGGCAGGCACCCACTTGACCGTGCTCACCGAGGAAACCCACCTCCCCTACGACCGGGTGGCGCTCTCCAAGGCACTCACCGATCCGGGAGTCGACCTCACCCTGGGAGACGCGGCCCTGTGGGAACAGGAGCATCTGACCCTTCATACCGGCGCCCGGGCGGTATCCCTTGACAGCGCCGCACGATTGGTGCGCACCGAGGACGGACGCGAATTCGGCTACGACGAACTGGTGCTGGCCACCGGTTCCAACGCCGCCACCCTCCCGATCCCGGGCGCTGAACTCACCCACGTCTACCGCACCCTGGAAGATGTCTGGGGTATCGCCGAACAAGTCCGCACCTTGGCAGAAAACCTGGGGCGCACCCCGGTGGTCGCCACCATCGGCGGCGGCCTGCTGGGCCTGGAGGCCGCGGCCGGAGTCCAGGCGCTCGGCGCCAAGGCGCTGATCATCGACGGCGGCCACTGGCTGATGGGAACCCAGCTGGACCAGGGTGCCGGACAGGCGCTGGGCCGGCTGGTCGCAGAAAAAGACCTCACGGTCCACGGCGGGGTCTACCCGGAAAAGATCCTCTCCGAGAACGGCCAGGTCACCGGCGTGCACATGGCCGACGGCAAGGTGATCGATGCGGACATGGTGATCGTGTCCATCGGCGTCCGTCCGCGTGATGAGCTGATCCGCACCTACAACGACAACCAGCCAGAGGGCGCTGCGCTGTTCGGCATGGGCCCGCGCGGCGGTGTGGTGATCAACGAATCCTGCGCCACCGACATCGAGCACGTCTGGGCCATCGGAGAGGTCGCCAACTTCGGCGGGATGTGCATCGGCCTGGTCGCACCGGCCAATGCCATGGCGGAGGTGGCCGCCGCGCGGATCACCGGCGGCGAGGGCGAATTCACCGGCTTCGACACCGCCACCAAGCTCAAGCTCTCCGGGGTGGATGTCGCTTCCTTCGGCGACGCCTTTGCCCGGGCCGAGGGTGCGCTAGAGGTGATCTACGCCGATGCGGCCCGCGGGCTGTATCAAAAGCTGGTGGTCTCCAATGACGCCAAAACCCTGCTCGGCGGCATTTTTGTGGGCGACGCGAGCCCGTACCAGTCGCTGCGCCCGCTGCTCGGCCGGGAGCTGTCCGCAGAGCCCGGCGCCTACCTCAGCGCCGCTGGCGGACAGGCACCGGATACCGAGCTGCCCGATGACGCGGTGGTGTGTTCGTGCAACAACGTGGACGCCGGTTCCATCCGCAATGCGGTGGGCGGCGGCTGCGCCGGCTGCGGTCCGGTGGCAACGGTCTCCGGGCTGAAGTCCTGCACCAAGGCCGGCACCCAGTGCGGTTCCTGTGTTCCGATGCTCAAGAAGCTGATGGAAGCCGAAATGGCTAAAAACGGGATGGAAGTCTCCACCGCGTTGTGCGAGCACTTCAGCCTTTCCCGCCCGCAGCTTTTTGAGGCCGTGCGGATCGCGGGGTTGAGCACCTACCTGCAGATCATGGAACGTTTCGGCACCGGCTCGGGATGCGATATCTGCAAACCCACCATCGCCTCCATCCTGGCCAGCCAGACCAATGTGCACCCCATGGACGCCGGATTGGCCGGCGCCCAGGACACCAACGACCGCGTCATGGCGAACATGCAGAAAGACGGCACCTACTCGGTGGTGCCGCGCATCCCCGGCGGGGAAATCACCCCGGAAAAGCTGGCGGTCATCGCCCGGGTGGCGCAGAAGTACGGGCTCTACACCAAGCTGACCGGCGGACTGCGCATCGATATGTTCGGTGCGCGGCTTGACCAGCTGCCGGAGATCTGGCGCGAACTGGTGGACGCGGGTTTCGAATCCGGGCAGGCCTACGGCAAGTCGCTGCGCAACGTCAAAACCTGTGTGGGGTCAACCTGGTGCCGCTACGGCATGCTGGATTCGGTGGGCATGGGAATCGACATCGAGCTTCGCTACCGCGGGCTGCGGGCGCCGCACAAGTTCAAGATGGGAGTCTCCGGCTGCGCCCGCGAATGCGCCGAGGCCCGCGCCAAGGACGTGGGGGTGATCGCCACCGCCGAAGGCTGGAACCTGTACGTCGGTGGAAACGGCGGCGCCAACCCGGCCCACGCGCAGCTGCTGGCCGGAGGTGTTGATGACCAGACGTTGCTGCGTTACATCGACCGCTTTTTGATGTACTACATCCGCAGCGCCGAGCGTTTGCAGCGAACCGCCCACTGGATCCAGGAGCTCCCCGGAGGCATGGACACCGTGCGCAGCGTGGTGGTTGAGGATTCACTTGGTTTGGGCGGCGAACTTGAAACCGCCATGGAACGCCACGTTTCAAGTTATCAAGATGAGTGGGCCGCGACCTTGGCCGATCCGGAGAAACTCAAGCGCTTCCGCTCATTCGTCAACGCCCCGCAGGTCACCGACACCGAGCTTGAATACGTCAGCGAACGAGGCCAACGCCGCCCGGTTGACTTGGGCGCGAGCATCCCCGTGCGGTCCTCGGCGAGCTGAGATGAGCATCTGGTAGACAAGTTATTCCCGGCGAAACAATTGCGAAATTTCCAGGCAAAAAGCCCTGGATAACATTTTAGATATTCCCCAAACCGAGCAATTTGGAGCGTACCTCCCATGTCACAGCATCAAACAGGCAATTTTGCAGCAAATCAGTGCACGTCGTGGCACCGCGGTGCCGGGCACACCGGCCGCGTGGCAAGGGAGAGTACAAAATGATCGGCGCACGGCTGGACCTTGCCGGGTGCACGGTCCTGCTGGCCGCGAAACCAGGCTCGGCAGAGCGTGCCGCCAGGTACCTGCAGGCGCAGTTCGTTGATACCTTGCTGCAGGCAAATACCTGCACCGGGGCGTTGGCGTTGCTGGCCCAAGCAGATGTGCTGGCTTTGTGCGCCGGCCAATCCTTGAAGTTCGCGGCCCTGCGCGACCAAGCGCTGCGGCAGGGAATCCCGGTGATCGAGCTTGATCCGGGAGAACTGGGCGGGCGCATCACGCTGGTTGGCGGCGGCCCAGGGGCCTTGGACCTGCTCACCTTGCGGGCTGCCACCGCAATGGCCAGCGCGGATGTGGTGTTCTGCGACCGGTTGGGGCCCGGTGAGTTCCTGGAGCAGCTGGCACCGCAGGCACGCATCATCGATGTGGGCAAGCAGCCCGGGCACCACAAGGTCACCCAGGACCGGATCGAAGATCTGATGCTGGAGGAGGCGGCCCGCGGAAACCACGTGGTGCGCCTGAAGGGCGGAGATCCCTATGTGTTCGGCCGCGGTTTCGAAGAGGTCGAATCCGCCACGGCGGCCGGCATTCCGGTCAGCGTGGTGCCAGGTTTGTCCTCGTGCATCACGGTGCCGTCGGCGGCCGGCATCCCGGTCACCGCCCGCGGGGTCACCCGCGCGTTCACCGTGATCTCCGGGCACGACCCGTTGGAGGAGCACCAGCTTCAGCAGCTGGCCAAACTCGGCGGAACGGTGGTGGTGCTGATGGGGATGGGGACCCTTGAACACACCACCGCGGGTTTGCGCCGTTGCGGGATGGTGGGAGATACCCCCTGCGCTATTGTTGAGTCCGGGACCACCGGGACCCAGCGCACCACCCATGCAACACTGTCCACGCTGGCTTCCGCTTCACGGGCCGCCGGCTGCGCTAATCCGGCTGTCATTGTCATTGGGGAGGTCGCTGCCCTGCCGCTGAGCCTGGATGCGGTGCAACCGATGAGTTTAGGAGCCACCGCATGATCAGCCCGCAGCAGCTCTCCGGTTTCCGTATTGCGGTGACCAGCGACCGGCGGTCGAACGAACTGATCGAAGCCCTTGAACGCCGCGGGGCCGAAACCACCCATACCCCGTTGCTGCGGCTTGCTCCGTTGGAGGATGAGCAGATTCTGCTCAGCCAGACCCGTCGGATCATCTCCGAGCCACCCGAGGTGTTGGTGGTGACCACCGCCTACGGGCTGCGGCGCTGGTTCGACACCGCGGAGGCCGCGGGTCTGGCCGACCAGCTCAGCCAGGCCTTGGAAGGTTGCCGTATCTACACCCGCGGCGCCAAGGCGCTCGGTGCGGTACGCGCCGTGGGCCTGACTGTGGTCGGCAGCGCGTCGGACGGCACCAGCGAGGGTTTGCTTGAGCTGCTTCGCGGCCAGGTGGACGGGGCCAACGTGGCGGTCCAGATGCACGCAGATAATGACCGGCCGCTCTCCCGGGATATCAGGCGGCTCGGGGCGGCGCACGTGGTGAAGATCGAGCCCTACCGGTGGCTGGAGAACAGCAACGATCCGCACATTTCCGCCCTGGTGGAGGGGATCTGCGCCGGGCGATTTGACGCGGTCACCTTCACCAGCGCCCCCAGTGTGCACACCCTGCTGGCCGCCGCCGCGGCCCGCGGGATGCTGCCCACGCTGATCCGCTCCTTTAACGAGCGGGTGCTGGCGGCCACGGTTGGCCCGGTGACCGCCGAGCCGCTCATCCAGGCCGGGGTGCTGCATCCCTTGATCCCGCAACGCCACCGGATGGGGGCCATGGTGCTTCAGCTGGTCATCGCGCTCGGGGACCAGGGCACCTTGAGTGTGGATACGGCGCGCGGGTTGTGCCAGTTGCGCGGTCGGACCTTGTCGCTGAACAACCAGGACTGCACCCTGACCCCGTTGCATGCCGAAATCCTGCGCTGCCTGCTGCAAGCTGGCGGGAATGTGGTCTCACGCGATGAGCTGGCCACCTCGCTCAGTTCCCTGCCCTCACGCCATGCCCTGGATATGACGCTGAGCCGGTTGCGCAAAAGCCTGCCGGATCCCAAACTCATCACCACGGTGATCAAACGCGGGTACCGTATCGCCTGAGCCAGCTGCACCCGGAAATCGGCCTAAATCTCGAAAAGCTTGCCCTCCTTTCGTGCGACACGACAGGAGGGCAAGCTTTTTTGATCAGTTTTTTTGATCAGTTACCAGCGCGGGTGGATCTGGGCACGCAGTTTCTCATCGTAAAGTTTGCGTACCGCGTCGTTGAAGTCTGCAGAGACCTCCAGTGAGCCAGCCGCCGCATTGGCTTGGGCTTGGGCCGTGGAGCGGGCCCCGGGGATGATGGTGCTGATTCCGTCCTGCGCCGCGAGCCAGGCCAGGGCCACCTGCGCGCTGGTTGCCTCAGGGATCTCGGCTGCGGCCAGGGCCGCGAATTGCCCGGCGGCCTCAAGCCCGGTGGCATAGTCGACACCGGAGAAGGTCTCCCCCACGTCGAAGGAGGAGCCGTCGCGGTTGAAGTTGCGGTGGTCATCCGCGGCGAACTGGGTGTCCTTGGTGTAGCGGTTGGCGAGCATGCCGCTGGCCAGCGGGACGCGGGCGATAATTCCTACACCTGCCTGCCGGGCCACCGGCAACACCTGTTCGATCGGTTTGTGGCGGAAGGCGTTCACGATGATCTGGACCGTGGCGACGTTGGGACGTGCCATGGCGGTCAGCGCCTCATCCACGGTTTCTACCGACACCCCGTAGTTGGCGATCCGGCCTTCGGAGACCATGGTGTCCAGCGCGTCGTACACGGCATCCGAGGAATAGACGGCGGTGGGAGGGCAATGAAGCTGCACGAGATCCAGGGTATCCACCCCGAGGTTGGCCCGGGAACGATCATTCCAGGCGCGGAAAGCGTCAAGGGTGTAGGCTTCCGGCACCTGTTCGACGCGGCGACCCATCTTGGTTGCCACGGTCACCTCAGCCTGCGGGTTGGCCTTGAGCCAACGCCCGATCAGCTGCTCGCTTCTGCCATCCCCGTAAACATCTGCGGTGTCGAAAAAATCGACACCGGACGCATGGGCTGCATCCAGTACCGCCAATGCTTCACCCTCATCCACCGACCCCCAGTCGGCTCCGAGCTGCCAGGTCCCCAATCCGATGACGGAGACGTTGCGGTGTGTGCGTCCAAGTTCATGATGTTTCATAGCCTGAGTCTAAACCGGATCTGGGCCCTGATCTGTGAGCTTGTTACAGATTGGTGCAGTGTTACTCGCAAAATCAAGGTATCTGGCTTGCCCCGGGCATCACCGCGCATGTCACCGGGAAAGCAAGGTGTCCCCCGCCCCACTGGCAGTTGCCGGACAGGGATGCGCTCATCGTGGAAGATCTGATGTGCAGAACGTGCCAGGTTCATTTGACCGGCAAGTAGGAAACACAAACTATTCCCTCCCAACAACTAGCTACATCAGTCGACTTTGATGTTTTGTTCGAGCCTCAAGTGAGCTCAACACATGCCGGCGGGATGCCATCTCGATCTCTTGGATCGGCGCACCTTCTCGGATGAGGGCCAGTAGCGCACGATGTTCTTCAACCGCACCGCGGGCACGGTGCTCGTCAACGTTGGCGCCGGGGTCCTGAATGCTCGCGAATTTTTTCCATTCCGACCTCGTGAGTTCCAAGATCCGATCATTAGGGCATTTTGAATGCAAGATGGCATGGAACTGAGCGTTCAAGTCCCCGTAAGCACCCTGATCAAATGAATCAAGCATCGCCACGATTTGTTCATTGACTTGCTCAGCTTTCTTCAGATCCGCCTCGCGCAGGTGACTGGCCGCCAGTGCGGTTGCCGTGCCATCCATCACTGCCAAGGTTTCCATTCCGTCTCGATAGGCGCGTTCGTCGATGACCGCTACCCGCGCTCCGACGTTATGGATGATCTGCAGCAAACCTTCAGCGGCCAGACGCTGAATTGCTTCACGTACCGGTACCCCACTCACACCGAGCTCGTGCGCTAGCGGTCCGGCGAGGACACGCTGGTGCGGAGCAAGGGTCCCATTCTCAATTTGTTGCTTGATGTGAGCGTACGCAATATCTGCTTTGCTCTGTGATCCGCGTCGTTGAAGCTCGGAAGCCGACATCGTCCCCCGCTTTCAACCTCGCGCCCATGGATTCCATCGGCCAATTCATCACTATCTGCTCGCAAGACGAGAATATCGCACCCGCGACAGTTTTTTGGATTCAAGGCTTGACGCTCATATTTTATAATATAAAGTATGTAACTGACGTCACTCGTATCTCTTGTTCCTTCAGACAAAGGAGTCGCCATGACCACATCACGCAGTACCCCGCTCACGACGCAACCCACATCAACACCCGCTGAAAGACGACGGGTCGTCTTTGCCACCATCGTGGGAACAACCGTCGAATGGTACGACTTTTTCCTCTACGCCGGCGCGGCAGGTCTAGTTTTCTCGCACCTGTTCTTCGCACCAGCAGGGGCGCAATTTGCTACCGTGTTGGCATTCGCTTCGGTTGGTATCAGCTTTTTGTTCCGTCCGTTAGGAGCCTTCCTCGCCGGACACTTTGGCGATCGCTACGGACGCCGACCGGTTCTCATGGCCGCGCTGATCCTCATGGGCGCCGCCACCACCTTGATCGGATTGCTTCCCGATTTCGCCTCTATTGGCCTGGCCGCTCCGATTCTTTTGGTATTTTTGCGAATCGTTCAGGGCCTCTCAGCCGGCGGCGAATGGGGAGGTGCGGCGCTCATGGCGGTGGAACACGCGCCGGAGGGGAAGCGCGGACTCTACGGAGCTTCACCGCAGATCGGTGTTCCGCTGGGACTCCTGCTGGCCTCGGGGATCATGGGATTGATGGCCGTCATAGCTCCGGGAGACGCGTTTCTCGCGTGGGGCTGGCGTATACCTTTCCTCTTCTCGGTGGTCCTGATCCTGATCGGTTACTACGTGAGGCGAAACGTTGAAGAAAGCCCCGTCTTCGCGGAGATTGCTGAACGCAAAAAGGAAAACACTTCGCCAGTTGTGACACTTTTCCGCAAACACGCATTGCTCGTTCTCGTCGCCGCACTGGTTGTGGCTGGCAACAATGCCGTAGGCTACATGACCACCGGCGGATACGTGCAGAACTACGCAACAAACCCAGACGGGCCACTGGGGATGGAGCGCGAGCCGGTGTTATTCGCCGTGGCGCTGTCCGGGCTAACGTGGTTGGCTTCCACTTGGTTCGCTGGCTGGCTCAGCGACAAAATCAACCGCAGAAACACCTATCTCATCGGATGGGCACTGCAGCTGCTCGGCGTCATTGCACTCTTCCCGCTAGTGAATACCGGAGAGGTCGCGCTGCTATTCGTCGGCGTCGCCTCGCTAACCATCGGATTAGGTTTCACCTACGGACCTCAATCAGCTCTGTATTCTGAGCTGTTTCCAGCATCCGTTCGTTTCTCAGGGGTATCGATTGCGTATGCGCTGGGTTGCATCCTTGGCGGGGCTTTCGCGCCGACCATTGCCACCTTGCTGGTGCAGTCCACCGGCACAACCGTCTCGGTCACCATCTATCTTTCGGCCATGACGCTCATCGGCGCCTGCGCGACATTACTGTTGCGCGACCGCACCGGCATCCCGCTGGGACCGGACGCAGAACAAGAACAACTGAGCAGCCCGTTTAAGACCCGGGCTAAATAACCGTTTCGAAAACCTGTCCGGGCATCTACCTACAGCATGATAAGCAGAACGAAGGAATTTATGCACACGCAGTCCCCCACCGCCCCACCAACCAGCGAACTTCACCAGATCTTCGGCGCTCGATTCGTGACCGAAGGCCCCGAACTGGACCGTGTGTCCCGCGATGAGTCACGCTACCAACCTCAAGGAATCGCTCTGGGTGCGGTCTTTCCCGAAACCACTGCCGAGGTCTGCGTAGCACTGCGCTGGGCGAACCAGCATGGTGTGCAGGTCTCCGTGCGTGGAACCGGCACCGGATTGAGCGGCGGTGCCCTGGCCTATGATCACGGGTTGGTCCTGTCGCTTGAACGTATGAATCAGATTGTACGAATCGATCCGGTGAACCGATTAGCCGACGTACAAGCAGGGGTCATCAACGCCGACCTCAATCAGGCAGCCAGAGAATTCGGATTGTTTTTCGCCCCGGACCCGGCGAGCGCGACAACCGCCAGCATTGGCGGAAACATCGCCACCAACGCCGGAGGACTGCGTTGCATTAGCCATGGGGTAACCCGAGATTCGGTGGCCGCTCTGGAAGTCGTACTGGCCGATGGCAGCATCTTGCATACCGGTGCCCGGACCCTGAAGAACGTGGTGGGTTTGGACCTGACAAGCTTATTTGTCGGTTCCGAGGGGACCCTTGGAGTGATCACCTCGGCAACACTGCGGCTTCAACCGATCGCGGCCGGAACACCCTATACCTTCCGTGCAAGTTTCGAATCCATCGAAGCAGCAGGGCGTGCGGTTACCGCGATCGTCAACAGCGTTCAGACCCCTGAGGTCCTGGAACTGCTCGATGCCCGCAGCGTGGAGATCATCGAGGCCTACAAACCTTCTTCGCTGCCCGCGGACGGCAACAACCTGCTGATCGGCCAGTTCACCGGCCTGCAGGCCGAAGCAATGGCCCAAGACACTGCGCAGCTGTGTCGTGAGTACGGCGCCGCAGAGGTGGTGATCGCCGAGGGCGACAGCCTGTTGGAAGCGCGCCGGCTGGCCAACCCAGCGCTCAGCGCCCAAGGCCTACGCGTTTCCTGCGATGTGGCGGTCCCGGTCGGTCAATTAGCCGAGGTATTCCGCGGCATCGACAGGATCTCGCAAAACCATGGGCGAACCATTTCGGTAGTTGCGCATGCGGGGGATGGCAATTTGCATCCAACAGTTGAAGCAGAGGACACCGCGCAGGGTTACGCCGCAGCGGAGCTGGTGATCGAAGACATCACCAAGCTAGCGTTGAGCCTCGGTGGCACCATCAGTGGAGAGCACGGCATCGGGTTGGTCAAACGGGATCAGCTGCCGTGGCAGCTGGATGACACTGCGCGACGCACCCACCAGTTGATCAAACACGCGTTAGATCCGAAGCACATCCTCACGGCGAGACGCGGCATCTAACGTCATCCGGGACAGCAGGTCCGCGGCCACACTCAACGCAATGACCGCGGGCTGCTTTCCCAGAATTCCGGGTAAGCCAATGGGGCAGGTAATGCCGGCGATGCTCCCTGGGCTGTGACCGGATTCGGTGAGCATCTTGGTGAATCGTGTGTATTTCGCGGCCGAACCGATCAGTCCCACAAAACCCAATCCATCGCGGCGCAGCGCCGCATCACACAGGTGAAAATCCTCCGCGTGATCATGGGTCATGATCACCACCATTGCCCCGGTGGGCAGCTCGCTCAGGAGCTGTTCGGCCAACACCGCGTGGTGGCACCGGATCTGCGCCACCGGAGAAGATGCCAGCAACGGTTGGAGCTGCGCCAATTGTTCGGGACGCGAATCGGTTAAAACCAGTTCGACGTCGTGCCGCGAGAGGATGTGGGCCAATTCCAGCCCCACATGCCCTATCCCGAAGATCGCAATAACCGGCCGCACCGGCACCGGTTCGAGCAACACCACCGCTTCTCCCCCGCAGCATTGTTTGCCGTAGACCGCCGGCTGCCGGTCATTCAGCCGCAGCGTCAGCTGCTCCGGGGACTGCTCAGCGGTTTCCAGCATGTGCCGAGCGCGGGTGGCCACCAGCATTTCCAGGTTCCCACCGCCCACACTTCCCAGCAGCTCGTCCGCGGTGATCACCATCTTGGCTCCGGCCTCCCGCGGGGTGTGCCCGCGGACCGACACCACGGTAGCCAGCACCGCCGGGATGCGTTGGGCGCGCAGCCGGGCCAGGTCCTCAATCCACATGATGCCCGCCCTCCTGGGCTTGACGGGCTTGGTGCACCGCCCAGAACACCGCTTCCGGGGTGGCCGGCGAGGCCAGCTGGACACTGTGCCCGGCCGGTGCAAAACCTGCCACCGCTTGGCGTAAGGCTTCACGGACACTGAAGGCCAGCATCAGCGGCGGCTCTCCGACCGCCTTGGACCCGTAAACCACGCCGTCCTCCGTGGCGTTGTCGAGGAACTCGACGTTGAACACCGGTGGCATCTCGGAAAAACTCGGCAATTTGTAGGTACTGGCGCTCGCGGTAGCCAGCCGCCCGCGGTTGGGGCCCTGGGTTTCCCACCGCAGGTCCTCCAAGGTGAGCCAGCCGGTGCCTTGGATAAATCCACCCTCAATTTGCCCACGGTCCACTAATGGGGACAGCGAGTCACCCACGTCATGCACGATATCCACCCGGCGCAGCTGGTAAGACCCGTCAAAGCGGCTGATCTGCACCTCGGACACCGCCGCCCCATAGGAGAAGTACTTAAACGGTTCCCCGCGCATGGCATTCAAATCCCAGTGCAAACCCTCGGTGCTGTAAAAACCGGCAGCGGAGAGCTGGATCCGTGCGAAGTATGCCTTGGACACCAAGGTTTTCCAGCTCATGGTTCTCCCCTGAGCCGTCACAACCCCGTCCAGGAAGCTGACCTCTGAATCCTCAACACCTAGTTCCGCGGCGGCCAGCGTCTGAAGCCTGTGGCGAATCTGCTCGCAGGCATTCTTAACGGCTGCGCCGTTGAGGTCGCTTCCCGTGCTCGCTGCGGTGGCCGAGGTATTGGGGACCTTGTCGGTACGGGTCGGAGCCAACCTCACGTAGGAGAGGGGAACCCCCAGCGCGGTGGCCGCGACCTGCAGGATCTTGGTGTGCACCCCCTGTCCCATCTCGGTGCCGCCATGGGTGACCAGCACCGAACCGTCCTTGTAGACCAGCACCAGCGCGCCGGCCTGGTTGAAAGCCGTGAAGTTGAAGGAAATGCCGAATTTCACCGGGGTGATGGCCAACCCGCGTTTGGCATGCGGGTGGGAGGCGTTAAAGACCTCGACCTGTTGCTGGCGTTGCGCAAACTGCGAGGATTCAAGCACCTGCTCCCAGACCCGATGCAGCCGCTCGGCGTGGCGCACCGGCTGGTAGTACGGGGTGTCTTGCCCCGGAACATAAAAGTTCCGCCGGCGCAGTTCATGCGCGCTGACCCCCAGCTTCGGGGCGACCTCACCAAGGATGTTTTCAATGACCAGCATTCCCTGCGGTCCGCCGAATCCGCGAAACGCCGTCTGAGAGGTTTTATGGCATTTAGCCACCCGCCCGCGCACCTGGATGTTCGGAATCCAGTAGGCGTTGTCGATATGGCACATGGCGCGGGTGAGTACAGGCTCGGACAGATCCAGGCTCCACCCGCCGTCGCTGGTCAGCTGCGCGGACAGCGCCGTAATCCGTTGATGCTGGTCGAATCCGATCTGCCAGGAGGCATGGAAGCCATGACGTTTACCGGTCATCGTCAAATCCCGGGCTCGTTCCAGCCGCACCCTCACCGGCCGGCCGGTGAGGCTCGCGCCGAGCGCCGCCACCGCGGCATACCCGTGGGGTTGCATTTCCTTGCCGCCAAAGGCGCCGCCCATGCGCAACACCTGCACCGTGACCCGGTGCGAGTCGATACCCAGCACGTGGGCAACGATGTCCTGGGTTTCGGTGGGGTGTTGGGTTGAGGCGTGCACCATGATCTGCCCGTCCGCCTCGACATAGGCCAGCGAACTCTGGGTTTCCAGATAAAAGTGCTCTTGTCCGGCGAACTCGAATTCTCCTTGGAAGATGTGGGCCGCCGTGGCAAACGCCTGCGTGGTATCCCCCTTGCTGATCACCGGTTGGATGCCGTGAAAACTTTGCGCGGCGATCGCTTCACCGAGCGTGATCAGTGCATCAAGCCGCTCGTAGTCAACCTTCACCGCCGCGGCGCCGGCCTTCGCCGCTTCGAGGTCTTCGCCCAGCACCCACGCGACCGGCTGCCCGTGGAACATCACTTCATCCACCGGGAGCATCGGTTCATCATGTTTGGCGCCTTGGTCATTGACCCCGGGAATCTCAGCGGCGGTGAGCACCAGGTGCACCCCCGGAATTTGTCTGGCGGCCGAGTCATCGATGTTCAGGAGCTTGGCGTGTGCATGCGGGGATTGCACCGGGTACGCGTGCAGCACCCCCAGCAAGCTTCCGGCCAGATCTTCGGTGTACCGGGCCGCACCGGTCACATGCTCAAGCGCCGATTCGTGGATGATTCGCTGACCGACAACCGATCCGGCTGGACGCTGATTCTCTTGGATGCTCATGATCCCGCCCGCCTCTCGGTTTCCTGCTCCGCAAAAAATCGTTCAAGCGCCGAACCCAGCATGGCTCGCCGATAGGCCGCGCTGGCCCGATGATCATCCAGCGGTGTGCCTTCGGTGCTCAGCAACGCACCGGCTTGCTGCATGCTCTGTTCATTCCATTCCAGGCCAAGCAACAGCTGCTCGGTGGCCGTGGCCCGCACCGGGGTGGCCGCCACTCCGCCCACGCCAATGCGCGCCCGCGTGATCCTGCCGGCCTGCACGTCAAAGGCCAAGGCGACGGCCACACTGGAAATGTCGTCAAAACGGCGTTTGGCAATTTTCTGGAACGACACCCGCGCGGCCAACGGCATGGGAATCCGAATGGCCGAGATCAATTCATCCGGCTGGCGCACACTCTGGCGGTAGCCGGTGAAGTAGTTTTCCAGCGGCACCACCCGCTCACCTGAGACGGACACCAGCACCACCTGCGCGTCCAACGCCAGCAGCACCGGAGGCGAATCGCCAATGGGGGAACCTGTGCCCAGGTTTCCTCCGAGGGTCGCCGAATTGCGGATCAGCCGGGAAGCGAAGTTCGGCCACAGCAGATCCAGCAGCGGAACACGCCCAGCCAGGGCGCGCTCAAGCTCGCTCAGGGTGCAGGCGGCACCCAGTTCAAGATAGTTTTCGTTTTGCACCACCCGGCGCAACTGCGCCAAACGGTCGATGGCCAGCACCGAGTTCGCCCGAGCGGACTTGAGGTTGACCTCGATGCCCCAATCGGTGGCCCCGGCGATCACCTTGGTATCCGGTTCCTCGCTCAGGATCTGCAGCGCTTGGCTCAGGGTCTCGGGGCGGCGAAATCGACCCACGGCTCCCGCCGGGGTGTCCGCACCCCAGTAATCGGTGGGCGCAGGGCGCGTGGCGGGAACCTGGGTGAGGTGGTCCTCGGGTTCCGGCATACCCAGCTCGAAGGCCGCATCCTTGATGGGCCGATATCCGGTGCACCGGCACAGGTTGCCGGACAAGGCGTGCAGGTCGAATCCGTTGGGTCCCCCGGTGTGCGGGCCGGGCGCTTCGGCAACCTGCTGTTCGGCACGTTCGGGCCGGTAGAATTCAGCGGCCATGGCGCAGACAAATCCCGGGGTGCAGTAGCCGCACTGCGAACCACCGTGCTCTGCCAGCTGGTGTTGCACCGGGTGCGGTTCGGAAACGGTGCCCAAGCCCTCGGCGGTCAGCACGTGCTGCCCCTCCAAGGCCGCGGCCGGAATCAGGCAGGCGTTCACCGCACTCCAGCGTGAGCGCTCGCCGTCGGTGCGCGCCAGCAGAATCGCGCAGGCCCCGCATTCGCCTTCCGCGCAGCCTTCCTTGCAGGATGTCAGTCCGAGTCCGCGCAGGAAATCCAGGGCGTTGGTATGCGGGGGTCCGGCGAATTGTTGTGCTTTGTGGTTGACGGTGACGGTGCACCGCGGCGGCGTGGCAGATTCGGGAGCCATAGCGCCTCACCTCCTACGCCGTGGATCGGCGCATAGCGAATGGGCATGAATGAGCGGAGTTTGTCGTCTCGAGAACAAGTCAGCCGAAGCCGGGTTGCGAGCCGCGACGGGAAAACCTAGTTCCCGTGGGCAATCAACCCTTTCCCCCACGCGCCGGACCCACCCATGTTCTGCCTCCCACTGGACATCACAGTGAACATCATTTGGATCTTGAACATACCACACCCAGTGTGTCGCAAGTCACGGTCGCCTGAAAGCAAAAAACGGCCCGCAGATGGGATTGGCAAGAATTCCATCCGCGGGCCGCCTTCGCTCAGGCTAGCTGTCCAGGGTCGGGCCCGGGTTCTCGGTGTGCTCCACAAACCGCACCATCATGGCCTTGAAACCAGGGGTGTTCGACTCGCGAGCCACTAAGTCTCGGTGCACCAGCGCGTTGGCTTCCGGATAGTAGGCGGCCACGCAACCCTTGGCGGTGGGGTAGGAGACCAGCCGGAACCGGTTGGCACGGCGCTCGGTGCCGCGGAAGGTTGAAATCACGTCCACCAGGTCGCGATCCTTGAACCCGGATTCTTCCAGATCCTCTGGATGGATCAGGATGACCCGGCGCCCGTTCTTGATGCCGCGGTAGCGGTCATCCAGCCCGTAGAACGTGGTGTTGTACTGGTCGTGCGAACGCATGGTCTGCAGGATCAGGTGGCCCTCGGGAGCCTCAAGCGCCTCGAACTCGGAGACCGTGAAACGGCCCTTGCCGATGTCCGTGGCGAAGGAGCGGGTATCGCGCGGCGGGTTGGGAAGCACAAAACCGTTCTTCTCCCGCACCCGGCGGTTGAAGTCCTCAAAACCTGGCAGCACTCGGGAAATGTGGTCGCGGACCACGTCGTAGTCCTCGGCCATGGCTCGCCAATCCACCGGGTGGTCATCCCCGAGGATCGCCTGGGCCATACGCGCCACGATGACCGGTTCGGAGAGCAGGTGCTCGGAGACCGGGGTCAGCCGCCCCTGGGTCGAGTGGATCACGGACATGGAGTCCTCCACCGAAAGGAACTGCGCCCCGCCGGGGTGCTTGTCGTCCTTGTCGGTGCGCCCCAGCGTCGGCAGGATCAGCGAGGTCTGCCCGTGGACAACGTGTGAACGGTTTGGTTTGGTGGAGATGTGCACGGTCAGCTTGGCGCGCTGCATGCCGGCTTCCAAGGACTCGGTATCCGAATTGGCCAACGCGAAGTTTCCACCCATGGAAACAAAAACGTCGATCTCATCCTTTTCAAACGCGTGCAGCGCTTCGGTTGAATCAAAACCGTGTTCGCGCGGCGAGTGAATCCCGAACTCTGCGTCGATATCCGCCAGCAGTTTTTCGGTCGGCTTCTCCCAGATCCCCATGGTGCGGTCGCCCTGCACGTTGGAGTGCCCGCGCACCGGGCAGGCCCCGGCACCGGGTTTGCCGAAGTTGCCCTGCAGCAGCAGCAGGTTGATGACTTCCTTCAGCGTCGGCACCGAGTGCGGCTGCTGGGTCAGGCCCAGCGCCCAGCAGATGATGGTGGCCTTGGACTTGGCCAGCAGGCGGGCAACCTCCGTGATCTGCTCGCGGGTCAGGCCGGTTGCCTGTTCGGTGGCATCCCAGTCCAGGGTGGCGCGGGCCTTTTTGTAGTCCTCGAAGCCGTCGGTGACCTCCGCGATGAACTCGTGGTCCACCACGGAGCCCGGGTTCTCCGCCTCGAACTGCAGCAGCAGGTGGCCGAAGGCCTGGAACAGGGCCAGGTCTCCGCCGACCTTGATCTGCAGGAAATCGGTGCAAATCGGGTCGGCCTTGCCCAGCATGCCCTTGAGCGATTGCGGATCCTTCAGGCCGAAGAATCCGGCTTCCGGCAGCGGGTTGATGGCCACAATCCGCGCCCCGCCCTTGCGTGCCTCGGCCAGGGCAGAGAGCATGCGCGGGTGGTTGGTGCCCGGGTTCTGGCCGATCACGAAGATCGCTTCGGCGTGGTCGAAGTCTTCCAGGGAGACGGTTCCCTTGCCGATGCCGATGGTCGGGTTCAGTGCCGTGCCCGAGGATTCGTGGCACATATTCGAGCAGTCCGGCAGGTTGTTGGTGCCCAGCGAGCGAGCCAGCAGCTGGTACATGAACGCGGTTTCGTTCGCGGTACGTCCCGAGGTGTAGAACACGCAACGCTCCGGGGTGGTGGCGTTGACGTGTTCGGCGATCGTGGCGAAGGCCTCTGGCCAGCTGATTGGCCGGTAGTGGGTCTCCCCCGCGTGGATGATCATCGGGTTGGTGATGCGCCCCTGGGAACCGAGCCAGTACTCGGTTTTGTCGCGCAGTACGGACAGCGGGTGCTGGGCGAACCACTCGGGGGTGACGGTGCGGGCGCTGGCCTCTTCGGCCACCGCCTTGGCGCCGTTTTCGCAGAACTCTGCCGGTTTGCGCGCCCCGGTGATCGATTCCGGCCAGGCGCAGCCCGGGCAGTCGAATCCGCCGCGCTGATTGATGCGCAGCATGGAGCGCAGGGTGCGCGAAGGTCCGGCTTCGGAGAAACCGCGTTCCATGGAGACCATTACGGCCTTCAAACCGGCGGCCGCGTGAGCGGGCTCGGTGACCTTCAGATCATCCTCGTTGATGTCTTCTGTGGGTGCCGGGCGATGCATGTCATTCCTCCATCTGAGATCCTGCCAAGTGCGTTGTGGCCTCAGCCACACGTTTACTACGCTACGCGTTCACAACACGATGTGCATGTGTATATAGGTTCACGCTTTGACCGCGTGAAAAAGCCGCAAGGGTTAATCCGGTGTCCTGCGCCAGGTCTACCGCAAGGGATGAGGGGGCGCTGACCGCGGTGAGCACCGGGATCCCCGCCATGGCCGCCTTCTGGACCAATTCAAAGGAAGCACGCCCGGAAACCTGCAGCACGGTATCCGACAACGGCATTTTCCCCTCGCGCAGGGCCGCACCGATCACCTTGTCCACCGCGTTGTGGCGGCCCACGTCTTCACGCAGGATCAACAGCTCGCCAGCGGTGGAGAACAGTCCCGCCGCGTGCACCCCGCCGGTTTGCGAGAACAGTTTCTGGGATTCACGCAAGATCTCAGGCATCGACAGCAGCACGGGCAGCTCAACCTGCCCGGCATCCGGTTCCAGGGTGAAAAATGACTTTTTCCGGACTTCGTCGATGGAGTTCGTCCCGCAGATGCCGCAGGCCGAACTGGTGACCACGTTGCGCGCGGTGCTCAGATCCGGCGGGACGGCGCCAAAACCCAGCTGGACTTCGATGACGTTGTAGGTCTGGTTGCCGTCCTCGTCGGTGCCCAGGCAGTAGCGCATGGCCACCAGGTGTTCGGGGCGGCACAGGATGCCTTCGGCCAGCAGGAAGCCGGCGACCAAATCGAAGTCGTCGCCGGGGGTGCGCATGGAGGTGGTGAAGGACTGGTGACCGAAGCGGATTTCTAGCGGTTCTTCCCCGGCGAGCTTTTCCTCGCGCGGGCGCCGGGTTCCATCCAGCGTCGCGCGGATAACGCGGCGGCGCACGATCTTGCGTCCCATGCTCACCTTTCTCAACTGATGCTGGTGCCGTGTCGCAGGTTACATTACCGTGCGACCAACTTAGTATGTCACTGATATATCAGATAAGTAAAGCCTTAACCGACCTCGGACGGTCCAACTCAGCACCGGAGAATTCCGATACTGCGTGTGACCGTCCGCGGTGGGCCGTGGCGCCCTACTTCACCTTTTCCATGGAGCGCCCGCCGTCGGATGCCTTCAGCGCAATGCTCGGCAGCCTAGGGTCGGTGCGCAATTCCTTCATCAGCGACATTCCCAGCAGCACCACGATCACGGTGAATGGCACCGCGGAGAGGATGGCCGCTTGCTGCAGGGCCTGCAACCCGCCGACCAGAAGCAGGGCAATGGCGCACAGCCCGGTGAGCAATCCCCAGACCAGCAGCAACGGGCGTTTGGGGTACATATTTCCGCCGGAGGTCAGCGTCCCCAGCACGTAGGTGTTCGAGTCGGCTCCGGTAATGAAAAACAGCACCACCATGATGATCGTGAAGGCCGAGGTAATCACCGGGAACGGAAGCTCGGCCAGCAGTGCGAAGAAGGTTGAGTTGGTATCCGAGAGTGTTGCCTCGCCGATTCCCGTATCCAGGTTCATCTGCTGGTAGATCGCGGTGCCGCCGAAGATGCTGAACCAGATGGTGAAGACCAGGGTCGGGACACCCATGACCGCGATGACAAATTCCCGGATGGTGCGGCCCTTGGAAATACGCGCCAGGAAGATCCCCACGAATGCGCCCCAGGACAGCCACCACGCCATCATGAAGTAGGTCCACCACTGCATCCACTGCAGGTCTTCGGCGCTGGAGGGTGTCAGCAGCGCGACGGTGGGGAATTCGCCCAGGAACTGCCCCATGGAGCGGAAGTAGATATTGGTGATGAATCCGGTGGGACCGGAGATCAGCACAAAAATTCCAATGACCGTGGCACCCAGCATGGTGCCCTGGCTCAACCACTTGATTCCCTTACCCACGCCGGACAAGGCCGAGAGGGTGAAAATAACGGTCACCCCGGCAATGATGATCACCTGGACTCCCACATCGGTGGGCAGCCCGAACAGCCGGTTCATGCCCTCGGCAATCTGCGAGGCGCCCAATCCCAGCGAGGTGGTAGTGCCAAAAAGTGTGGCCAAAACGGTGAATACATCAATGATCTTGCCTAGCCAGCCATCCACGGACTTGCCCAGGATCGGGCGCAGCATGACCGAAACCAGCCCGGAGTTGCCGCGGCGATGGGTCGAGTAGGCGATGGCCAGGCCGAACACCCCGAACAGGGCCCAGGCGTTGGGGCCCCAGTCGAAATAGGAGAATTGCAGCGCGGTGACCGCCGCGTCGATGGTTTCGGCTTCGGCTCGGCCGTGCGGGGGCGCCATGAAGTGCGACATCGGCTCGGCAGCTCCATAGCTGATCAGCCCCATGCCCATCACCGCGCCGAGGATCATCGCCAACCACGCCCAGGTTGAGAACTCGGGGCGGTCCCCGTCCTTGCCCAGCCTGATTCCGGCGTAACGAGAAAATGCCAGGAATACCAGCAACGCAATGCAGCCCAGCGTGACAACCAGGTATCCCCACCCGATGTTCTTGGCCGACCAGGTTGAGGCCGCGGTCATCAGCTCGCCCATTTGCTCGGGCGCCAGGGTTGCCCACAAAACAAACGCGACGACCAAAACCAAAGAGATGAACAGGACGCTGCCCGGCCCGGAGACCTTGTGATACACCTTCTTGGCTTCTGCGGCGTTCGAGGCCCGGCGCAGCTCGCCACCGGTTAACGTGGACCCGCCGGCGGGCCCTTCAAACTCTTGTTCTGTGGAATTGGAATTCACGTTCGTCACGCTTCCTGTCAGGGTGAGTTTGGCTCTTAATCGAGCTCTGGGAGTTCAGCGCTGTCGAAGAATCGACCGGCCTTGTAGATCATGGGCTGCAGCTCCGCGACCTCGGAGTGCTTCACCTTCGCGATGAACACCGTGTGGGTTTTAGCCTGGAAACGTTCCTTGATTTCCGCCTCAATCGAGGCGGCGGACCCGTCGATCAACGGGCTTCCGCCCGGCCCCTCATGCCATTGCAAACCGGCGAACTTGTCATCGCCCTTCGAGGCGAAAACACCGATCGTCGAGCGCTGTTCATTGCTCATGATGTTGATCCCCAGGTGGGTGGATTTGAACAGCGAGGAGTAGGTGCTGGTGGTTTTCTGCACGCAGACCAGCACCAGCGGTGGTTCCAGGGAAACCGAGACGTAGGAGTTGGCCGCCAAACCGCGCGGTTTTCCCTCTTGGTCAATCGTGGTCACCACGGTCACTCCGGTGATGAACTGGCGGTTGAAACCCTTGAGCTCCTCGCGCCCGGGAATCCCGGACAGGTCATCGATGACCAGACCCTCGGGGGCCGGTTCAAAGGCCGACTTCAGCGATGGCACCCCGACGTCCTTGAGCAGTTCGCTCTGGTCCCAGGTGACCTGCTCGGAATAGATCTTGCCATCACGCAGCACCGCGAGGTTTGAACCGCGGGTTTCAACACTGTTGCCGGTAGCTGGAACTCCCGAGAGGTCGTTGGTGAAGGTGCCTTTGGTCCGCCAGAAGATCGCCACGCTTCCGGCTTCTTCATCTACCAACACGCTGTCCACGTTGGTGCTCAGGTCGGGGAAGGCCTGTCGGATTTCCAGGATTTCGGCCTTGAGCTGGGCGGCGGTGAGCACCTTGTCCGAGGCGGCCCGTTCGCGTGTGAACTCCGGGTGCAGGATGGTGTCTAACGCGTCAACTTCGCCACGGTCCCAGGCAGCTTCCCAGGCGGCGACGATGGATTCTTTGAGAGAAAGATTAAGTTGTTGCATGCATGAAATGCTAGCACTGCCTGTGATCCAGTCAACAGGTTTCGGCAAAAAAGCCTAAACTTCCTGAAGTTCTCAAAAATCTCTTGCATACAACAGATGGCAGGGTTAGAGTTCTTGTATGCAAGAGACAACGCAAGCCTCCCTCAAGGTCGAGGACATGGTCACCGAGCCGCCACTGCTGAACCGGTTGCGCAAAATGATCGTCACCGGCGCCGTCCAGCCCGGAGACCTCCTGGCCGAGACCGCACTGGCCCAAGACTTCGAGGTCAGCCGCACCCCGATCCGCGAAGCCCTCAAACAGCTAGAGCGTGAAGGCCTCGTGGAGGTTCGCGCCCGGGTGGGCACCTTCGTTCGGAAACCAACCCAGCGCGAAATCCATGAAATGTTCCAGCTCAAGGAATCCTTCGAAGGACTCGCCGCAGGCTTGCTCGCCAAACGCGGCGAAGTTCCCGAGCTGCAGGCCCTGCGCCAGAACGTGGCCACGGCCGCCGAGGCGGTGAAAACGCAAGACGCCAACGCCTACTCGCAGCTGGTGCACGAATTCCACAGCATCATCGTGGCCGGGGCCGACAACCACAAGCTCGCGGAGCACTACGACCTGTTGATGAACCAGCTGGCGTACCACCGCATCGTCTCCCAGACACTGAGCCTTCCGGGCCGCCTGGAGAGCTCCGCGACCGAGCACCAATCGATCGTTGACGCAATCAGCTCCCGCGACCCGCTGGTCGCCGAGTTGGCCATGCGCCGACATGTCACCGCCTCCAGCCAGTCCGCGGCCCTGGCCGCCTTCAAGGAAAACTACGAGAGCTAATCCCGTGGGGCGGCCCGCCGACTTCTTCCCCTTAGCCAGAAAGACAGCAGATGACTACCCCGTTTACCACCAAGCGTGAGACCGCGGATTTGAGAACCCGCTCAACGCTCACGCACTACGCGGACATCGCCGCGGCCCTGGGCCTGCGCAAACTGAATGTCACCGTTGAAGAAGTCCCGCATGCGAGCCTCGGATCCATCCGCCGGGCCACCGCCAGCGCGGTCATCGCCAACCCCTGGCTGGGCACCGGCACCGATCACGACCTGGCCGAGCGCACCGAAGCCCTGGCACCGCTGCTGGCAAAACTCCTCTCCGACCGGTTGCTGGACGCCCTGGGCGGAGCCGAACAGGTCCAGGCCTTCGGCAAGGCCGCCCTGGTGGGCACCGACGGGGAGCTGGAACATGCCGGTGCACTGATCCACACCCCGTACTTCGGCAACCTGCTGCGTGAAGCGCTTGAAGGCACCTCGATCATCTGCTTCGCGGACGGGCGCGGGGTTCCCGGCGAGGTGCTGCGCATTCCGATGTGGCACAAGAGCGAGCCGGCCACCCGCAGCCACTACCAAAGCATTGAACTATGCCTTCCCGATGCACCGCACGCCACGGAAATCGCTGTCATCGCGGCGGCTTCCGGCGGCCCGCGCCCCCACGCGCGGATCGGGGATCGCAAAACCGACCAACCAGTTACCACCGAAATCCTGAAGGACATCACGTTATGAGTTACCGCAAACTGCTGACCATCATCGAAGAAACCGCCTTCGAAGGCGGGCGAAAGGTCGACCCCATCCACAAGGTGGCAATCGTCGCCGCCGTCATCCCCAACCCCTGGGCGGGCCAGGGATTTGTTGAGGATCTGAACCCGGGCATCGATGCGGTGGCATCAGAGATTGGCGCCCTGCTGGCGCCGCGCGTGATCGAAGCCCTCGGCGCACCGCTGGAGGCCTACGGCAAGGCGGCCATCGTGGGGCTGGACGGGGAAATCGAGCACGGCTCCGCGCTGATCCACACCCTGAAATTCGGCAACCACTTCCGCGACGCGGCCCGGGCCACCACCTTGCTGCCGGCCGTGGAAAAACGTGGACCGGCCGGGGTGCAGTTCGACATCCCGCTCAAGCACTTCACCGATGCCACCATCCGCTCGCACCACCAGAGTGTTGAGGTCAAGATCGCCGATGCCCCGCATCCCGGGGAGATCCTGATTGCGCTGGCCGGCGCCACCAGCGGCCGCCCGCAGCAGCGCCTGGCCCCGCTGTCCACCGAGCAGTAGACACCCAGGGCAGCACACCGATCATAAGGGGAGGTACGTTGAGCGAAAATCCGAAAACACCGGTGATCTTGCTGCACGGGGTGGGTTTGGACCACACCATGTGGCAACCGTTGCAGGAGCTGTTGGGCCGGTCGAGCACCGCGCTGGACCTGCCGGGGCACGGCGCGCAACCGCCGCTGCGCACCGAGCAGAGCCTTGCAAGCCTGGCCGAAGATGTGGCCGCGCGAATTCCCACCGGGCAGCCGGTGCACCTGGTCGGATTCTCGCTCGGCGCCCTGATCGCCCAGCACCTGGCCCGCCATCTGCCGTCCCGGGTGGCGACCCTGACCTCGGTGAACTCGGTGTGCCAACGCACCGACGCGGAGGCCGACGCGGTGGAACAGCGCCTGGCCACCGCGGGCACCGATTTCGATGCAGGTATCCAGCGCGCACTGGAACGCTGGTACCCGGCCGGGGTCAGCACCGTCCCGGCCGCCGTCATCCAGGCCACCGGTGAGGTATTGCGCGCCAACGACCTGGAATCCTACCTGCACGCCTACACCGTGTTCGCCCGCGGCGACCGGCAGATCGGCGGCGAACTGGCCCGCATCACCGCCCCGTCCTTGGCCATCACCGGGGAACTGGATCCGGGGTCGACCCCGGACATGTCCCGCCGGCTGGGTCGGGCCATCCCGAACTGCACGGTGCGGATCATCCCCGGGGCCAGGCACATGCTGCCGGTAGAAAACGCCGCGGCGCTGGCCGCGGAACTGACCACATTTTTCAGCCTTTACGAAGGGAACGCCTCATGAGCCAGAGCTATCAGCACTTCATTAACGGGCACTATCAAGCCCCCAGTGAAGACCGCTACTTCGCCAGCACCAACCCCGCCACCCTGGAAGAGCTCTACCACGCGGCCCGCGGAAACGCCCAGGACATCGACGATGCGGTTAATGCGGCGCACCGGGCCTTCACCTCGCGCCCCTGGCAGTCGCTGAGCGCCACCGCGCGCGGGCATCTGCTGCGCCGGCTCGGCGACTTGGTCGGTGAGAACGCGGAACGCCTGGCCCTGTACGAATCCCTGGACAACGGCAAGCTGTTGCGCGAAATGCGCGGGCAGATGAGCACGCTGCCCGAGTACTTCTACTACTATGCAGGGCTGGCGGACAAGGTCCAGGGCTCCCAGGTTCCCACCATGAACCCGGCGATCCTGAACTACACCCAGCGCGAGGCGCTGGGGGTGGTGGGTGCCATCACCCCGTGGAACTCGCCGCTGACGCTGACCACCTCCAAGATCGCCCCGGCACTGGCCGCCGGCAACACGGTAGTGATCAAACCCAGCGAATACACCTCCCGCACGGTGCTTTTGCTCGCCGAACTGGCCACCGAGGCCGGGTTCCCGCCCGGGGTGATCAATGTGGTCACCGGTTTCGGCGCGGAGGCCGGGGCCGCCCTGGTGGCGCACCCGCTGCTGGCCAAGATCTCATTCACCGGTTCCACCGCGACGGGTTCGAGCATCGCCGCGCAGGCGGCCAGCCGGTTCATCGGCTGCACCCTGGAGCTGGGAGGCAAGAGCCCGAACATCGTCTTCGAGGATGCAAATGTCTCCAACGCCGCCATGGGTGTGGTGGCCGGGATCTACGCCGCCGCGGGGCAGACGTGTATTGCCGGCAGCCGCGTGTTCGCCCACAAGTCCGTCTACGACGAACTGCTTGAAAAGGTCACCGAACGGGCCCGCTCGATCATCATCGGCGACCCGCTTGAGGACAGCACCGAACTGGGCCCGCTGGCCTTTGCCGGCCAGCTGGAAAAGGTCAGCTCCTACGTGGAACTCGGTGCCCAAGAGGGCGCGAGGGTGCTGGCCGGGGGCGGGCGCCCCGAAGGGCTCGAGCTGCCCGGCTACTTCTTCTCCCCGACGGTGCTCACCGACGTCAACAATGACATGCGGGTGGTCCGCGAGGAGATCTTCGGACCGGTCGCCGCGATCATGCCCTTTGAGCATGAGGACGAGCTGCTGGCCCTGGCCAACGACACCCAATACGGGTTGGCCGCCGGCGTGTGGACCCAGAATCTGGCCCGCGCCCACCGCATGGCCCGGAAACTGGAGGCCGGAACCATCTGGGTGAACACCTACCGCGCCATGTCCCCCATGTCTCCGCGCCAGGGATTCAAGTCCTCCGGTGTGGGGATCGAACACGGGTTGGAATCCATGAACGAATACACCCGGCTCAAGAGCGTCTGGATCAACACCGATGAATCCCCGGTGGCCGATCCGTTTGTGATGCGGGCCTAGGAGGAGGAAAAACCATGCCACTGATCGATGTCTCCATCGCCCGCGGGCGCAGCCCCCAGCAGCTGCGCAACCTCATGCGGGCCCTGCACCAGGCCGCGGTGGACACCGTGGATGCCGCCGACGAAAACATCACCGTAATCATTCGAGAAGTTGAGCACGAACACTGGTCGCGGACCAACATCACCATTGCCGAACGCGCGTCGCAGCCAACCGACGCCGCCTGAAAGGAAACCAACCGTGCGTTTTTCCCTGTTCATCCATATGGAACGTTATGACCAGTCAGTAAGCCACGAGGAGCACTTTGCGAACCTGGTTGAGCTCACCCAGCTAGCCGAGGCCGGCGGTTTCGGCACGGTATGGATCGGTGAACACCACTCCATGGAGTACACCGTCTCCCCCAACCCCATCCCGCAGCTGGCCTACCTGGCGGCGAAAACCTCCACCATCCGGCTGGGTGCCGGCACCGTGATTGCACCGTTCTGGAACCCCATCCGCGCCGCCGGCGAGTTGGCGCTGCTGGATGTCATCAGCAACGGCCGCGCCGAGCTGGGTGTGGCCCGCGGCGCCTACCAGTTCGAGTTCGACCGGATGACCCCGGGAATGTCCGCGGCCGAGGGCGGGGCCTCCATGCAGGAGCTGATCCCCGCGGTGCAGAAGCTCTGGGCCGGAGACTACGCCCACGACGGCGAGGTTTGGCAGTTCCCCACCTCGACCTCGGTGCCTAAACCGGTGCAGCGCAACCTGCCGGTCTGGGTCGCTGCCCGCAGCCCGGAATCCCACGACTACGCGGTGGCCAACGGCTGCCACGTGATGGTCACCCCGCTGATGAAGGGCGACGAGGAGGTCCAGTCGTTGGTTGAGAAGTATGAGACCGCCATCGCCAACCACCCGGAGGTCGCCGAACGCCCCGACATCATGGTGCTGCGCCACACCTACGTGCATTCGGAGGCGGAACCCGAAGGTTGGCGGGTGGGAGCCGAAGGCATCAACAAGTTCTACCGGACCTTTGATGCGTGGTTCGGCAACAAAACCACCCCGGTTGACGGGTTCTTGGAGCCGAGCCCCGAGGAGAAATTCGAGGGGCGAGAAGAGTTCACCGTCGAGTCCCTGCACCGCACCGCCATGATCGGCACTCCCGCCGAGGTGATTGAGCGCCTGCGTGGTTATGAGCAGCTCGGGGTGAGCGAATACAGCTTCTGGAGCGATAATTCGCTCAGCCATGAAGAGAAAAAACGTTCGCTGCAGCTGTTTATCGACGAGGTTGTCCCGGCCTTCGCGAAGTAGTTTGACCATGGCCGCTCGGGCCTGCGCCTTGACCCCGCAGGCTTGAGCGGCCATAAACTTTTAACCATGGAAAAGAGCGCCGCGCACTATCTTCAGATCTATGATGCCCAACTGCGCACCGACGCCGAAACCCAGGGCTCGGAAAAGGTGCAGCGGCTCGGCCCGCTCTACCTTGCAACTTTTGCCCAAGGTCAAGGCTTTATCACCTATCCACACATCACCGGCACCGAACCGGTGCCGCTGTGTGATTTGGTAGCTCCGGCTTTGGCCCATTTTGCCGCACAACCTCAGATCAGCAGCGTTGAGTTCAAAACGCGTGGCCATGACAACACCCCCGGGCTGGAACAAGAACTGCACACCCACGGGTTTATCGCCCAAGATGCAGAAGCCGTGATGATTGGCCCGCTTCAGGAACTGGCTGCAGTTCAAAAGATCCCGGCCGGAGTCACCCTGCGCAGCATCACAACCCGTGCGGATATCCAGGCCATGTGCCGCATGAGCGATCAGGCTTTCGGAGAGCGCTTTGATTCACATGCCGCCGAAGAATTGTGCGACCGCTTGGAACACACCGACGGGATGGAAATCTGGGTTGCCGAAGATGATCATCAGATGGTTGGCGCCGGCAGGCTGGAGCCGGTCGCCGGCAGTGATTTCGCCGGCATGTGGGGCGGTTCGGTACTGCCCGAATACCGTGGCCGCGGCATTTACCGGGCGCTGACCGCGGCCCGGGCGCGCAGTGCGCTGGCCCGTGGGCTGCGTTATGCGCACAGCGACTCGACAAAGTATTCCCAGCCGATTTTGGAGCGCAGCGGAATGCTCGCGGTCACCACCACAACCCCGTATCTATGGACCCGTCCCTGATCAATTAGCCCGGGATGGTTTGAATGATGGAAAACTGAGCGCCGGTCGGATCGGTGAGCACCGCCATACGTCCGAACCTGAGGTCCTGCGCGCCTTGGACCACCTTGGCGCCCAGTTTTTCGGCGAGCGCCAGGGTTTGATCTGTGTCTGTCACCGCGAAGTAGGTCCGCCACCCGGGATGCGGGTCAGGTAAACCGGAAATGTCGTAGATCCCGGATTTCGCATCCCGTCCCTGCCCATAACTTTGATACCGGAATTCGTCCGTATCGGAAAGGTTGAGCAGATCCCATTCAAGGGCGTCCCGATAGAAGTGAGTGACCTTCTCAAACCCGGTGGTGTGCAATTCATTCCACACCCGGGTTCCGTGGCGCCCGGAAGCGGTGGTCAGCGCCCGGGTAATAGATGACTGCCACAACCCCACCCCCACCCCGGTCGGATCCCCGATCATGGCGATGGTTCCCTCACCCTCGATATCCACTGGCGGAAGAAATACATATCCCCCATACATCTCAGCTGAATAGCTGGCGGCGTGGGCGTCGGTGACGTTGAGATAGGTAATCCAGGTGTCGCCGTAGGCGGACTGGGGATCGTTTCTCAAAAACCCTGCCACAAGTTCGTCGCCTAAATACATTTCCAACGGATCAGCATCATCCGGCTGGACACCGCGAGTTGTCCAGCCGAATAATTCCCCGTAAAACTCGATACTTCGACCGATATCACCGGTCAACAAATCCACCCGGCACGGTTCCGCGCCGGGCTGCCCAAGCTCCTGCATCACTGCCCCATTTCATACATGATCCAGTTTCTAGGGCTGAGTCTAGGCTTCGAAGCGGCTAGCGGCAACGGTTTGACTAGCAGAATCAGAACTAATGATACTGAGCTTCAAATTCAGGGCCCAAGTTCCACTATGCTAGGTTGTGACACGGCACACACTGTTGTTTTCAAACTGATTCCCGGGAGTTCTTCATGCTTTCTTCCTCGTCCAACCTCACCATGTCGGTTGCGTCAATCCCGGCCGAAGGCGCCGCCCGGCATGGCGACCTGAATGCCATCACCGTCAACGGACAGAGCACCAGCTACCGGCAGCTGTGGGATGAGACCCGCGCCTACGCCGGAGCGCTGCGCGATCAGGGAATCGGCGAATCCGACCGGGTTGCGGTGCTGATCCCCAACGTCACGGATTTCGCCCGCGTGTACTACGCGATCCTTTCACTCGGCGCCGTGGTGGTGCCGATCCATGCGCTGCTCAAACGCAACGAAATCTCCTATGTCCTGGATGATTCGCAAGCCAGCCTGCTGGTTTGCGCCGCCCCGCTGCTGGGTGAGGGTGCGGCCGGCGCCGCGCTGGCCGGTATCCCGACGCTCAGTGTGCTGGCTGACGCCGAGCATGAGAGCACTCGCCTGGAAGACCTCGCAGCCAAGGCCGATCCCATCTCCAGTTACCTGCCCCGGCGCCCGGAGGACATCGCGACCATTCTCTACACCTCCGGCACCACCGGCAAACCCAAGGGCGCGCTGGGAACCCACGTGGCTCTGCTGGAACAGGCCAACACCCTGCTGCTGGACACCATCGACATCCGCCGGGGCGACAAGATTTTCGGCGGACTGCCGCTATTCCACACCTTCGGGCAGACCACGGTACTCAATACCGGATTGCGTATTGGCGCGGAAATCATGTTGTTGCCCAAGTTCACCGCCGAAGGTGCACTTGAAATGTTGCTGGATGAAGACATCGACCTCTTTTTTGGGGTTCCCACCATGTATGTTGCACTGCTGGAAGCCGGCAAGCAACGCCAGGGTAAACCCTCCAACCTGAGATTCGGGGTCTCCGGCGGCGCATCGCTGCCACTGTCGGTTCTCACGGCATTCGAAGAACGTTTTGGTGTTCCAATCTATGAGGGATACGGCCTGACCGAAACCTCGCCGGTGGCCTGCTTCAACCACGTGGGCCGCACCCCGCGCCCCGGCACCATCGGCACCCCGGTGTGGGGTGTCGAGGTGGAAATCGCCGACCCCGCCTACCCGGATGAAATCCGGATGCTGCCCCGCGGAGAGATCGGGGAGTTGGTGGTGCGCGGCCACAACCTGTTCGCCGGATACCTCAACCGCCCGGAAGCCACCGCCCAGGCAGTGGTTGACGGCTGGTTCCGCACCGGAGATCTGGGGACCAAGGACGAGGATGACTACCTGCGCATCCTCGACCGCACCAAGGACATGATCCTGCGCAACGGCTACAACGTCTACCCGCGCGAGGTCGAAGAGGTGCTGATCAGCCACCCGGAAATCTCAAATGCCGCGGTGTACGGTGTTCCGCACGACACCCACGGACAGGAGATCGCCGCGGCGATCACCCTGGAAGCCGGGTCAATGCTGGATGCCCCAACCATCATCGCGTGGGCCAGTGAGCAAATGGCGGCTTACAAGTATCCACGCCATGTCGATATTGTGTTGCAGTTTCCCTTGGGTCCCAGCGGCAAAATCCTCAAACGCGAGCTGGTGGCCCAATACGCCAAACCCGGCGACTAACCTTTGGGTCATTGGTACCGAGGCACCCGGCGTTCAAGGAACGCTTGGCGCCCTTCGGCAAGCTGCGGGTTTTCGCCATTCTCGTCCCAGAGATTTGCCCACCATAACTCATGCTCCACGTCGGTTTGTGCTCGCCCGAACCTGCCGATTGCCTCCCGGGTACGGGTAATGGAGTAGGGCGAGTTGCCCTTCAGGGCGCCAAGCAGCGCCGCCAGTTCCTCATCCAAGCTCGCGGAGGGGAACATTCTGGTGAACATTCCCCAACTCAACGCCTCGGAGGCGGGGATGCGCGCGCCCGAATACAGCAGGTACTTGGCGCGGCTCTCACCGACCGTGCGCACCAGGCGCTCAATGCCCGGGCGAGGGAAAACCAAACCGATTTTGGCCGGGGTGATTGCCAACTTCACCTCGTCGCTGGCAAATTGGATCTCGCAGGCCGAGGCCAGCTGCCAGGCACCGCCAAAACAGTTGCCTTCCACCACGGCAATGGTGGTTTGCGGGCATCCGGTCAGCGCACGGTCCACGAGGTCGAAATGGTTCATCAAGGCCCCGTCGGCATCCCTGTCAAAGAGCACCCGGTCCATTTGATCAATCGCAATCCCGGCACAGAAATTTCCGCCGGCACCACGAAGAACGATCACCTTCACCTCGCTCTGCGTCGACAAATCCGTCAGGATCTCGACCAGTTGCAGACACATGTTTCTGGTCAGCGCGTTGAACTGGCGCTGATTCTCCAGCACCAGTGTTGCGGTGCCATCCTGGATCTGGACGCTCACCCGCCCCTTGTCATCCGAGTCCATCATTTCCCTTCGTGCTCGCCAGCGACCAGGCCGCCCTGTGGGAGCTGGACCGCTGCGCGATCTTCCCTGCTCCACCTTGCAATCTATCGCGTGGCAGGTTCCAGGCACCAGAGGCAGTTTTCCCGCCGGTGAGAGCGCAGGACGCAGATTCAGCCGGTCCCCACCCTGCCCGCTTGGACTCCCGGGTTCTTCCCGCCAAGCTTGGTGGCCATACAAAAGGCCCCCGGCACCAGGTTTGGTCCTGATGCCGGAGGCCCCTTGCCCTCCAACACTGTTGCCGCTAGGTTCTTCGCAGGGACAGCACCCGCTGCAGAATGACAAAAATCAAAAGCAGCACACCGATCACGATCTTGGTCCACCAGGAACTCAGCGTCCCCTCGAAGGTGATAATCGTTTGGATCAGTCCAAGAACCATCACACCCACCACGGAGCCCAGCACAAAACCGGTGCCGCCAACCAGCAGCGTCCCGCCAATGACCACCGCGGCGATTGCATCCAATTCCATGCCCACACCGGTCAGCGCGTAACCGGAGCGGGAGAACATGGCGAAGAGGATGCCGGCCAACGAGGCGCAGGTTCCGGAAATAACGTACACGAGCACCTTGGTGCGCGGCACCCGCAAACCCATCAGGGTGGCGGACTGTTCACCGCCGCCTACCGCATACACGGTGCGGCCAAAACGGGTGCGGTGCAGCACCCACCACGCACCGGCCACCACCAGCAGCGCGATCACCACCGCGGCGGTGATCCGCCACCGTCCCAGCGACAGGCTCCAGTTCGTCAGGGAAATAAACGCCTCGTTGCGGATTGGCACGGATTCCGGAGCGAAGATGAAACACAGGCCGCGAGCCAAGAACATGCCCGCCAGGGTCGCCACAAACGGCTGCACCTCGAAGTACTGGATCATCACCCCCATCCCCAGGCCGATCACCGAGCCGGCCAGCAACGCCACCGGCAACACAATAGCCAGCGAGATCCCCGCCTCCAAGAGGGTCGCGGTAATGACCGAGGACAGCGCCAGCACCGCGCCGACCGACAGGTCGATGCCGCCGGTGAGGATCACAAAGGTCATCCCGGTGGCCAGCACAATCAGGTGCGCGTTGTTGATGAAGAGGTTGGAGATCACGGCGGGAGACAAGAAGTTGTCATACCGCACACCGCCAATGACCAGCATCAGCAGGAAAACAATCACGGTGCCCAGCACCGGCAGGTAGCGCCGATCTATGGAGAAACGTCGCTTCGCGCTACTCGCCACGGTAGTTATTGCGGTGCTCATGCGTTGACCTCCTGGTAACGGCGGCGCTCACGCAGCCCCGCCAGCATTGCGCGCAGGCGTGTGGACATCATCAGCGTCACAGCAATCACGACGATGGCCTTGAAAAGCGAGGTGACCAGCGGGGAAACACCCAATACAGTCACTGTCAGGCTCAGGGTGGTAATGATCAGCACACCGACCAGGGTGCCCGAGAGGTTGAACTTGCCGCCGGCCAGCGAGGTTCCGCCGATCACCACCGCCAGGATGGCATCCAGCTCGATAAACAGGCCGGCGTTGTTCGCGTCGGCGGCCATGGTGTTGGCCGCGAAAATCAGGCCGGCCAACCCGGAGAGCACCCCGCACAGCGCGTACACGGTGAAGATCAGGGTCTTGGATTTCACCCCGGCCAGCCGGCTGGCTTCCGGGTTGATGCCCACGGCCTCAAGCAGCATTCCCAACGCGGTGCGGCGCACCAGCACCGCCACCACCAGGTACACACCGTAGGCGATGATCGCCGCCACCGGCAGCCCCAGCAGGAATCCGGAGGCCAGGGTGGCAAAGGGTGCACTGGTGACGGTGGTGATCTGGCCGTTGGTGATCAGCATGGCCACCCCGCGCCCGGCGGTCATCAGGATCAGCGTGGCGATGATCGGCTGGATCCCGAAATTCGCCACCAGCATGCCGTTGAAGCTTCCCAGCACCAGGCACAGTCCCAAGGCCACCACAATGGCACCCAACGCGGTGCCCACCGATCCGGGGTTATCGGAACTGGCAATGAAGGTCAGCGCGACCGCCCCGGAGATGGCCACGATGGCACCCACGGACAGGTCGATGCCGCGGGTTGCGATCACCAGGGTCATGCCCAGGGAGACCAGCAGCAGCGGGGAGCTGTTGCGCAGGATGTCGATCGGGGCGCCGAACAGGTGGCCGTCCAGCACGGTGATCCCCAAGATGTCCGGGCGCTTGATGGTGCAGCCCAGCAGCAAGGCGGCCAAGGCGACCAACGGCCAGAACAGTCGGTGTTTGTAGATGCGGGTCATTTGTTTTCTTCCCCGGTGGCGATGATTTCGATCAGGCGTGGCACGTCCACGTCTGGGGTACTTGGAATTTCAGCGACCTTGCTGTGATCGCGCATCACAACGATGCGGTCAGAGAGGCGAAGCACCTCCTCCAACTCGGCGGAGATGAAAACCACGGACATTCCCTGCTCGGCCAATTCGGAGACCAGGTTCATGATTTCGGTTTTCGCGCCGATGTCGATGCCGCGGGTCGGCTCATCCAGCAGCAGCAGCTTCGGTGCGGTGGCCAGCCAGCGGGCCAGCAGCACCTTTTGCTGGTTGCCTCCGGAGAGGTTCTTCAGCAGCGCCTGGGGGTTGGCCGGGCGCACCCCCAAGGCCTTGATGTAGGCGTCGACAATCTGCGTGGCCTTGGCCTCGGGCAGCGGACGGGTCCACCCGCGGGCCGCCTGCAGGCCCAGGATGATGTTCTCCGCGACCGTCAGGTCGCCCACCACCCCTTCGCCCTTGCGGTCTTCGGAGGTATAAGCAATTTTCTGGCCCAGCGCCTGGCGCGGGGTGCGCAGCTTCACCGGTTTGCCGTTCAGCGTGGTGCTTCCCGCGTCGGCCTTGTCCGCCCCGTAGAGCAGGCGTGCCAGTTCGGTACGCCCGGAGCCCAGCAGGCCCGCCATCCCGATGACTTCCCCGGGATACAGGTCCAGGTTGAACGGTTGCACCGCGCCCTTGCGCCCCAGGCCCACCGCCTGCAGCAACGGCTTGGCATCGGCAGGGCGCTCGGTGGCGGCGGGACGTTCATGGGCCTGGCCCACCTGGGCGTCGGAAGTTCCGGCGATCATCAGCGAGACCAGTTCGCGCTGCGGCAGATCGTCCTTGAGCCTCTCCTGGACCAGTTCGCCGTTGCGCAGCACCGTGATGCGATCCGAAATGGCGTAGATCTGGTCGAGGAAGTGGGAGACAAACAGAATCGCCACACCGTCCTCGCGCAGTTGGCGCATCACCCGGAAGAGCTGCTCCACCTCATCGGTATCCAGGGACGAGGTCGGCTCATCCAGGATCAGCACCTTGGCATCAACCACCATGGCGCGGCTGATGGCCACCAGCTGCTGGACCGCCAGCGAGTGCGAACCCAGCGAGCTTCCCGGGTCGATGTCCAGGCCCATGCGCTTGAGGAACACCGTTGCCTGGCGGCGCATGGTGCGCCAGTCCAGACCGCCGAATCGCCGCGGTTCGTTGCCGAGCATGATGTTTTCCGCGACGGTCAGATTGGTGCACAGGTTGACTTCCTGATACACCGTGGAAATCCCGTGTTCGCGGGCGTTGGCCGGGCCGCTGAACCGGATGGAGTTCCCGTTGACCGTGATGTTGCCGGCGGCAATGGGGTTCACCCCGGTCAGCGCCTTGATCAGGGTGGATTTGCCGGCGCCGTTCTCGCCCATCAGGGCGTGGACCTCGCCGGGGAACAGCCGGAAGTCGACCGAGTCCAGCGCCTTGACGCCGGGAAATTCCACGGTGATGCCGGTCATCTGCAGGACGGGCGGTTGCGGGTGGGGTTCAGCCGGGCCCGACTGGGTGGGCTGCTGCGCAGGTGTTGATGCAATCATTGGCTTGCCTCTGGGTGATGCGTGATGTGCCACGGGATGATGGGTCGGCGGGCGGGAAATCCGCCCGCCGACCCGAGGTTCCGGATACGTTTAGTACTTGCGATCCGGCAGGGCCGCTACGGCTTCTTCCTGGGTGAAGGCGGCGTCTTCGACAACGATGCGCTTCTCCACGGATTCACCGGCGACAACCTTCTTGGCGATCTCTGCCAGGTCCTCGCCCAGCAGCGGGTTGCACTCGACGATGTAGTTGATCTTGCCGTCGGCCAGGGCCTGCATGCCGTCCTTCACCGCGTCGATGGTGACGATCTTGATGTCCTCGCCCGGCTTCTTGCCAGCGGCCTCGATGGCTTCGATGGCACCCAGGCCCATGTCGTCGTTGTGAGCGAAGACCAGGTCGATGTCGTCATGCGAGTTCAGGAAACCTTCCATGACCTGCTTGCCGCCGGCACGGGTGAAGTCACCGGTCTGCGAATCGATGATCTCGATGTCGCTTCCGGCGATCGCGGTGGCGAAACCTTCCTTGCGGTCGATCGCCGGGGCGGAGCCGGTGGTTCCCTGCAGCTCCACGACCTTCAGGCCCTCGTCCTTGAAGTTCTCCGCCACCCAGGCACCGGCGCGCTCGCCCTCTTCAACGAAGTCCGAGCCGATGAACGAGGCGTAGAGCGAGTCATCCGTGGTGTCTACCGCACGGTCGGTGAGCACCACCGGGATGTTGGCGGATTTGGCTTCCTGCAGCACCGCATCCCAGCCGGTTTCAACCACCGGGGAGAAGGCCAGCACGTCAACGCCCTGGGCGATGTAGGAGCGCAGTGCCTGGATCTGGTTTTCCTGCTTCTGCTGGGCGTCGGAGAAGCTGAGCTTGAAGCCGTTGGCTTCGGTCAGGGTGTCCTGGATGTCCTTGGTGTTGGCTGCGCGCCAGCCGGACTCGGCGCCTACCTGGGAGAAGCCAATGGTGATGGTCTCCGAGCCGGAACCTTCGGCCGCGGGTTCGTTGGCGTCGCCGCCCGAGCAGGCGCTGAGGGCTGCCATCGCCGCAACGGAGAGAGTGGCAAGGCCTGCGCGCAGAAAGGTATTTCGCTTCATTGAGATGTCCTCCTCATAGGTCCCCACCGGCTGTCGAGTGAATGTTGCCCGGTGCTGGGATACTGTGTCAGTGCTCACAATGTTAGCGCTAACATTTTGGGGTGTGAAGAGGGTACGAGAATTTTCTTTTTTATTTCTTCGGGGCCAGCCGTTTGTGAACTGGATTCTCAAATTGCCGTTTTACGTGCTTCAACAAAAAATCGGCCGGGATCGCGGCCAGCGGAACACCGGTGAATTCGGCCTAGGAGCCAAGCGTGGATCCTAGCGGCGGCGCGGCGCGGCGCAGCTTCCGCGCACCACCAGTTCGGGCGCCAGGACGGCTTCAAACCTGCCTGGCTTAGGCGCTGCCCCTGCCTGGACCTCCGCCAGAGCTTCCATGGCCGCCTGCCCTAAGAGTTCAAATGGCTGACGCACGGTGCTGATTGACGGAACAAAAAACGCCGAGCTTTCCACGTCGTCAAAACCGATGACCGATACATCTTCCGGCACCCGCAGGCCGCGTTCCCAGAAGGCCCGCAGCAGTCCTTGGGCAATGTAGTCATTGGCCGCGAAGATAGCCGTCGGCCCCTGCCCGGAGAGGATTTCATCCGCATGCTCCAGACCCACCGCGTAGCCGTGGGCGGCGGCCCAGCCATCGGCTCGGTACTCCAATGCTTGAAGTCCCGGCCGATCCATCAACCGGCGGAATTCGGCCAGTCGCTCCGAGGCGTCAATCCACGTGCTCAAACCGGAAACGTGGGCAATGCGTTGATGGCCCAAGGCAATGAGGTGTTCCACCGCAAGGCGTGTGCCGGCGCACTGATCCACGCAGACATAGCGCAGCTTCCCGGTAGGGGTGGCCTGCGGGTTGGCGGCGGCAATCACCAGAGGAATGTTCAGCGCCGCTCGTTCGACGAACTCGGCGACATCCACCAGCGGTGCAACCACGATAATCCCGTCCACACCCTGGTCAACCAGAAGTCCCAGGGCGGCCTGGGCCGCCCCGGACTCGGCGGATTCCAGCGAGCTGACGGAAACAAAATAACCCCGCGAACGCGCCGCGGCTTCAACGGCCAAGACCGTGCTTGACGGACCGAAGTGGGCGTTGCCGATGGTCAAGATTCCGATGGTGCTCGACCGTGCGGTGGCCAGCGCATGGGCTGCGCGGTTGCGCCGGTAGCCCAGTTCGTCGATCACCTGCTGGACCCGTTCCCGGGTCGAGGTGCGCACCCGCTCCGGGGTGTTCAACACCCGGGAAACCGTCTGGTGGGACACACCCGCCCGGGCTGCGACATCAGACATGGAGGGCGGACGCCGGCCATGGTTTTCGACAGAGTCAAGGGCGGAGGTCATTCGACCATTATCACAGAGGAATCAGCCGGCAACCTCTCGGAGCAGAAATCGCTACCCCACGAACCAGAACACACCAATGGCCCCACCGGCACGTTGCACCTTGTTAGACTGGATAAAACACCATGCTGCAAGGGGAAAAGCCGATGGATTCTAAGATTCGCGCCCGCTGCGCTTCCTGCCGCACGGCCCTGCGCCGTTCAGAGGACGGTGCATGGTTTGGGCCTGCGGGTTATGCGCTGTGTTCGGCATGCCGTTTCCAAGAGCACCGAATCACCGCTGAAAACACCCCGGAGAGTTAACACCCGCCACCTGGCTCCTATCAGATTCTCCGGATGACACCTCGAAGGCGTGGCTCCGTGCGAGACTGGGCAGGTGGATCTTCAGATTGTGTACACAATAATTGCCGGCCTGCTGCTGGTGGTCGCGGCTCTCGGCACCATCTTTCCGGTGCTTCCAGGCTCGCTTCTGGCCATCGGAACCCTGCTCGCGTGGGGTTGGCTGTTGGGAAGCGCCGCCTCGTGGTGGGCCGCCGCCCTGGGCATGATGTTGGCGTTGCTGGGTTTCTCCGCCTCCGCGGTGCTCACCGGGCGCAAACTCAAGGAACACTCAATTCCCACCGGCTCCGTGCTCATTGCCCTGATCGGTGCCATCGCCGGGGCGTTCCTGATCCCGGTGGTTGGCTTGTTCCTGGGATTCGCCGTGGGATTGTTCCTCGGCGAGGCGGTGCGGCGACGCGAAACCTCCGGGGCTTTGGAGTCCTCCTGGGCAGCATTAAAGGCGATGGGGCTGGGTATCGTGATCGAGCTGGGTTGTGTCCTGCTTGCGGCCTCGGTGTGGGTGGTGGGTGTGGTGGTGCACTTTTCGACCCGCTAGATCCAGCCCATTTCCCGTGCCAGGCGGGCCGCCTCAATCCGGTTTGAGGTGTTGGTTTTGCCAATGGCATTGGACAGGTGATTGCGCACCGTACCAGCGGAAAGATGCAAGGTTGCCGCGATCTGCGACACCGGTCCCCCGCCGGCGGCGAGCGCCAAGATTTCGCGTTCGCGGTCGGTCAACGGGTTGGCCTGGGTTTCCACGCTGAGCATGGCCCGCTCCGGGTCCACCACCTTGCCCCCTGAAAACACCCGGCGAATAGCCGACACCAACTCAGCGGGCGGCGAATCCTTCACCAAAAACCCGCTGGCCCCGGCCTCGAACGCCTGGCGGAAATACCCGGGACGGTCAAAGGTGGTCACAATCAGCACCTTCACCTCCGGGTGGCTACGTCGTAGAAGTTCTGCGGTTCGCAAACCGTCCATGCGCGGCATCTGGACATCGAGCAGCGCCACCTCGGCCCCGCTGCTGTCCAACGCTCCGGCCACCTCGTCGCCGTCGGCGCATTCGGCGACCACCTGGATATCGTCTTCCAGGTTCAACAGTGCCGCCAAGGCGCCGCGCACCAGATGCTGGTCATCTGCGATCAGCACCTTGATCATGAATCCCCGTTTCCTGCTGTGAAAGTGACCTGCACCGTGGTTCCGCCCAGTTTGGATGCTCCCACTGTACAGTTGGCGCCGAACAATCTGGCGCGTTCTTGCATGCCGCGGATTCCGTGCCCGCTCTCCCCGCCTTGAATCCCATCCCCGTCATCATCAATGCTCACCCCGTGGGCACCCAGACGGATGACCACCGAGCCAGCGTGCGCATGACGCAACACGTTGGTTACCGCTTCGCGCAGGATCCACGCGACGTGCGACCGCCAGGCGACGGGGATCTCGTCCACCAAACCCAGCACCGTGAAGTCCAACGTGTTATCCGTGCAGGCCTGGTGCAGTTCGGCTAGCTCCGCGGTGAGGTCCTGCCTGCTTAACCCGTGCACCGTGGTTCGCACCGAGTCCAGTGCGGTGACCGCCAGTTCGCTGAGCTGTTCCAGTTCGCTGCGGGCCTGGGTGTATTTGCCGGCGTCCATGAGCCGCAAGGCAAGCTGCGCCTTGAGATTCAGCGCGGTCAACGAATGGCCGATTCCGTCGTGGACATCGCGGGCCATCCGCTCCTGTTCAGCCACCACCAGGTAGTCCGCCCGGATCTTTTCAGAGGTCACCGACCGGGTAATCGCCGCCACCGTGATGGCGTACACCACCATCAGCACCAGGTTCAGGCCGATCAGGAAGAGCAGATCAACAAACTCGCCGTAGATGATCGGCAACAGGAAACTCAGCACCGCAACGACGCTGTAGGTGGCGATGGTGTAGCGCTTGGTCAGCAGGAAGGCGGAGTAGGAGGTCAAAAAGGGAAACATCCCAATGACGGTTAACCCGATCACCGGCAGACCGGCCAACACGATGGCCCATAGAATCAGGAAGTACACATGGGCCCGCACGTCCGTGGTGCCGCCTTCACCCACCACTCGGCTGTACACGGAGTAGGCCCGCAGATACACCCCGGCAAACACCGCCACCAGGATCAACCCAATGATCCTGGTGGGCAGCGAATAATCCTCCAACAGCAGATCCAGCACGGGGAAGATCAGGAAAATGATCCACACCCCGGCAACCAGCCAGCCCCATTTATCCCAAAACGCGGTGCCGTCATCAACCTCGCATCGGGCCTGGTTCATGGCGCTCTGTCCGGTTTCTGCCGTATTCACTGACGTGCCTTGGCCTTTCGGGTTGCGATGACGGCGAAGACCGCGAAGATCAATGCCCATGCCACCACACTAGTCACTGGCATCCATAAAGGATCCGGTGCCATCTCGGCTCCAGCAGGAATATTGTGCAATAGCGGGTAGCGAGCCAACGCGACATAACCGTACATCGGGGTGAACCGCGCAGCATCCAACATACCGCCTTCCAGCGGCATGAATACGTTGCCGAAGAAGGCGAAAAACACCATCAGGCCCGAGGCCAAGCCCAGCGCGGATTCAGATTTGAAAACCATACCCACACCAATGCCGTAACAGGCGAAAATCATGGCGCCAATCAAGATGATCAGATAGCTGACAACCCAAATCCATCCCTCGGTGACCTGTGCTCCGGTGGCCGCGCCCAAGGCGAAAACCAGTGCGGCAGAGGCGGCGGCCACGGTGGCCGCGACAATCATCTTGCTGGTGACAAAGGATGCGGAAGACATTTTGGTCAGGGCAATCTGTCGGCCCCAGCCCTGCATGGTTTCGGTTGCGACCGTTCCGGCGATGGCCACGGTGCTCACCGCAGCTCCGTAGGCGGCCATCGAGACCATCAGGTAGAACTTGACGTTGCCGCCGCCGACTTCGGCGTCGGTGTAACTGGGAATGTTGCCGAAGAGGAAGTACATGGCCGCCGGGAGCAGCAGGGCGAAGATCAGGTTGTAGCCGTCGCGGAAGTGCCGGGCGAATTCCACACGAATATAGGTGGCGATCATGATGCGTCCTCGGTCAGTTGGATGAATGCGTCTTCCAGGCTCGGGGCGGAGATTTCAAGGTCCCAGGCCCCCAGCTCGGTGAGCAGGTTTTGGGCGAAACGGTCCGAATCCGAACAGGTGAAGGAAATTCGTTGGCCGTTGCGTTCGGTGATGTTCACCGAGGTGTCGAAGTCAGCGGCCTGCACGATCGCCTGTTCGGTGGGGAAGGTGGCGCTGACGGTGCGCCCGGAGATCAGCTTGCGAAGTTCCGCTGTTGCCCCGTCTGCCACGATTTGCCCGTGGCTCATCAATACGGTGCGTTCGGCGAAGTTTTGCGCTTCTTCCAGGTAGTGGGTTGCGAAAATGATCGTGCGGCCGCCGGAAGCTTCGGTGCGCATGTTCTCCCAGAAGTCACGGCGGGCCATGACGTCCATTCCGGCGGTGGGCTCGTCAAGAATGAGCACATCTGGGTTCGGGAGCAACGCCAATGCGAACTTGATCCGTTGCTGTTCACCGCCCGAGCACTTCCCGACCCGGCGTTTGGCAATGCCCATCAGCCCGGTACGTTGCATCACCTGCTCAACTCGTTCGGCCCTCCCGTGCATGGTGGCAATGACGGTGACGGTTTCGCGAACGGTCATATCCCGCAGCAAGCCGCCGGTCTGGAGGACCGCGGAGACTCGTCCGGAAGCCACCGCACGGTGCGGGCTGAGGCCCAGAATCTCAACCGTGCCGCTGCTGGGTTGGGTTAATCCCAGGATCATGTCCACGGTGGTTGTTTTTCCTGCACCGTTGGGGCCGAGCAAGGCGACAATTTGCCCGGTACCAATCTTGAGGTCGATTCCGCGCACGGCTTCGACCTTGGTCCGCGGTGTTGTAAATGTCTTGTGCAGACCCGTCAGCGATACAGCATCGGTTCGGTTCAACGTTTCCATGCTCCAAGTCTTCGCGAAAAACTGCCTGTCGCGAAGAGCGGAATGTCATGACTTGGACATGACCGTTGTCATGGTTCACACCAGCTAAAGTAGTTGGCTATTTTCAACCGTCTGGATTGAAGCGCTCCATCAGATGTGAGCTTGGCTACTGTCGATGCATGACTTCTCAGCGTCACAACAAAGTTCACACAGTTCCCAGTTCCACAGTCTTTACCGGTCAGCCCGGCCATCACCGCCTAAAATCTTCAATTTTCCGCCGTGATCTGCAACTATGCACGGGCAAACTCACAGCGAAATCCCGTAGGCTTCTACCGTGCTAGATCATTCTTCATTTCTTTCGATTGTGACCGATTTAGGGACGCCCACCGTGGGTGCCGCGTTCCTGCCTGACTGGCTGAACCCGGCAGTGTTCCTCAACGATCCGGCACTGGGTCCTTGGGTCCTGCTTCTGGTGTGCGGTATCGTCTTCGCGGAAACCGGCCTGCTGGTCGGGTTTTTCCTTCCCGGGGATTCGATGCTGTTTACCGTCGGCATGCTTATTGCCACGGGCACCATCCACATCCCGCTGTGGCTGTTTGCGCTGTGCATTTTTATCTGCGCATTCGCCGGCGACCAAACCGGATACATCATCGGACGAAAGTCCGGTCCAGCGATCTTCAAGAAACCCGACTCCCGGTTCTTCTCGCAGAAGAATGTCGAGCACGCTCACAGCTTCTTCGAACGTTTCGGCGGCCGCGCGGTGATCCTGGCTCGCTTTGTCCCGGTGGTTCGCACCTTTGTTCCGGTCATCGCCGGCGTGGCCAAGATGAACCACAAAACATTTATCATGTTCAACCTCATCGGCGCCCTGCTGTGGGGTGTGGGTGTGACCTTGCTGGGATTCTGGCTTGGACAGTTCAGCTGGATCGAGAAGAACATCGACCTGATCTTCATCCTGATCGTGCTGATCTCCGTGATCCCCATCGGTGTTGAACTGCTCAAGGCTTTTATGTCTGGCAAGAAAAACAAATCTAGCTCCACCACGACCCTGGAAGACTAGGCTATCTAAGCACTTCGGGTGCGGAACTGACCTCCGCCCCATTGCACGCCGCGGCGCATCAACCACTGTTCGCAGGGTTGAATGCTGCCGCGGCGTGTTCCTTTACAGATGATATCCAGCCCTTCCTCCATGGCGGCTTCGACTTCCTCGGTGTGCGGGCGAAAGGCATTCATCAAGACTTCGCAGTCGCAGTTGCCTCCCAACAATCTGGCCTTGCGTTCAAGCGCAGTAGCTCTCGGGGCTGAATAATCACGATAGTGGGTGAGCGCCTCGGTGCTGCGTGAGCAGCCCAGGGTGTTGCCCATGCGGTAGAGATAACAGGCCAGGCATTCGTGGTCGACGGGGTTCGGCAGTGATGACATTGATTTTCCTCGATTCAGCGTTGCGTCTCTGGCCATCCACAACGACCAGCTAGACCCACTGTCATCCACCCGCCGGCGTGCAGCAGGAGTTTGCCACGAACTGTGGACAACCAGGCTTGGGTACAACGAGTTCCAGATCCGGTTCAGTGATAATGTGCAATGATTCAACTGTCCCTGCGTCGGGAATACTGGCGCCTGTTTTCCTGCCATTTCACATATTTAGAGGTTGTTCACCCCATGGATGCCGACGCACTCACGTCAATTTCTGAGCAGTTGGCCGCGCTGGCAGAACAGATGCGACGGCACACGGACCCGGTGAATGGAGCGCAGTTCACCCACGATGGGTTCTCGATGCGGATGATCTATTCGCGTCAGGATCTGCTCGACACCTTCAACGATTTCCAGGACCGAGCGGTTCATTCGATTGATGCGCTTGACCGTGGTGGCCGGCCAGCGCACTCGGACCCGCAGTCCAAATCCCAGCCTGCCGCGCTCGCGCGCGGGGTGCGTTTCAGGGTTGTTTATGATCCGTTGGTTTTTGCGCGCGGAGATCTCACCCGCGCGATGTTGGACTCGGTGCGCCAAGGCGAAGAAGCAAGGGTCTCCACCAACGTTTCAACCCGGTTGCTGATCCGTGACCGGGAAGAATTCATCATCCATTCCTCCGAGAACTCAACCGCTTCGCACCTTGCCATCCAGCTCACCTCTGGGGCACTGGCCGATTTCATCAACGATCTTTTCTCCAAGATCTGGGACACGGCCGTCCGCGTGAGCAATCGAAAATTTGAATCAGGCAAGCTGCTGGAAGACGACGAAATCCAGATCCTGCGCTTATTGGCGGCCGGGCAAAAGGATGAGGCGGTGGCCCGAGCCCTCGGTGTCAGCGTCCGTACCGTGCAGCGCAAAGTCCAAAGTCTGCAGCGGAGTTTTGGGGCCGCCAGCAGATTCCAGCTGGGAGCCATCAGTGCACAGCACCTGATGGTTGAACGCGGTGGCAAGGCATCGACGGCAGATTAACGACGTGTCGGTTTTACGACACCGTTTGATGCCGTGGTGCCACGGCTTCCGTGAAAAGCTTTAAAGGCGCAGCCCTCGGATTGCGCCTTCCAGCCGTTCTCGTTTCACAGGAGCCCCGAATCGATGAGTGAGAAACTCCCCCGGTCAATGCCGATCCCGCAGCACAGTCAGCCGAGAATTCCACGGCTCGCCGACAGCCAGCCGTTCGTCGACTTCATGGCCAAGGGTTGGGACTCACCCCAACTGACAGCTCCGGTTGATTCAGCGGCCACCCAGGCCGCCGCGAACCACCGGGAGAATCTCTCCCAGGCATTCACTGGCCAGGGAATCATGGTCTTCGCCGGACAGGCCCCGGTACGTGCCAATGACAATTTCCATGAGTTCCGCGCCAACTCGGATTTTATGTACCTGATCAACGCCCAGATTGAGACTGCGGTATTGCTTGGGCACCCGACTACCGACGGGCACGACTTCGAATTGTTCATCCCGGTGCCCTTTGCCCCGGGGACCGCTGACTTTTTCTCCAATGCAATCCACGGCGAGTTGTGGGTCGGTCCCAGCCACAAACCACTTGATTGGCAGCGCGCACTGGGCATCCCGGTGCGTCCCATCCAGGAACTCGAATCAGCGGTACGTTCCGGCCATTTCCATGCCGCCGGCGCCGTGAATGCCACCGAGCTGGGCACGCTAAATGCCCAAGATTCCCCTTCCCTGAAACGGGTTCTCTCCCAGCTGCGGATGGTCAAGGATGCGTGGGAAATTGCCGAGCTTCGGGCCTCGGTGAACCACACCATTGATGGTTTCGCTCAGGTGCTCAACGAAATTCCACACGCCATCCGTTTCGGGGGCGAGCGCTGGCTTCAGGGCACCTTCGACAGGGTCGCCCGCACCTACGGCAACGGCCCCGGCTACGCGACCATTATTGGCGCCGGCATCCACGCACCCACCTTGCATTGGACCCGGTGCGATGGTCCGGTCAGCGAGGATCAGCTGTTGCTGCTGGATATGGGTGTGGAAGAGCGCTCCTGCTACACCGCGGATGTCACCCGCACCTTCCCGGTGGCCGGCACCTTTACCGAGGCTCAGCGCCAGGTCCACGACCTGGTGGAAAAGTCACACCGGGCCGGTCTCGCGGCCTTGGCCCCCGGCAAGGCCTACAGCGACTTCCATTTCGCTTGCATGGAGGAAATCGCCAAGGGCCTGCACGATTGGGGACTACTGCCGGTCTCCGTGGACGAAGCACTGTCCCCCACCGGCCAGCATCACCGCCGCTGGTTGGTCTGCGGGGTGGGCCACCACCTGGGACTGGATGTGCACGACTGCTCGCACTCGCACTACGAGGACTACCAGGGCGCGTTGCTCCAGGAGAACATGGTGCTCACCGTGGAACCAGGCCTCTACTTCCATGCACACGACACCATGGTGCCGCCGGAACTGCGCGGCCTGGGTGTGCGCATCGAGGACGACCTGCTGATCACCGCCACCGGCTATGAGAACCTCTCCGCCGAGCTGCCCTTGGATGCCGCTGGTCTGGAACGCTGGATGGCGCAGGCCATGAACCCGGCGGTGCGCGCATGAGCCCGCTGAGCCACACGGTACAGCAGCTGGGGAGTACACCCAGGCTGCTTGAGACTTACGTGGCGGGCGGCCGACGCTACCGCGACTACGTCCTTGAGGTCCCGCTGGATTGGAACGCACCGCAGGGGGCCAGCATCCAGCTGTTTTACCGAGAAATGGTGCTGGCTCATCTGGACCGCCAGCAATTGCCGTTGATGGTTTACCTGCAAGGCGGACCCGGCGGTACCGGGCCGCGCCCGGTCGGCGGGTCGGACCGCCTCTCCGTAGCTCTTGAACGCTACCGGGTGATCCTCATGGACCAACGTGGCACCGGCCGCTCCACCCCGGTCACCACTCAGGTCATCTCCCAATTCCCCGACGGCCAAAGCGGCGCCGCCTATTTGGAGAACTTCCGTGCGGACTCGATTGTGGCCGATGCCGAGGCAATCCGGACCCGCGGTTATCACGGCCGTCGATGGGCCACGTTGGGCCAAAGCTACGGCGGGTTCTTAACCCTCACGTATCTGAGCTACTTTGACGACGCGCTGAGCGCCTGCTTCATCACCGGTGGTTTGCCAAGCCTTCAGCCCAGCGCCGCCGGCGTCTATGACCGAACCATCCGCCGGGTGCGGGCGAAAAACGAGCAGTTCTACCGGCTCTATCCGCAGGACCGTGCACGCGCTGCCGCGTTGGCCCGGACGCTGGCCGAGCGCGAAGTGCTGCTGCCCGATGGAGATCAGTTCACCGTGCGCCGGCTTCAGTCGTTGGGCATCGATTTCGGCATGGGACCGGGTTTTGAACGCTTGCACTGGCTGTTAGAACTGTCCGGCGACGGCACCCAGCTAAGCGATGCGTTGCTCCAGGAAGTTCAATCGCGCACCAATTTCGCCAGCAACCCGCTGTTCGCAGTGCTGCAGGAGGACATTTACGGTCACGATTCAAACGGCGCCAGCGCCTTTGCGGCTCAAACGGAGTTGGAGCAACATCCAGACTTCGCCACAAACGCGGAGACCTTGTTGTTCTCCGGGGAAATGATGTTCCGTTGGACCTTTGAAGAAACCAGGCTGCTGCGCGCCTTTATCCCTGCCGTTGAGGTACTGGCCGCGCGCAGCACCCACCGGCCGATCTATAACGTTGAGAAGCTCGCGTCCAACAAGGTGCCGATAGCCGCTGCTGTCTACCACGACGACATGTATGTGGATGCAGGCCTGTCCCTGGACACCGCGAAGAAGGTCGGCAGCCTGCAGGCTTGGGTGACCAACGAATACGAGCACGACGGGATCAATGACCCCGCGGTGTTGCGTCGGCTCTTCAGTATGGTTGATGAGACAGGTGGCCCACTGGAGGGCTAGAAGCTTGCAGCACAGCTTCGATGTTGCCTTGGAGCACGAGTCTAGATTCCTCAAGAGTGTTCCCCACCCAACTACACATAAGGCACGCACGTTTCATTCTCTGAACGAATCCGTGGGTGGGACCCCCGTCGGTGGAACTGGTTCATGAACGCGCCGTAGGCATAAACATGTCCAAGCGAGACGCCAAAGTCGCCATCAGAATCCCGGGCAGACGAACGAACGCCTTCACTCCCTCGCACTTGTTATGGGTGAATATCGCGAAGTCGCTCGTGGCTGCTTAACAACCCCGTTCACGATGCGGTTTCCGGCAATACCTGATGCAAAAACTCCTCGACACGATCCAATGCTTCAGCCACCCGTTCATACCCTGCAGCGAAAGATAGACGGATAAACACATGCCCCTTGAACGGGTCGAAGTCTCCGCCCGGAGTCAGTGCCACATGAGCATGTTCCAGCACCTGCGCGCAGTACTCACTGGCAGTTCCGAACCGTTCAAGTACACGTTCGCTAAGCCGCCCGTAAAGGTAAAACGCACCGTCTGCTGGCGCTGCCTGCGCAATACCCAGCTTGCTGAAGTTGGCCAATACCAGTTCACGCGTCCTCGCGAATTCTGCGACCCGCTGTTCAGCTTCTGCGATGCTTGACGGCTCGAAGGCCGCCAGCGCGGCTCGCTGAGCCGGTGCGGGGGCGCAGAGCGCCAGGTTAGAAGCCAAGGCATCCACCACAGAAACCATGTCGTCCGGGACAATCATCCAACCCAGACGCCAGCCGGTCATGCCCCAGTACTTGGAGAAAGAAGAAACCACCATCGAAGAGCGGGAGAACTCCCACGAGGTGTGTCCCCTGCGTTCGGGCGCAAACTCGATGCCGTGATAGATTTCGTCGCTGATCAACCGGACACCGTGGGCCTGGCACCAGCTGCACAGTTCCTGGAGTTCGTCGGCACTGAACATCGCGCCGGTTGGGTTGTTCGGCGAGGCGATCACCAGGCCATCTAGTTTTCCATGCTCGACCAATGCCTGTTCAAGAATCTGCACCGTCGGCTGGAAACGCTCGGCCTCACCGGTGGGAAGATCAACTATCTTTAGGCCCAGCGCACCGAGAATGTTCGCGTAGGCGGGATACCCGGGCCGAGCCAGCGCCACCACATCCCCAGCGTCAAAAGCGGCGAGGAAAGCCAGCTGAAAGGCTCCCGAAGATCCCGTGGTCATCACGAAGTTCCGAGCCGGGATCTGGACTGAGTACCGTTCCAGGTAGTGCGCCGACAATGCATCCCGGATCTCGGTCAGGCCAGCGGTCGGGGTATACCCGAAGTCCGCATTCTGCGTATGCAGTTGAGCGGCCAGCTGGTTGACCGCAGCGGGCGCCCCGCCACCGGGTTCACCGACGCACAGTGAAATCACGTCGCGGCCAGCCGCACGCAGGTGCGCCACCTCCTGCACAATCTGCATCACTTCAAACGGCGGCACCTGTCCGCGCTGGGAAACCTTCACTACTTTGCGCCTTCTGCCAGGGTGCGCTCCTTGACCGGATGCCGGGACAATACGGAGATGCGGTTGAATGCATTCATGGCCACGGCAATCCATTGGATGGCCGCCACTTGCTCATCTGAGAACACCAGCCGGGCGGAAGCTACCGCCGCGATTCGTTCCTCGGGTGCGGGCAGATTGGTCGCAGCCTCGGCGATGGCCAGCGCCGCGCATTCTTGCTCATCGAATAAACCACCGCATTCATTCCACGTGGACAGCAAGTTGATACGCTGCATGGTTTCCCCGGCGCTCAGTGCTTTCCGGGCGTGCAGGTCCAGGCAATAGGCGCAGCCGTTGATCTGTGAAACACGCAGGTTCACCAGTTCCGTCAGCCGATCGCTAATACCAGCGGCCCGAACCGAGGTACTCAGCTGATTGGCGAACTTGCCAATCGAGTTCCACAACTCAGGATTGGATTTATCAAGGAACAGAGGATCTGAGACAGCCATATCTGAACCATACCGCCCGCCGCTGACTTCGCAAAAGACACCCCCGGAAGGAGCGAAGGGCCCGACATGCGTACTCGTAAATTGAGCATAGGCAACGACGAACCCTTATTCCGCATGGCATAAAGACAGAGGCGGCACAAAACAAATTATCACGGCATGGTGATTCACAGAATCCCTGGAGAACGATAACAACGCTTCAACAACCCTGATTGATGACGGCATTCCTCGCCCGGCTGCTGTGGGCAACAGCAGCGTACGATCCGAGAAGATCGCGCGGTCAACCAACGCAACGCCAGTTACTGGACCAATTCTTTGTTGCCATGTAGGCTGCGACGCTGATCTACCAGAAAACGCGGGTATCCAATTCGCTTCCTTCGAGACGCTCGCCTGCATCCTGCAATGATTGCCCGAAGGCTCCCTCTACTGGTCAGCAGAAATCTCGCTTAGAATACCGGCATGCTCCGGTGACGCTTCAGCAACGTGCAACGAACCGGCTGGTGGTGAGGTGGCGAGATGCAGATTCAAACGTGTGGTCAGCTGGATTCGAAAGACCTGATCCAGCTGTGCGATTTCATGCGTGAAAACATCTCCGCGTTGAGCCTCACGCCATGGTCCACCGCTATCCTCGGCCTGCTCACTGGATTGGCAATCACGTGGGTGACCGTGCTGGGCAACCGTAGGGCACAACGTACCGAGCGTCGGAACACCGCCCAACTCTCCGCGCTGATCGCCGTGCAAGATGTGGCCTTGAAGTTACGCAACAAGTGGAGCGAACATCTGGATCATTTACAGTCGGGGACCACCATGCCGGACCCGTTTCCGGCGCTCGCGCAAGCATCGCTCCAAGGAGAATTCAGCACCGCGGCTAGTCGCATCGACAACACCGAGCTGCGCGAGAACTATGCCCGATGGGAAAAATACGCGGAACTTTTCTTCAATGATTCGGGCACGATTCAGGGGTTCGAGGAGCAGCAGCTCTGGGACCGCGCGTTGGTGTTATCTGGGAAGAACATCCGCTGGATCGATTCCTAGTCCAGCGGTTGCACCTTGATCTGCACATCGTGGCTCAGCCCGGCAGCCCGAATGGATTCCTGCCATTCGGGGCTGCCGCCGAGCACCTCAAAGTGCACAATGTTCTTGTTGCGTAGCTCCGTGGTGAGCTGGCTGGCAAAGGCATCGGTGTTGACAACCATCCAGCGCCCGTCCAGCACCACCGGTTCATCGGCCTTGACGCTATCCGCCCAGACAAGGTCTTTGGCCACGTCGCGGGAGACGGCAATCCGCGGAAGCCGAATCGTGCTCATGAGCGTTACTCCCCACTGTTTTGGTCTTAGCCAAAGTATAGGCGCGTGAGACCCGAGCAGCGGATGTTATTTGTCGCCGTCGGCGGCCAGCTGGCCGCAGGCACCATCGATTTCCTTGCCGCGGGTATCACGCAGTGTGGTGGGCACACCCAGCTCATCAAGCCGGCGCACGAACTTGCTGGTGATATCCGGTTCGCTCCGCGTCCAGATGGAACCCGGCACCGGGTTCAACGGAATCGGGTTCACGTGGACCCAACCACGACCGCGGGCATTAAGTTTTTTGGCCAGCATTTCTGCACGCCACTCGTGGTCGTTCATGTCCTTGATCAATGCGTACTCAATGGAGACGCGGCGCCCGGTTTTCACGTAGTAGTCGTACGCGGCATCCAGTGCTTCGTCGACCTTCCAACGCGAGTTCACCGGGATCAGCTCGTCGCGCAGCTCATCATCCGGAGCATGCAGCGACAGCGCAAAGGTCACCGGGATGTTCTCATCCGCGAGTTTGCGGATGGCTGGGACCAGTCCGACGGTGGAGACGGTGATGCCGCGGGCGCTCATCGCCAGGCCCTCGGGTGCCTCGGCGACCATACGGTGCACGGCGTTCATGACTCGTTTGTAGTTGGCCAGCGGCTCGCCCATACCCATGAACACGATGTTGCCCACGCGCTCATCGGGGTGCTTTTGTCCGCCCAAGCCGCCTTCTGCGATAACCCGGTTGGCCTGGACAATCTGATCCAGAATCTCAGCGGTGGACATGTTGCGGGTCAGGCCCGCCTGCCCGGTGGCGCAGAACGGGCAGTTCATTCCGCAGCCGCACTGCGAGGAGATGCACAGGGTGATGCGGTTCGGGTAGCGCATCAGCACCGATTCAACCAGCGAACCGTCGAACAGGCGCCAGAGGAACTTGACGGTTTTGCCATCATCGGTGGTCAGCCGCTTGACCTCGGTCAGCAGCTTCGGGAACATCGCATCGACCAGTTCCTCGCGGCGTTCCTTGGGAAGGTCGCTCATCTTGGCCGGGTCGGTGGTGTAGTGCTGGAAGTAGTGCACGGATAGCTGCTTGGCGCGGAACGCCGGCAATCCAAGTTCTTTGAGTTTCGCCTGGCGTTCAGCCAAGCTCAAGTCGGCTAAGTGCACCGGCGGCTGGGAGACGCGGCGTTTGGCGGAGAACTGCAGCTCCGGACGTCCGTCGGAGCCCATTTCCTGTTTCCAACCTTCGGCGGTGGGAATCACCTGGGCGCGGCCTTCAGCCGCGGCTCGCGAGGTGGAGATGCGCAGTTGCTGGGCGCGTTGGGCTGCGGCTTGCTCAAGTCGCAGGGCCTTGCGCTCGTCAGCGGAAAGTGTGGTGGGGTTGCTCGAAGTCATCACCATCTATTGTTTCACGTAATTGTTGGGGATACGCGGTGAGTTTGGGCACGCGCTCCTGTTACACCCAAGGCCAGCCGCCGAGGCACCAGAAATCTCTGCGTCCAGCTGTGGAGCTCATGTAGCCGCGATCAAACCTGCGCACACGTTGCTCGCTCCGCGCCATGCCGCAAAAAACCGGCCAGCGGCCCACCCCCTGGGGTGGAACCACTGACCGGATGAGATTTTATTTGTTGTCAGTTGCGTCTTTGAGTGCGTCCTTGGCTTTTTCGCCGGCCTGCTTGGCGTTGGCAGCAACCTGGTCCTTCACACCTTCAGCCTGAAGCGACCTATCGTTTGTCGCCTTACCAACGGCCTCCTTGGCCTTGCCAACAACTTCTTCCGACTTATTCTGAATCTTGTCTCCCAGACCCATTCTTGCCTCCTAAGTTATTCGGTTAAAACGACACCACCGACGCTACCGAGAACTCGGTGCCACCGTTGGAATGTTCAACAACTCCCAGAGAACGTCGAGGGTTTTTGCCGTAGGCTTCAGGGTTCAACATCAACTTTCACGAACCCGGCTACACTTATCGCTGGCAAGCCATAAGCAGCTTTTGCCGGTGGCGACCGGGAGCAACCCTAGGCGAGAAAAAGCTGGATCAAGAGACTGGTTTTTCAGTTGAGTGATGAGTGTTTCCATTAGCGCGCCGGGCACCGGCACCATGGGTGCTTCGCGGCTCCTGCCGGTCGCGGATCATCGCAGCGGTAGTGCGGATGAACACCGAAATCCAGGTGAACAGGATTGCCACTGCGGTCAGTTCGAATCCGGTGAGGTTGTAATAGGACCACGAATCCCACAACAAGAACGCCACCCACAAGGCACCGACCGCAGACAGCGACATGAGGTGGAACACCGCTGGGTAGCCCGGCAAGAGCAGCATGGTGCCCAGCAGCAAAATGATCATGGCTGCCGACGCAAGCTGCACAAAGGCCGAGTGCACCTCGAGCGAAAGGTTCATAGGCACACAGCCCACACCGATGATGCCCACCGAGACCGCAACCAGGCACCACCGAACAATCCGCGGGCGCGGGCGCAGCTTGCGGAAAACCGCATACCGCTCCAGGCTCGGACGGCAACGGTAGGTCTGCGAAAGCACCACCAGGTCTCGGGTCAGGAACTCGGTGAAGGCGATGAGCACCAGACCGGAAATGATCATGGTGGTGTTGAAGGTCCAGAACGATCCCATCCCGGATTGAGCGGTCCCGAGGCGTGAGAACATGCCTTGCCACCACCCCTGATCTTCGGCGAGCAGCATGCTGATCAGCACACCCGCAGCCATGTAGATCCCCAAAACCACGGAGAGATTCTCCGCGCTGGTTCGCGCCGTGGCGACCAACGCCAGGTACGCGCTAAGACCGGTAATTCCGGCAACTGCCAGCGCCCCGGCCAACACATCTAGTTGCAGGCCCACGAACGCTTGCTGGAACAGGTGGGTGGCCACCAAAATCATCATGACCGTGCTGGCCGCATGGACCAGTACCAATCCCGCGGCAGCCACATACTGCCGCCACGCTGGGATATGGCGAAGCCACGGTTCGCGTTGACGCAATAGGCTTCGAAAGGCATAGGCGCTGGAGAGCCCAGCCGACACTCCGCCGGTCACCGAGGCCACAGAGCCCACCGAGATTCCGCCGAGCAGGGCCGGATGTTCCCCGGCGAAGATGATCAGGCCGGTGGTCAGCCCGAAAAGTGCACAGAACAACCCGGACCACAGCGCGTTACGTTCAATTTCGAGTTCGGTCACACGTTTAGGATTCGATGGCGTGGGAAAGTTCAGTGGCACGATATGTATTCTTTCACGAACATTTCACGTCAAAGGTGCCAGCCGCTTAGATCAGTTCCATGATTCCGTTGATCATAAGTCCCACCGCGCCGCTCAAGGCCACCAGCACCACAAAGGCCCGGCTGATTTTCTCCGGGATCTTGGGGGCAAGGAAGTTGCCCAAAATGATCCCCAACACCATGGCCACCAGGCAGGCGGTCCACTGGGTCCAGGCCAAATGGGGCACACCGCCCTTGGCGATCAATGAGGAGGTTGCCAGCACCAGGAAATACAGCTGAACTGACACCGCGAACTTCGCCTGCGGCCAGCGGCTAGCCACCGCGTATCCTGCGATCGCCGGCCCGGAGACGCCAGCGGTGACCGACATAAATCCGGACACTGCCCCGGCGCCAATGGCCAGTGCCGGGCTTTGCGCCGCGGGCAGGTCGCGGATGAGGAAGCTTGCACCCAGCGCAAGGATCACCATCACCGCGATCCCGATAGACAGCCAGGGACCACCAAGCATAGAGGCTACCCAGGCTCCGGGGAATGTCATGATGACCGCTGGGATCAACAGCAGCGCAACCTTTTTGTATTCAACCTGCCGGAATACCTGGGCGAAGATCAACAGACTGCTGCACCCGCCAAGCAAGTTCACCAGCATGATCCCCTCGAAAGGCCCAAGCACGATCACCAGAAAAGGAGAGGAAACCAACGCAAAACCCATTCCGGAAATACGTTGGGTTGAAGCTCCGACAAATATGGCGGCCGCCAAGGCGATCAATGCAGAGAGCTGTACCGTCTGCTCCACTGGCTCTCCGTTCGTTTAGGTACCGTGCGCAGCCTGGTTCCGGTGCCTTGCCGCGCATCCTTCCGGATGCCGAGTGATCCGGTGATGGTGTTCACGCGACGCGGGCTTCGGGGAACAAGCCGCGGAACTGACACTACCTGCCCTCGACGCACAGCAGTAAACCAGCGCCCGCGGTGTGTTACCGCGAGGGTGCAATCAAATCCGTTCACCGTGCTCCACTGGATACAATTAGGCTCAAGAGCAGCGGTGCCAACACCGCGATCCCACCGACGATCTGAGGACCGCGCGACCGGTCATTCCCACCGGTCTTCGCCCGTCCAGCACTACATGCATGAGGAGAATTACCATTCGAAATCACGTGAGCACCGATGTTGATTTCTTGGTTGTCGGAGGCGGCGCCATGGGCTCGGCCACAACCATGTCCCTGGCAGGCCTCGGACACCAAGTTCTCCTGCTGGAACGTTTTGCTCCAGGGCATCATGAGGGTGCCTCCCATGGCACCACCCGCAACTTCAACCCTGCCTACGCCGATCCCGCCTACGTGTCGCTTCTTTCGCGCGCTACCGAGCTCTGGGAAAAAATCTCCCTTGCCGGCAACGTGCAGCTGCTGAACCAGACCGGTCTGGTCAACCACGGCGACGTCGCCGGCCAGCGCCAAGTTCATGCAGCATTGAGCGCGGCGGGAATCAGCAGCGAGCTGCTGACGACAGCCGACGCGGGTACACGTTTTGCCGGGATGCGGTTTGAGACCGAAGCGCTGCACATCCCCAGCGGCGGCCAGCTCAATGCCGACCTTTCGGTCGCAACCATGCAACGTCTGGCGACCGAAGCGGGAGCCGAGATCCGCCACCAGCACCGGGTGCTGGAGATCCAGGTCGTCTCCGATGACCTGGTCAAGGTCACGGTGGACGACGGCCAACGCGTCAGCATACTCACCGCACGCCACCTGATCCTCACCGCCGGGGCGTGGACCCACGCGTTGCTGGGTGCGGGCGCGAAGATTCCGAAGATCCACGTGACCGAGGAGCATCCGGTGCACTTTGCACCGCGTGGTTCGGATGCCTTCTGGCCCGGTTTCAACCACACCCTCGCCCCGGGACTCCACCAGGGTTTGCGGATCTTCTCCCCGATCTACGGGATGCACACCCCCGGTGAGGGGATCAAGGTGGGTTGGCACGGTACCGGTGCACTCATCGATCCGGATCATCGTCCGCATCTGGCCATCGACGAGCAGCTCAGCGCCTTGCAGGACTACGCACGCAGCTGGCTCCCCGGAACCGATCCAGAAAGTTTTGAACCGGTATCGTGCACGTATTCAAACACCGAAGACGAGCACTTTATCCTCGACCGTTTGGGCCCGGTGACCGTAGGGGCCGGATTCAGCGGCCACGGGTTCAAGTTCGTGCCGGCGATCGGCGAGCATCTGGCCCAGCTGGCCACCGGACAGGCCTCCGCGATCGCGCGCTTCAGCGCTTCCCGGACCATCACCACGCCCCTCTTCCTTGAGCGCAGGGCCAAGGCCCCAAAAAAATAGTCTGTTCAGGCCAAGAGCCCGACCCGCGCAGCGGGCCGGGCTCTTGCTTGATGCCTAAGGCTTTTCTTGTTTGAGATACCGTGTTTCCGGCCTTGATTCGTAAAAGGCCGCGCGGCGGGTGCGGGCACCGATCAGGAACAACGCTCCGAGGAGCAAAATGCCCACCCCGACCACAAACACCAGCCCCATGCCGGCCACATGCGTTCCGGACCCGTAATCAGGATCCAGCGAGTCGACGGTGGTCTGCACAAACACCGCAAGCAACGCGATCCCGCCGAGCAGCGGAGCTAGACCGCGGATCACAAAGTTCCGGGCCGAAGCGAAAAGCGTGTGGCGGAAGAACCAGACGCAGGCGAAAGCGGTGATGCCGTAGTAAAAACAGATCATCATGCCCAAGGCCAGGATGGTGTCGTTCAAAACGTTGGTGGAGACAAAACGCATCATGGCGTAAAAACCCGTGGATACCACCGCGGCCACAATCGTGGCGAAGGCCGGAGTCCCGAACTTCGGGTGGATGCGGGTGAACGCGTCGGGCAGCGCTCCGTGGTGTCCCATGGCCAGCATGGAGCGTGCCGGGGAAATCATGGTTGACTGCAAGGACGCGGCGCAGGATGCCAGGGTGGCCAGCGAGAGCAGAATGGCGGCTGGGCCCATCACCGGTCCGGCCAACGCGGCAAACACATTGCCGATATTCTCCGGATTAGCCAGACCCAGCCCGGAGTCCCCCACCCCGGCGAACACCGTGGCTGCCACGGAGGTGAGCAGGTAGATGGCCAACACGATCACCGCGGTGAAACCAGCTGCCAGGCCCGAGGTGCGTTCGCCGTTTTTGGTTTCTTCGTTCATGCTCAAACACACGTCCCAGCCCCAGAAGGCGAAGATGGACAGGCTCAACCCGACCGCCATGGCGGAGAATGAGTCGATGCCCATGGGGTTGAACCACTCGGCGGAAAACTGCACCGCGGGAGCGGCCTTGTCCAACGCGGCGATGGTGAACCAGAGCAATACCAGCACTTGGAATCCCACCAGCAGGTACTGCACCAGGGACGCGGCGTGCAGCCCCCGCACCGAAATCCAGGTGGCGGCCAGCATGAACACCAGGCAGGTGGACACGTTGACCCACGGGTTGGAGGCCAGCTGCGCCAGCTGTTCCTGGCCGGTGGCTTGGGCGAGGAACAGATAAAAGAAATCCACCGCGACACCGGCCAGGTTGGAGAGCACAATGATATTCGCCGCCAGCATCCCCCAGCCACCCATCCATCCGGCACGCGGGCCGAAGGCTTTCCAGACCCAGGTGAAGGTGGTGCCGTTATCCGGCATGGCTCGGTTCAGCTCGCGGTAGCCCAGGGCGACCAAAAACATGGGGATGAACCCGATGATAAAAATTGCCGGCAGGTGGGTGCCCACCGCCTCGGCCGTCGGGCCAAGGGTGCTGGCCACCACGTAGCTCGGTGCAATGGTGGATACACCAATCACGATGGCCGTGAACAAACCGATCTGGCCCGCGGTCAGGCCCTTGCCGGTTTCGGTCACCGGGCTGGTGCTCAGCCGGCTCGGTTTCGAATTATCATTCATCACACAAGATCCTTGGGTCAGGTCGGGTTGTTTAGCGCTGGGGAACCTGCTGGGTAATGCAGTGGATTCCGCCGCCGCGGGCAAACAGTTCGGTGGCATCCACCGAGACCACCTCGCGGCCGGGGTAGGCCTGGGCCAGGATCTGCGCGGCCTGTGCATCGTTCTCATCATCAAAGGCGCAGGCAATCACCGCGCCGTTGGTGACCAGGTGGTTGATGTAGGAATAATCCACCCAGCCCTCCTCGTCTTTCAGCGTTGCGGGCGCTGGAACCGGGATCAGGCGCAGCTTGCGCCCCTTGGCATCGGTCGCCTGCTCCAGGATGCTGCGCACCTCGGCGGAGATTACATGATCCGGGTGCTCCGGGTTTTGCTGGTCGTGGTAGAGCACCACACCTGGTTGGGCGAAACAGGCAACAATGTCCACGTGACCGCGGGTTCCGAATTCTTCATTGTCGCGGGTCAAACCGCGCTCCAGCCAAATAACCTGCTGCACCCCGAGCTGCCGGGCGAATTCTTGTTCAATGTCGGCTTCCACTGCGTGCGGATTGCGGTCCGGATCCAGCTGCACGCTGCGGGTCGCCAGCATGGTGCCCTCGCCATCCACGTGGATGCCGCCGCCCTCGGTGGTAATGGACGACTGAAGCCGGGTCACGTTTTCCAGCTGCGCCACGTGGGCCGCGATGTTGCTGTCGTTGCCCCAGGACGCCCACGACTGGGCACCCCACCCGTTGAAGTTCCAATCAACGGCGGCGAGGTTTCCGTCGGCATCACGCACAAAGGTGGGGCCGATATCCCGCATCCAGGCATCATCCAGGGCCGCAAATTCGTAGCTGACAGTCTCACCCAGGTGCCGGCGCGCATCGGCTTCCGCCTGCGGGTCTACCACCATGGTCACCGGGGTGAAGCGGGCAACCGCCTTGGCCACGGCGGCCCAGGTCTCCCGGGCGGCTTCGGCTTCTTCCTCGGTTTCTCCCAGCGTATAACCGCCGGAGGGGAAGGCCATGTAGATACGTTCGTGTGCTGCGGTTTCGGCGGGCATCAGAAACTTAGACATGGGTGCGGCCCTGTTCTCCCAGACCAGAATCGGCGCGCGCTTCGGTCAGCGCGCCGTAGGTTTCCGGACGGCGGGTGCGCAGGAACGGGAAGAGCGTCAGCCAGTCCCGGCGGGCATCCAGATCCAACGTGGCCACCAGCACCGCCGATTCATCACGCCCGGCCCGCACCAAGATGCGTCCATAGGGGTCCGAGATGAAGGAGGAGCCGTAGAAGGTCAAGGCTCCTTCATCACCCCAACGGTTGGGCACCACCATAAACAGGCCGTTGGAGATCCCGTTTCCAATGATGGTTTGACGCCACAGCGGCTCGGTATCGAATTCCGGGTGGTCCGGCTCGGAACCAATGGCCGTCGGGTAGGCCACCAGATCCGCTCCGGCCAGCGAGTAGATACGCGGCGGTTCGCTGAACCATTCGTCCCAGCAGGTAGGCAGACCCATGGCCAACCCGTTGAGCCCTTCGAGGCGGTGCACCGGGTAGGGGTCCTGCGTCGGCCCTTCACGGAAGTACTTGTCTTCGTAGTATCCGGCCGTGCGCGGGATGTGGAGTTTGTTCGTCAACGCCACGATCTCACCAACAGGTGAGACCACCACCGCGGTGTTCAGCCCCAAACCGTCGGCGGCAGGAGCCTTGCGGAACAGGGAGATATGCACATGCAGGTTATAGCGTGCGGCCATTTGACGGGCAAAACTTACCGTGGGGCCCTGCTCCAGGTCCTCTGCGCTTTCATCCGCGGCCTGGGGATTGGGCACCTCAAAAGCCGGGTATTTGCTCAACGTGAGTTCGGGAAGATACACAATTTTGGCCCCGTGCGAGGCAGCCCGGCGAATGCCGTCCTCCAGTTCGTCGCGCAGGTCCTGCGGGTCGGCGTGCCAGCGGTGCTGGACCAACGCGACGGTCAGTTCACCGCGATCGGCTGCGTCGACTCGTGCCGGCGAGGTCGGCGGAGTCAGGGCGAGTATTTCCTTCATGGTCAGGCTCCCTCAATAAAACGAATATCATTCGTTTACAGGATAAGCAGTGCCGGGCGTCACACGCAAGAGGGAAAACGAATGTATTTCGTTTAAATCGGATAGGCTCGGAAGCGAACCGCCAACCAGAAAGCAGCAGACTTCATGGCTCGCCCCACAAAACCCAAACTCAGCACGGAAGCTATCGCCGTTGCCGCACTGTCACTCGTTGACGCTCAGGGCGAGTTCACGCTTCCGCAGCTGGCCAAAACCCTGAACGTGACCCCGTCGTCCTTGTACAACCACGTCTCCGGCAAAGATGAAATCATCGAGCTCATGCGTGGGAGAGCTATGGCCGCCATTTCACTGCCCTCCGGCGAAACAGAGGACTGGCAAGCTACCGTCAGGCAGATCGCCATCTCGTACTGGCAGTCCTATTCCCAGCACCCCCGGCTCATCCCGCTGTTGACCAGTCATACGGTGCGCGACCGCACCACCTTGAGGGTGTATGACGCACTGGCGGAGGCGTTCGCCCGTGCCGGATTCCCTCCCGCCGACCGGCTGCACGCCATCACCATCATCGACTCGTTTGTTTTAGGCTCCGCTATGGATGCCGCGGCGCCAAAGGTCGTGTGGGAAGCCGATGAATCATCGGGGGCCGAGTTCACAGAGGCCCTGGCCGCAGGCCTCGACGTGGAGCAACGAGCCCGGCGCTCATTTGAGATGGGACTTGAATTGATCCTGAAAGGTTTGGCGCAGACCCGGCGTTAGGCACACCGCAGGGATCTGTCCAAGCCAAGAACTGCAATATTCCCCTTGGCCGCCGGATACAGGGCCGGAACAGCCGTCCACCCGTTCTGGTACACGGCGTATACCCGGAAATTCACATCGAAGCTCGAACCCAAAAGGTTTCCTAGCAAATCAATCAACAGATATAAGAGTCCGTTGGAGCGTGAAATGTCCACGGCGTACGAGGTGGTACTCACCGGCAAGAGATCTGAAAAGCTTTCTGCGCTGTCCTTCACCTGAACGGAAATCTTGTATCCGGCCAGCGGCGCGCTCTGGGCTATCGGCGCGGTCCAGGTGAAGTCGACAATTTTGTTATTGGAACTTGCCGATCTGTTGGTGCATTGAATCGCGCGGGCCGGCTGCATCACGTCCCCCTGCGCCGTGGCCGTTGCCTGCGCGCTGGTATTGAAGGCCGCGCGGGTTGTTTCGGCCAGGGGGAACAACTGAATCGAGGCCACCGCCAGAGACAGCACCGTCACCGCCGCCAGGAGCTGCGAACCGCTGCGCCCGCGGGCGCGTTGAGCGGCCTTGGGTGGTGCATCCTTCCCAGCTTTTGGCTCCACCTTGCCGTCCGGGTCTTCATCGTTGCCGTCAACGTCGTTTTTCCGCCCGTGCCCTTGCCGCGCAAAGGCAATGTAGAGCAAATAGGCGCAGAGCAAACCACCGGCAAAATACATCCATGGTTGGGAAAGCCAGGACACCACATAACCCAACCCCGGCACGCTGAACAGCAGCTTGTCTGCTTCATCCACCGCATAGGGCTGCAGGTCTGCCACCGGATTGGCATCTCCCTTGAGGATCAAGCCTGCCTCGGTTTTTTCAACCACACGGTGGGTCACCCGCACTTCGTCGCTGGCCACCACCGAGACAATATCGCCCACACCCAGGTCCTCAACTGGCTGCGGAATCGCCAAACCCAACGATCCGGTGGGGATCTCCGGGCCCATGGAACCACTGATAAATACCAGCGGTTTGAGCCCGAAGAGAACTGCGGCAAGGGTCATCAGCAGGCACAGGGAGCCTAGCACCGCCCCGATATTCAGCGCCCACCGCTGAAGCGGGCTTTCCCGCTGCGTGCCAGAGCCGGAAGTTGTTGATGCACCCATCCTAGGAGCCCACCGTTGCGGTGAAAATCAGATCCAGTTTGGTGGTGGTTCCCTGAAGGTTGTTCGCCGCGGCAGCCGGCAACGAGTACTGCACACACAATGATTCCGAGGCATCAGCCACGAGTGTCGGGCGGGTGACCTCGGCACCGAAAGCCGCCCCAGCCGCCTTGGTCACCAGCGTCGTTCCACCAGCGCAGGTGACATTCGGAGCCGTACCGCTGAGCGTGGCACCGGTTTTCACCACGACGTTCATGGCCTTGCCCAATTCGGCACCCCCGCTTTCGGTGATGGTGCCCTTGATCGAAAACGGCATGGGCACCGTACTGGTGTTTTTGACAACCACCACCGCGGCCGCGCTGACCCCCGGGTACCAACGTACGGACGACACCGGCACGGTATAGCTTGGCGTCGTTGCGGAGGACGCCGCCGCGCCAACTCCCAAGGAGATCTGCGCCGCGGTGATATTCGAGGTCGCGGTGGCAGTTCCGCTCCAGGCAGCCAGCGTAGAAACCGCTCCCAAGCCCACCACGATCCCCAGCGACAAGATGGCTTTAACCTGTATTGATCTCCGACTCATGAGGGTTCTCCTTGCTGTGTCTGGGAGGCAGGACGTGATTTTTTGGAGCGCAGAAAGAGTATGGTTCCAACACCGAGCACTCCCCCGGCCAAGGCAAAGATCCAGCCGTCGAATCCGGTGTTTCCCAGTTCGTGGGGTGGCGCAGAGGGGTCGGCATCCGGGTCCTGCGGTGGCGCCGGCGGCGTCCCTGGCGGTGTCACGTCGCCCGTCTGAACCGCCCGGACTTCTACCGCGAGATCCCGTGTCTGGTTCTGCGAAGAGTTGCCCGCTGATTCCGGGAGCCGTACACGCAGTTGGAATGTTGATGCTTGATGCGGCTCCAACTGAGCTGACGCCTGCCCCATAACCTCGAACTGAAGCTCGGTGGACGTGTCGGAAAGCCGTGGTGTGACGCTCACCGTGATGTCATGGTCACGGTCATTTCGGATGGACAGCTCATCGGTCAGCTGGTCCCCGGGAACCAACTGGAGATGTGACTCGAATAGCGGTTGGGGTTCTGCCGAGAACTCTTCGCCGCCCACACTGAAGCTGATTCCGGATGGCTGCTCCTGGGCGGCAAAGGCACCGGGCATTCCCCACGTCAAAAATCCCATGGCAAACATGCCAAGGAACAGCACTCGCGCCGGCACCCGGGCACTCATTGGGCACCCTTGCGCCGTCGATCACGCCAAGCTCCGGCAAACATCGCCAGGGAATAAGCCAACAGGCCACCCACCGCCAGCCACGTCAACCAGGTCCTCTGGGTGGAGCTGACGGCTGAATTCAGGTATCCGAGCCAAGGCATTGAATACCAGAGTTTGCCGCGGATCTGCTCGGCAACAATTGGCTCATCGTTGGAGTTGTTGGCATCCCCGCGCAGGATGAACTCTTGCCCACCGGACAAGGACGAGCTGATTGAGACAACACGATGGGTCACGACCCCGGGCTTGCCGGATTCATACTGATAGGTCAGCACGTCACCCACCGAGATCTGCTCGGGGTGCACGGGTTTCGTGACAATCAATTCACCCGGTGGATAATTCGGACGCATGGAACCGGTCAGCACAGTATACGCGGTGCCACCACCCAGCCGCGGAATCAGTACCATCACGGCCAACAGGCAGAGCACTACAAACAGAGCCAACCAGGAAACAATCTGGCTCACCCACCACCAGGGAGTAGTTTTTTGGCTTTCACGGCGAAGCTGCGCCCGGGTTAATGTTGTCATTTCTGCTGCCCCGTAAAACTCAAGGTCACAGCCATGCTTCCGCCGGCGGCATTTTGTGTGGCCCCGGCCGGCAAACCGAGCCTGACACATAAGACGTCAGTGGACGTTGCGGACCCGGTGGAGGCAAGTTCGCGTGGGCTGGGAAACGTTGCATTTGAGTTCAAGGCCCCCGAGTACAACAACTGACCGTTGAGCGCCTGGGTGCCTTGACAGTTGACGGCAGGAATTCCAGCGTAAATGCTCACGGTCACCGCCGCAGCGAGGGCTTTGTCCTTGGCTTGAGAGGACTCGGTGCCGGTGGCGATTCCTGCCAGGCCGTAGGCCAACGGAGCGGTTCCTGCATTGGAGATGGTCAGCGGAGCCTGGATAAAGGTTCCGGGGAGCAGGGTCTGCGTCTGCAGCTCCTGAAAAACATAGTCGGAATGTGCGCTGAGCCCGTTCCCCACCTTGAGACTCAGTGTTCCGGTTTTCAGCGAACCGGCGTTGACTTCCCCTTCGGCGCGCCAAGCAGCGACCGTAGCCTGGGCACTGAGTCCCAACACAAGCACTACGGCCGCTGCCAGAGCGAACTTTAGGGGTTTTGACATACCTGCTCGTGATTCAGCCAACCGCCAGTTAACGTACCTGGTCCAGGGTCAATGTCAGCGCGTTGAGATTAATCGCCTGATCCATGGTGTCCACCGGGGTCGAGTTCGTGGTCCCCTCAGGGAAGGTCACGGTGATGGTCACCGGCACCTGGTAGGTTCCTTCGTCCGCAAAAGAAATGACGTTATCGGCCTTGGTGAGTCCCGCGGCATCGGCGTCGATGTCCAGACCCAGCTCAATCTCGTCCTGCAATAACGGTGGCAGTGCGTTGAGGGAGCCCACGGTCAGTGCACCCTGAATGTTCTTGCCCTCGGCATCGATCTGTACGGTTTGGGTGTAGGCCACAACGTCACCCGGGACAATCTGCTCGGCAGCCGGGTCAAACGGCACCCCGGCTCCACCGTCGCTGATATCGGTCCAGACTCCGTCATCGGACACGGTGAGGTTCAGGTGCCCGGTGTCGACAGTTCCTGCATCGACGGTTCTTGTCTGCTGCCACAGGGCGACGGTTCCAGCGCCGGTGACCAGCAAGATACCTGCCGCGGCTGCAGCGATGGTTGCCTTGGTTGTCTTCTTCATGGTTCAAATCCTTACGAGTTCCGAGCGCTTCCGGCGCACTTAACTTCGAGTCAATCCGGATTTCCAGGCAGGCACAACACCTACACAAGCTGCCCACAACGAACGCAGGAAAACTACCATTTCAGCTTCGCCATTCGGCCAAAATCACAAACTCGACCAAGCCATAAAATCAGCACCTGACTAGCTATTACACTTTTGCTTGAAACCAGGAGCTGAAATCGACGAGCCCCCTTAGCCAGCTGTCGAATACAAGGCAGGCAACCGGCCATGAAGATTTAGCTGATCAGCTAAGTGAATTAGCTGAATTCCACGATGTTTCCCAGCTGGCTAGCGGCCGGAGCCAGGGGCCGAGGCGAACAGGTTCAGTCCCAACGCACGCGACAAATGGCCTATTGCCAATTGGCCGCGTACCGAGTTTCCGGCCATATCCAGTCTTGGAGAAAACGCGCCGATGGCCCCCTTGCCCGGCGCCACCGCAACGATCCCTCCTGAGACTCCCGACTTTGCCGGAATCCCAATCTCAAATAGCCAATCACCTGATCGTTCATACAGTCCATTGGTCGCCAGCGTTGCCAGGGTGTCGCGGCAGACGTCCGCGCTGACTACCTGCGTGCCGGTGACCGGATTGATGCCGCCGTCTGCCAAGGTGGCTCCCATCACCGCAAGATCGTGAGCGGTCACGTTCAGCGAACACTGTTTGGTATAAACATCCACCGCCTCGTTAGGGTCCCCGTTCAGACGCCCATAACTCTTCAGCAGCCGGCCCAGAGCCTTGTTGCGTTCGTTGGCCGCTGATTCCGACTCGTACACTTCATCATCCAAAGCCAACGATCGGCCGGCAAAAGCGGACAGTCCCTCGCGGACGTTTTCCCACTTTTTGGCCGAGCTTTTTCCGGCAATCATTTCGGTGGTGGCGATGGCCCCGGCGTTGACCATCGGATTCATCGGATGCCCGTTGTTCAGTTCAACTGCCATGACGGAGTTGAAAGGCATACCGGTGTTGTTGACACCGATCTTTTCATGGACGGCTTCATGGCCATGTTCCTGCAGCACCAAGGCATAAACAAACATTTTGGAGATGGACTGGATGGAAAACTGGTGCTGGCAGTCGCCCACGGCGTGCACGGTACCGCCGACATGGGACATGGCAATGGCGAAGGTGTCCGGGTCTGCTTGGCCGAGGACCGGAATGTAGTGCGCGAGCAATCCTTCATCAACGTCGAGGTAGCGTTCATGGGCCTCCGACAGGAGTTCGTCGATACGTTGATGAGCTAGGGTGCCGGTGGACACCTGCTGGATGACGTCATCAAAATCGGTCGGAATGTTTTCATTCCGCTCCGCCGTGTATGTCATGGTCTCCTTGCAATCACGTTGATAAACACTGGACTGTGGTTTTGATCTGAGACTACCAACAGCCCAGCAGGTTGGCACTAGCCTGGCAGGGCCTGCATTGCGGTATCGGGCGTGTCGCCGGTGCTCTCCTACCGGAGCCGGGACGCTGGTCGCAATTGCTCACCGGAAGCACCCACATGTGTTTTCACCTACATTGTGCAGCAACTTACAGCGCATGGCCCCGATCTGACCTAGCATTTTGAGTATGGCTAAGGGTATTACTTTTCATACACGCAAATGGGTTCGCCCCGAAGATTTGAACGCAAACGGCACGCTGTTCGGCGGAAGCCTACTGCGCTGGATCGATGAAGAAGCGGCGATCTACTCGATCATCCAGCTCGGCAACAAGCATGTGGTCACCAAGTTCATGTCTGAAATCAACTTCATCGCTTCCGCCCGCGAAGGCGATCTGATTGAGATGGGCCTGACCGCGATCGATTTTGGACGTACGTCGATCTCCTTGCGGGCAGAGGTGCGCAACATCTTCACCCAGGAATCGATCCTGACCATCGAAAAGCTGGTGTTCGTCAACATGGGTGAAGACGGCAAACCCGCGCCCCATGGCTACGATCAGATCACTTACACCCGAGATCGTATCCCGCTGGAGATCACCAAGGCTCTCATCTAAGTTTCTAAAAAATACCCACAGCCACCGCGAGGTTGCTGTTTAACGAATCCGCCGTAGCACTAGCGCTGAAATTGCGCAGGTGCTGCGGCGTTTTCGTTTCGGTAGCCACCTGCGGGTCCTGGATCAATCCCCGGATTCTCCGGCGTCCGGTGCGTGAGATTTGCCAGCTGGAGCGCAGTGCGGTTCATCCAGATCTCGTGGCAGCTGCCTTAGAACCAAGTCGCTACGTCAATGGTGTAGTCATTTCCAATGGCATCGGTAAGCCTATCTTTTAGGACGAACGCTGCCGCTTGCTGCCGCTCAGCTTGATCTTTCGACGTCCAGCCAGCTACCGGATCGAAATTTTCAAGAAACACCCGATTCCAACCACGAAGTTCTTCCACGAGGTCGTTAGAAATCATTGGAAGGTCATCTCCTTCAATAAAGCTGTCCGAACCTGGAATTGAGATAGGTATGATGTCAGAGTACTGAGGCGTTATAACTAGTCTTTGCTTCATATCAGCTCTCCATGATGGGCAGTTAATTCGATAAGTACACCACGTCGTCGTTTCGGTTGCCACCTGCGGGACCTGGATCAATCCCCGGATTTTGCGGTGTCCGAGTTTTGCCAGATGGAGCGTCGTGCGGTTCATGCAGAGTGCTGTGCGATGCCTGCATGCCTGGCACGGTGTTTGCCCGTAACCGGAAATTTCCTCCAAAACGTTGCGTCAAGGGCCAAGGTGCGGAAGAGTACTGTGACGGAATCGTGTTTAACCCATCCAATAACGAAGAGGGCACTTTATGAGCCGGATGATTTTCGTCAACCTTCCAACCTCTGATCTGGCGCGGGCCGACAAGTTTTATGAAGCCTTGGGATTCACCAAGAACGATACGTTCTCAGATGAAAATGCGACCTCATGGATCATTGCCGAGAACATTTTGGTGATGGTGCTGCAAGAAGAGTTCTACTCAAGCTTCCTAGTCGGTGAAGACAAACCAGCGTTGGGGCCGGGACACCGAGAATGCCTCAATGCGTTGTCAGCCGACACCCGTGAAGCTGTTGACGAGTTTGTCGCCAATGCCCAGACCGGTGGCGGTGCGATCTACCGCCCCGCCGATGAGCCGTTCCCCGGCATGTATCAGGCCGCGGTCCAGGATCCAGACGGCCACGTGTGGGAAATCGCCTGGATGAGCCCCGAAGCCATGGAGAATCCAGGAACCGAGTAACCCTAGGTTCCTTGAGTATTCCTACTTCAACAGTTCCGTGGCCGCCCGTTGGCGCCTGCGGAACTGTTTTTTCATGCCTTGGGCCGGATAGATCGGTGTTTCCCAGCGTGGCTGCAGGCTGTCTCCCAAGGTGATCCCCCGCAGCCGGCGCCCAAACATCGGAAGCACCCATTGGCGCATCCATTCGATATCCCGGCGGAGTAGTTCCACCGTTCCCATTCGTTCGGTTTCTTCCAGCGGTTCAAATCTCAGCTGGTGCTTTGCTCCGAGGATTTCCAGGATTCGAATAGCCATATATCGGTGGCCGGCCCGATTCATGTGCAGCTTGTCGATATCCCACATGCGCGGGTCTCGATAGATGTCCCAGGCCCAGTAATCGATCAGGGTCACCGTATTCGGATATTTGAACGCCAGGTCCCGGACCCTGTCATTAAACTTCCAATTACGGTGCTTGAACCGGACGAGCGCGGGGTGAACCGGGATGTCAAAGCCGGTGAACAACAAGACTTGCGCCCCTGATCTGGCCAAACGATCTACCGCCAGCTCATAGCGGTCTAGGAAACGATCCATATCCTGACGCAGTTCCAGAATGTCGTTGCCTCCTGCATAAAAACTGATGAGGTCAGGATTCAGCGCGAGCGCGGTGTCGATCTGCTCGTCCATGATCCGCCCCAACCGCCGGCTGCGGATCGCGAGGTTTGCGTAGCGCCAGGTGGGATCCGCTTTGGAAAGCTGTTTGGCCACACGATCTGCCCAGCCACGGACCCCATTGGGCAATCGCGGATCCCAGTCCCCAACACCTTCGGTGAATGAATCTCCCAACGCAACAAAAAGCCGGCCCATGACAGGCAACACTAACGCGCGTGATTAACCAACACCCCAGCATTGGGGGAACACCGAGTGAACCCGGATGGACCACCCTCTGATTATTCGGTGGGGATCCGTTGATAGAGCTCTTCAAGGATCGCTTCGTGTAGCGCCTTGAGTTCATCGGTACTCAGGCTCGAAGGATCCACCAGCGCGTCCCCGTTGCCTTCTGGCAGCTCGCCGGTCTCGGCGTCGTTGGAGCAGCGCAATTTGTTCCCGGTGGCGGTGAGCAGGCAGGAGGAACCATCGGCGTTAAGCTGAACTCGGTAGTTCACGTTCTGTTTCTGGCCGATGCTCGCATGCCAGATACCTTCACCGCCGGGGACGATCTCCATGACCGTCATACCGGTGGCCCAGTCACTGAGCGAGGAGTAGTCGGCCTTGATCCGATCCGCCGTTGCCGCGTTGGACTGCCGCGGGGTAGCCAGTTGGTGCAGTGCCACCGAAGCGTCCTGCCCGGCCGTCACATGGGAGCTATCAAGCACCGCAACGTTGTCGATGGTGCGTGAGGATGCACGGGAGGTGAACGGCGAGAAAAAGCCGAATTGTTCGGTGCCGTAGCTGAGGCTGAAGTTCGAATGGCTGCCCAGATTGGTATCGTCCTCATCTTTGGGTTCATCCGAGATGCCGGTGGACTTCAAGATCCGGGTGGTCCACCAGTTTCCGTTCAGTGTTTCCAGCGACTTGTTGACTCGGCGCGATTGCGAAATGGACACCGCTGGCCCAGGAAGGTCGCCGGAGTTCACCTCCTGGCGGTACTCAAGGTCTCCGGTGCTCCCGTTGTAAAGCACCACACCAGCAGGGACGTCATGGGGTGCGAACCAGTTCACCAGTTTGGTCACCGGCACCACGATCATCGGAACCCCCTGCGAACAGTAGCCCCAGGTGTCAACGTCCTTGGCGATCAGGCCGGTATCAATCGAAGCAATGGCCCGCTTGAGGCTGTTGCCCAAAAATCCGTTGATACGTTTGTTCGCTTCCGGGGAGAAATCGCAGCGCTCGCCCTTGGCCTGGCCGGTGAGTTCAAGGCGCTGGACCAAAACCGTTTCATAGCCCGGACGCAGCCAACCCCGACGTTCGACCAGCGTGGAGTACTGGTTTTCACCGGCAAGGTATGTGGTTGCACCGATGTCTCCAACAGTGCCCGAACTATTTGACGATGCTTGGCGTTCAGCGACCAGATAGGGTGCACGTAACCCGGTCTGCGGAAGTTCCTCCTGTTCTGCGCTGACGATCTTCACGGTGTCCCGCAGGTGCGCCTGGGCATTCCAGTTGGCGACGAAGGACATGGGCAGAGCGGCAAGCGCCACCACCACACCAATGGTTGCCACAAGCCGTTTTTTGACTGCCAAACCGGTCAAGAGCGTGATCACACCCAGCACCGCCAGCGCCAGCGCGAACCCGCCACCCATAATGATTCCGGTGAACACCCGGGCGCGCGTCAGCGGATCCAACAGTGGCAAGGCGAGCAGCGCCGCGACTATGGCTAACCCAATTGCGGTGGCAGCTGGGGACACCTTGATGGGTTCCTTGCGGTGATCGCCCTTTGCGTCTTTTGCGTCTTTTTCGTCTTTTTCGTCTTTTTCGTCTTTCGGCATATTTTCATACTACTAGTCATCATCGTAATTTGACGGACAATAATGCATTTGATGTGTCTACCGACCAACGGTGTGCTGAGGAGAAAACGCGTGGTGGGCGTCTACCGTCGTGGGGATCGTTGCTGCCCGTTGCAACCGGGTGAGGAAAAACTTCGGGTTTTCCCTAATGATGTTCTCCGGTTCCCTCGGTGTTGTGTCAGCGAACACCCAAATAGCATTGAATTATGACTTCAACACTGCAGACCCCATCGGGCGCGCTGCCTGCCCGTCCCCCATTGCGATTCGGGTTCACCCTTTTGCATCTGGCAGCACTGGGAACCGTCGGGGCGGTGGTTCTTCCCCTCATCATCGCCTGGTTCGCCGCAGGCATCGGGCTCAGCTTCCTGCTTGGATTCGGGCTGCTGATGCTTGTCGGATTGCTCTACCTCATTTTCGGATTGGCTCGTTGTGAAATCCTCCGAGTCTCCGAGCTCTACAACCTCCAGATTGCACCGTTGGCTTGGCGCCCACGCCAACAACCCGGGTTCGGCCCGTATATCCGGTCGCTGGGACGGAACTTGGCCAACGGACGGATGTGGGCGGCCTTCGGAAGCCTGGCAATTTCCTGCTTCGCCGGCGCAATCATGCTCAGCGGGTTGGAATGGATGGTCCGGTTGTCCATCACCGCGTTCGCCCCATTAACCCAGGCTGAACGTGTGGCCGGCCCCTATGGGATGCAGATCCCCGCCGATCAAGCACCCTGGATGCTGCTTCTCGCCCTGCTCGGTGCGGCTTTGGCCGTCTCCATGGTCTTTTTGCATCGGGCGGTGACGGTGGGAATCATCGGCTCCACGGCCCGTGAAACCGAACTGACCGAACGGGTGCGCACCACCACGGTGCAACGTGAAGGTGCCATGCGCGCCGCCGAACTGGAACGAACCCGCATTGAACGAGACCTTCACGACGGGGTCCAACCCCGCCTGGTTTCCGTGGCCATGACCCTCGGGTTGGCTCACCAGCAGATCGACAGCGACCCGGAGCAAGCCAAGGCCCTGGTGGCCGAGGCACATGCCTCCACCAAGTCGGCCATTACCGAACTGCGCCAGCTGACCCGCGGGATCTACGCCTCGGTGCTGGATGACCGCGGATTGGATGCCGCGTTGTCCGCCATTGCCGGCCGCTCCCACATCCCGGTGCAGCTGGACGTTCAGCTCGCCGGGCGTTATGCACGGCATGCCGAAGCCGCCGTATATTTCGCCATTGCCGAGGCGCTGACCAACGCGGCCAAGCATTCGCGGGCTTCAACCTGCCGGGTCACGGTGCGTGCTCGCACCGGCGACCAATCGCAGGCAACACTGTGGGCACGGATTGAAGACAACGGCACCGGCGGGGCGCGGATCGTTCCCGGCGGCGGACTGGATGGCATTTCCAATCGGGTGCTTGCGGCCGGAGGAAGCATCACCCTGGATAGCCCGCAGGGCGGTCCCACCGCACTGGAGGTGAATGTCCCATGCGCGTTCTAATCTGCGAAGATTCGGTCCTGCTGCGCGAAGGCCTGGTGCGATTGCTAGCCCATTCAGGCCACCACGTGGTGGCGGATCTACCCGATACCAGCGAGCTGCTCGATTTCCTCGAACAGGCCCCGGCCGAGGCTTTTCCAGAGATTTGCATCTTGGACGTCAGGCTGCCTCCGACCTACACCGACGAGGGCATCCGCGCCGCGCTGGCCGTGCGGTCACGCTACCCGAAACTCCCCCTGCTGGTGCTCTCGCAGTATGTGGAGGAGCGTTACGCCTCGGAATTGATCGCCACGCAATCCGGTGCCCTGGGTTATCTGCTCAAGGACCGGGTGGCCGATGTTTCGGAGTTCATCGCCTCGCTGGAACAGATTGCCTCCGGGGGCACCGTACTGGATCAGGAAGTGGTGGCACAGCTGTTGACTCGACGAAACCACGATTCAAAAATGCAGCAGCTCACCGACCGCGAACGCACGGTGCTCGCCGCGGTGGCCGAAGGAAAATCCAATCAGGCGATCGCCGCCCTCTTGTTCCTCTCCGAGGCAAGCGTAGAAAAATACATCACCTCCATCTTCCAGAAGCTCGGCCTGGAAGCCGACGGAATGGGTAACCGGCGTGTGCTGGCCACCCTCGCCCACATCGAAACACTGGGCACCAACCGCACAGACAGGACAAACCCATGAGTACCCAGACGATCAACCCGCATCCCCCACAGGATCCGGCCCCGCGAGGTGCGGGAAAAGCACTGAATATTGTCCTTGCCGTGATCGGCGCGCTGGCCCTGCTCACCATGGCCATCGGGGCAACCCGCAGCGCCATGTCGACGCTGAACAGCAGCCACGTTATCCAGCAAGCCGACGCCCACGGGGTGAGCACATTGGATGTCCAGGCAAACACCGGAAGTTTTGAACTGAAATTTGCCGATGTCTCCGAGGCCAGCCTTGAGGTACGCAGCACCGCGGGCGAACAATGGTCCCTGGAGCGCGAGGGAAGCACCCTCACGATCCGCCCGCCGGCAGGCTGGAACAACTTCTGCTTTTTCGGCTGCTCAGCGACCGACAATGAAATCACGCTGACCTTGCCCGAAGAACTGAACAACGGAACCGTTGACGCGAAGTTTGAGCTGGGAGCTGGAATGTTCCAGGCCGACGGAAACTTCAAAACCCTCGGACTCGACGTCAGCGCCGGTGAACTAGAGGTAGTGGGGTCGGCTGACACGGTGGATGCCAAACTCGGCGCAGGGCGAGCCAACCTGGTGCTTGATGATGTGGATGCCGCCACCTTGGATGTGTCTGCCGGGCGTATGGATGCTCAATTTCAGGGCCAGGCCCCGCGTTCGGTGGATGCCCGGGTGAGCGCCGGGGTGATGGAACTGATCCTGCCGGATACCAGTTACAACGTCTCAACCGATTCGTCGGCGGGCTCCATAGAGAACAAGCTCAACACCTCCGCCAGTTCTGAATTCAAGGTCAGTGTTGATGTCTCGGCAGGTTCTGCGGTCCTGAGGCCCGGGTCCGAAGCCAGCAACGGTAAATAATCTTTCAACACCAAAAAGGTGAGGTCCCGGACCGCATTTGCGGTTCGGGACCTCACCTTTTTGGTGTGTTTTGCACTAAAACTGACCGCTACGCTTGGTTCTTTTTCATGGCAGCCAGGCGCGCTTCGATTTCAGAAAGTTCAGGAGCACCGGCTTCCAACGCGGCCGCGCCGTCTGCCTCTTCGAGGATCTCAGCGGCCGGTGCCGAGGCGGCCTTCAAGGCTGCCAAACGGGCGTCGACCTCGGTAGCCGCCCCGAGATCTTCAAGCTGCGCAAACTGCGAATCCAGCGAGGAGGCGGCCAGTTCGGCGGCGCCGCGGACCTTGGCTTCATCCTGACGGATCTTCTGCTCAAAGCGGCTGATTTCACTGCTTGGATCATTGATGTCCAGCGCCTTGATGGTGTCCATCATCTGGTTCTGGGTTTTGGCGTTGCGGGCACGGGCAACCAGCTCGTCACGTTTGGAGACCAGTTCTTGGCGTTTGGTCTGCATGGTGTTCAGACCCGACTTGAGCTTGTCCACCACCTCACGCTGGGTGCCCACCGTGGTGGACAGCGCGCCGGCAGTTTTCTCCGCGGCCATCTGGCGCTGAATTGCCACGGTGGCCAGCTGGTTGAACTTCTGCTGGTTGGCAGAGTCACCAGCCGCGGCAAATTCCTCAGCCTTGTTGGAGGCGGCCAGCGCCTTGGAACCCCACTCGTTGGCCTCATTCTGCGCCTTGGTGAGGTCTTCCTCGGCCATCCGCAGGTTGCCGATGGTTTGCGCCACCGCCTGCTCCGCCTCGGCAATGTTGTTCGTGTAGTCGCGGACGGTCTGGTCCAGCATCTTCTTGGGGTCTTCCAGCGCATCGATTGCCGCATTGGCATTCGCTTTACCGATACCGAAAATTCGAGCCCAAATTGATTGTTTCTTGGCCACGTGCCATCCCTTCGTCTACCCCTTCAACTCTAGAGGAAGCATGCACAGTTCCCGAATCTGCGTTGAGCTTTGATACTCGAGCATGAATCGTTGCCATAGGTGCTCGTCCGAGGAAGACTCAAACAGTTTGCGGGCACCGGGGCCGCACCGGCGACCACGAAGGTCAACCGACTGCGCCCCGGTGCCCCACCCACGAATGCCGCGGTTAGTGCCGTACCGCTTGCTCCGCGCGGGCGGCTTCAGCGTCAACGGTGAACGAGGTGCGCGCGGCTACCGTTGATGCCCCGGTTCCTTGGCTGCCAGCCAGCCACACGTCGTCTCCCGCTTCGACGGAGGAAATCTTGACCGCGTCATCGGTTCGTGTCAGGTCGCGGCGCAGGGTCTCGGGAACCAGGAAGGTGCTGGCCAGGGTGATGGCCGCCAGTACTGCCATATACAGGCCCAGTACCAGCCAGTTCGCGTCGGTAATGGCGATGAGGTAGGCACCCAGCACCCCGGCCAAACCACCGGCAAGTACTGCGGAGATTTCACGGGCCATGGCCACCCCGAGGTAGCGGTGACGGCTGCCGAAAAGTTCTGGAAGCATGGCGCACTGCGGGCCGAGCATGGTGGCTACCGCGATGCCGATTCCCACCGCTATGACAGCGATTGCCAAGGCGTGGCTTTGAAGGGGCAACGCCCACCAGGCGGGGATCGAGTACACCAGCAGGAACAACGCCCCGGCGCGGTACACCTTCCGGCGCCCGAAACGATCAGATAACGCCCCGGCCAACGGAACGGAGAACACCCCGATCAGCGACCCGATGGTCACACCCCAGGTCAATAGCCCCTTGTCTGCGTCCGGCCCGACGACGGCCACAAAAAAGGTCAACGCCAAACCTTGGAACATGTACGAGCCGCCGTTTTCACCCATTCGCAGCCCAATACCCACCAGCACGCCGGGGAAACCGTTGCGGAACAGTTCACGCACCGGATGCTCGGAAACCTGATCGTGTTTTTCCATCTCGACAAACGTCGGAGTTTCTTCCAGCTTGGCGCGAATGACCACCGCCAGGATGATCAGTGCGAAGGAAGCCAAAAATGGAATACGCCAGCCCCAGGTCATCAGGGCCTCTTCGGGCAGGGTTGTCAGGATCGAGAAGACCACCGCGGCCAGCAGCGTGCCTGCCTGAATGCCGATAAACGGCAACGCGGAGAAGAACCCGCGACGTTTGGTTGGCGCGTATTCGGCCATCAGCACGGTTGCCCCGGCCTGTTCGGCACCGGCGCCGAAGCCCTGGAGCAGTCGCAGGACCACCAACAAGATGGGCGCCCAGATTCCCGCCATTTCGTAGGTGGGCAGCACACCAATCAGGGTGGAGGCGCCGCCCATCAGCAGGATCGTCACGATCAGCACAAATTTTCGCCCCAGCCGGTCACCGAGCATTCCGAAGAACAGTCCGCCGAAGGGGCGGGCGACAAAACCTACACCAAAAGTTGCAAAGGCGGCCACGGTGGCCATGGCAGGATCTCCCTGCGGGAAAAACAGCACATTAAAGATCAGCGCGGTAGCCAATCCATACAGTGCAAAATCAAAATACTCCAAGGCGCTGCCGATGCTCGCCGCGAGGGTGGCGCGCTGCAGGTTCTTGGCATAGTTCGGATCCGCTGAGGGCCCGTCTGCCCCATTGGGGGCGGCTGAGGTGGTGGTCATGGAAGTCTCCTTCGACAAGTGAACGGCATCACTCTTCCTGTGCATCGAAGATACCAACATATCGAACGCCGTACAACCCATTGAACGATGTTTTTTGAATTGCCTTCTCCGACTCCGGTTCGCCAGGGCCTTAAACAGCTGATCCCGCCATCCGGAGATGACGGGATCAGCTTGGGTCTGGAATGCAGGCCGGTTATTTTCGAGCGGCTTGGGCCCCCCAGGGGTTTTCAAGGCGCGCGGCGACCTCGCGCAACGCCGTCCCAATGGCGGCGATACGGACGGGGTCTGCCAGATCGGCCGGGATAGCAGCCCCCATGGCCAGCGGAGGGTCCCCCGGCGCCCACGGCGGAAGCGGAACCGCCACCCCCAGCACACCCAGGGTCGAATGGCCCTCATCGATGGTGTATCCACGCTCGCGCGCCGCATCGAGGCGCTCGCGCAGCACCTCGAAACTCAGTTCCATTCCGTCGATCCGGCTGCGCTGCGGAAGCACCCCGGCAAGCACCCGTTCAAGTTCGGGCTCACTGAGCGGCAGCAACAGCGCGTTGCCGGCGGCACTGAAAATAGCAGGCAAGCGAGAGCCCAGCGGGGTGCCGATCCGATACGGTGCCCTGCCCTCATGGCGGGCGAGATACAGCGCATCGGAGCCGTCAAGCATCGCGATCTGGACCAGCTCACCACTCAGGGTCGGCGAAGAGGAGATCAGCCCAAAAAATTCGCGCACCTGATTGAACTGAATGGAAAACGCCCCACCCAGTTCCGCGGTCCGCCGACCTAAGCCAAATCCCTCACTGGTACGGCGAATCATTTCCCCGTCCTCCAGTGCCTGGCAGAGGTTGGCGCACGAGGATTTGGCAATCCCCAAGGTTCGCGCCAGTTCGCTCAGCGGAATGGCCCGCCCCTCAGCCTCGGCCAGCAAGCCCAGAATGGCCAGCGCACGGGTCACCGCGGGGGCTGGATCTCGCACGGGTTTATCCTCGGCGGCGCCGCCGTCTTCACCCTTGTTTTCGCTTGTCATCAGTAAAACTCTACGGTATCCACCCTGTTGCGCAAGGGAACGCCATCTAGCAACGCGGTCGCATTGCGCGCGAAAAGCCGGGCAATCCGCCGGGTCTCCTGGTCACTGAGCGCAGCCGTGTGAGGGCTGATGAGCACATTGGGGTGATCCCACAATTCACTGCCGGACGCCAGGGGTTCCTGGGCGACAACATCCAGAGCGGCAAAACCAATCCGTCCGTCCTCCAGGGCGGGCAAGAGGGCGGATTCATCCACCACGGTCCCCCGGCCGACATTAACCAAAATGGTGTCGGGGCGTACCGCTTCGAAAACCTGAGCCCCCAGCAAACCTTCCGTGCCGGCGGTACCGGGCAGGGTCGCCACAATTGCATCAACCTGTCCGGCGGCTTCGGCCAGTGCGGACGGGTGGATCAGCCGGTCGACATGTTGCACCGCCTGGCCACTGCGCGAGGTCCCCCACACCGTGGAACCGCAGGCTTTAAAGCGTTCAGCCACCGCGGCGCCGATTCCTCCCAGGCCCACCACCAGGATCGTCATTTCATCCAGGTGCCGCATCCGCCAACGCTGGTTGGGCCAGTACTTGCGGGCTTGATCGGCTTCGAGTTTGCGCAGGTTTTTCGCTCCGGCCAGCACCCCGAACAGCGCGAATTCAGCCAGCGTCGACCCATGCACCCCCGCGCTGGTGGTGAACGCTACCCGGTCAAGTTCAGCTGCGCTAAGCCCCGCGGCCTTGACCTGGGAACCTCCGCCGGCCGCAGTGGTGTGCACCCACCGCAAGGAATCGTTGGTTCGCACCGTGTGGTTCAGCAACGCCGGGTTAACATCGGGGATTCCAAAGAGCGCATCAACCGAGCCGAGCATCCGGGTGAATTGCTCATCCTGCGCCGGGGTGCGCGTGAAGTTCGGGTCCCCGTCCCAGTCACCGTGCCAACGGTAGGGCCGGGTGAGTTCCGGTTCATAAAGGAATTCAAGCCTCGGCTCGAGTTCACGCATCAGTTCCAGGTCCGACTCGGGCAGGCTCACCGCAACACCTACGCGCAGAGCTTGTGTGTTTACAGACATCTTTCCCACGTCCTTTCGTTTCTTGACAGCATACCGAATAGGACAGCATGTTGAACAGAGTTCGTTATATTGGACGCAGTATCTTTGTGGGGTGTTAGCCCCAACTTCACCAAAGGAGTCATCAGATGAATCATCACGAATCCGGTGCAACACCCCGTGTGGGCATGATCGGCCTAGGCAAGATGGGCCGCCCCATGGCTAGGCGATTGGCCGTGGGCGGCCAACACGTTGTCCTCACCTCAACCCGAGGCAAACAGCAGGTGCTCACGGACCTGGCTGCCGATAGTTCGCTGTCCACCGGCAGTTTTGAATGGGCGGATTCAGCGGCTGAACTGGCAGCGACATGTCATGAGATCGTCCTCATGCTTCCGGACCTGCCGCAGATCATCAACTATCTCGAAGCCCCGGACGGTCTACTCACCGGGCTTGAACGGCGCCCGGCCAACAGCCCACCATTGCTCCTGATCATCGGAGCGACATGTTCGGCGGTCGGGGTAAAAAACCTTGCCACCGAACTTGAAGGCCGTTTCGGCGGGCGCGTGGTGCTGGTTGACGCCCCGGTCTCCGGCGGTGAAGACGGTGCGATCCAAGGATCCTTATCAATCATGCTCGGCGGGGATCATGACGCCTGCGTTCGCGCACGCGCTGTGCTTGCTCCATGCGGCACCCCGGTGCGGTTGGGGGAACTCGGCGCCGGGCAGGTCGCCAAGGCCTGCAATCAGCTGGTGGTCGGTGCCACAATGTTCGCCCTGGGTGAGGCCTCGGTGCTGGCCGAACGCTCGGGGCTGGATCTTGCGGCCATGTGGAGAAACTGCTCAGCGGAGGTTACGCATCCTCGCGGCTGTTAGACACCCGCCGCGAGAGGCTGGTCTCCGGCGATGACTCGCCGTCCGGGGCCATCAAGTACCTGCTTAAGGACCTTCAGGGGGTCCAGGAAATAGCCGAGGAAACCACTACTCGGGTGGCGCTTCTGCCCACCCTGCTCGATGCGGTCGCCGAGGTCATCGACGCCGGGTTGGGTGAGCGGGATCTTGCCGTGACCAAACGTTTTATCGCTGGGCGCTAGGCTCCAGTGATACTTTGCTCCAATGCACCGATCCAGCCCAGCTGCGATTCGGAAAGGGTGACCGGCCCGAGGTACCGCTGCACGGTACAGTATGGAGCAATCGAACAGGGGCGGAAACCATGAATGGCTCAACGATTGAGGTGAAACGCGGCGACGAGCTGGGCGAAGATTTTCGACGGCGAATCACCGAAGTCTATGTTCGCGCTTTCGCCGAAGACTTCAGGAGTTTTTCACGCGACACCGGCAAACTGTCCGATGCCTTTGAACATATGCTGCTGCTTGAGCGGTTCTACGTGGCGCTGGTGGATGGCGAACCTGCGGGGCTGGCCTCCCTGACCGAAGCAGACCAGATGATTTTCGCCCCGCAACGCCAGCACTTGTTCAAGCACCTCGGTCCGATCCGCGGGCGGATCGCGGCCTGGGTGATCCGCACGTGGTTTATGCGCCCCTCACCGGCCGCGTCACAGGGGTGCGCCGAAATTGGTTTTGTCGCGACCGAACCGGCCTTCCAAGGCCGGGGTGTAGGCACCGCGTTGCTCAGCGCGTTGCTGCAGCTTCCCGAATACAACGAATACACCCTGGAAGACATCAAAGATACCAACACCTCGGCATTGGCACTCTATGCCAAATTCGGATTCACGGTGTATTCGCGTCGAAAAATCCGTTTCTCCCAACGTGCCGGATTTTCCGAGCTTGTCTCAATGAAGCTGGTGCAGGATCACCCCACGGCCACCTAGTTTTCGAAGTGCCTCAGGAAACGCCCCGGCGCCTGGAGGAATAGGCGCCAGTTGCGCACCATTTCCAAATCGTCATAGTCTGCGTTGCGCAGTCCCCATGGTCCTACCTCATAGATGCGGGCCTGCGGCAATGAAGCCAGGATCGGTGAGTGGGTGGACAGCACCACCTGGGAACCTGCATGCAACAGATCCGAAATGTGTGAGAGCAACATCAGGCAACCGTTAAAGGACAGGGCTGATTCGGCCTCGTCGAACACCCACAATCCGTTGATCAGCGAACGGTTGGTGAAGAACTCGATAAAAGACTCGCCATGGCTTTGAAAGTTATGCCGCCCGCGGGATTTGATCTCATTGAGGTAGGCGAAGTGCCCGTGCATGGTTTCGGCGCGCAAAAACACCCCGCCCCGCCCGGCTCCAGCCCCACGTTCAAGTTGCAGGTGCGCACCGAGGGACGATTCGGTGGCCTGGGTTTGATGCATTGCATCAATCGTTCCGCCTTCGGCGTTCAGTCCGTAGGCTGCCGCCAGCCCCTCTACCAGCGTGGACTTTCCTGCACCGTTCTCCCCCACAAAGATCGTGAGCTGGGACAGCTCCAATCCTTCATCCAAAACCTGGCGGACCGCCGGAATTTCTGCGGCCCAATCGGTGCGCGGCATCGGCAGCAAGGAATGTTCGGTGATGCGGCGGACCGGAAGGGCGCTAAACGGCTGGCTCATATCACCAGAGGCTACCAGCTGGTTCGGACAACCCAGCGTCCACCCCGCGAAAGCCGCGGCGTACCTCCTGCAGACCAGTCTCCCGCACCCCGAGCGGCGGGGTGCGGGAAACCCAAAGGAACTAGTTGACCGGCAACATGTGCTGGGCGAAGAACTGCGCCAGCTGATCATGCGCGGTCAGCGGGAAGATGCCGGCGACGTACTGATCCGGGCGGACCACCACGATCGCCCCGTCGCGGCTGACCTCGCGCTCGCGGAAGATGTCGCGGCCGTGGCCCGCGGCGAACACCTGATTGATGTCATGCAGGGCGAAGGGCACCTTCAACGGCTGGAACGCCTTGGGCACGTCGTAAAGCTCCACCTCGGTGTAGTCCTGCTGGTAGATCGCCTTGAGGTCGAACACCGCGTCTTCATCCCCGTTCGCCGGGGTATACAGGTTGCGTGGAGACGACTCGTCCTGGGCCCACCAGGCGGCGAAGTCCGCCATGGCGGTGCCCTCCAGCGCCGGGGCCGCTTGGTCTGCGAAGGCATACACCCGCCAGCGGCCGTCGGCCTCATGCAGGTGGCCCAGGTGGCGCCAGCGGTTGTCGGCGCGGCGGATGACCTCCGCGGATTTGAAGCGTTTGCCCACCGGGAACCCTGAGGCCAGTTCCTGGTGCTCCAGGCCGGTGGTGATGGCGGACTGGGTGTACTGGGTCATGAAACCGGCCGGGAACTCCATGGTTTTCACATAGTATTTCTCCAGCTCGTCCGGGTCTTCCCAGTCTTCCACGGACTTGGCCATCAGCGTGGACCATTCCTTGTCGAAGTCGATCAGGTTCTGGGCGATCACCTTGCGCTCTTCGGCATAGGAGTTCAGCAGTTCTTCCGGCGCGCGGCCTTCGAGCACCGCTGCCAGCTTCCAGCCCAGGTTGAAGCCGTCCTGGATCGACACGTTCATTCCTTGGCCGGCCTTGGCCGAGTGGGTATGGCAGGCGTCTCCCATGATGAATGCGTGGGGGTTGCGCGAACCGCGTTCGGCGTCGGAGACATCGTCAAAACCGTCGGTGATGCGGTGAGCGACCTCGTACACCGAGAACCACGCGACGTTTTTGACGTCCATGGTGTAGGGGTGGATGATGCGGTTTGCCGTGGCCACGATGTCTTCCACCGGGGTGTTGCGGATAGCCCCGGCATCTTGCGCGGTCAGTTCGCCCAGGTCCACGTAGAAGCGGACCAGGTAGCCGCCCTCGCGGGGGATCAGCAGGATGTTGCCGGCCTCATGGGACTGGATGGAGCACTTGACCTGGATGTCGGGGAAGTCGGTGTTCACCATGACATCCATGACTCCCCAGGCGTGCATGGAGGCATCGCCGTGCAGTTTATGGCCCAGCGAACGGCGCACCGAGCTGCGCGCTCCGTCGCCACCCACCAGGTATTTGGCCTTGACGGTGCGTTCCTCGCCGGAACGCGGACCGGCGCAGTACTTGATGCGCGCGCTGACCGGGTACTCGGCCTCCGGATCGATCTGGCAGTCCAGGTATTCAATCCCGTAGTCGGGGACGATTTTGCCCGGCGCGCGTTCGGCGTCGCGCAGGAAATAGTCCAGGATGCGTGACTGGTTCACGTAGATGTGCGGGAATTCGCTCATGCCCGTGGAGTCATCCGCGGCACGCGAATGGCGTTTGATGTTGGCCGGGTTTTCCGGGTCCGGGGTCCAGAAGCACATTTCAACGTTCCGGTAGGCCTCTTCAACTACTTCAGTGGCGAAGCCGAAGGCTTGGAAGGTTTCCACCGAGCGAGCCTGGATGCCGTCGGCCTGGCCGACTTCCAGCCGGCCCGGGCGCAGTTCGATGGCGCGGGCATTGATGCTCGGGAAACGCGAGAGCTGGGCGGTGACCACCGAAGCGGCCGGGCCCGTGCCGACGATCAGCACGTCCATCTCATCAGGAAGATCACTCGATCGATTGAGCCCATACCCCTGGGCTGGTTTGACGCGTGGATCTGAAGAGACATAGCCCCTGTGGTGAATCTGCATTATTCGGCTCCCTTGCGGTGTCACACAAACATCATTGTCTCTATATTTGCGACACGGTTGTAACTATAGATACAAGACTAGCTTTCACGTACGCTATCTTCAAGACGTACATCACATAACGTGTCGACGTACGTCACTCTGAACCCCTGAATCGCGCGGTTTCAGCCACACAATGAAAAGATTGTTTAATGACCAATTCACCCAAGGGCAGTGTTGAAGGCGGATCCCAGACCCTGGGCCGCGGACTCGAAGCCTTGACGCTGATCGGCGAATCCAGCCGCCCGCTCAGTGTTCCCGATCTTGCTTCCGCGCTGGGTATCCACCGTTCCATGGCCTACCGGTTGGTGAAAACCTTTGAACAGTATGGTTTCGTCGAGCGGTTGCCCTCAGGCGATCTTGAGCTCGGCGCTCGACTTGGCGCGCTGGCCCGCAATGTCGCCAAAACGTTGCAGTCAGCGGCCGCCCCGCATCTGGCCACGGTCTCGGACCAGCTGCAGATGACCGCGTTGCTGGTCGTTTTCGACGGAGAAGCAGCCGTCACCCTGAGCACCGCTGAGCCTAGGCTCGCCGACGCCACCGTCGCGCAACGCCCAGGCACCCGCCACCCGATCGACAACGGCGCCCCGGGCCGAGTCATCCGCTCGCAGCTGCACCCCGAGCAATACCCGGCCAAAAACTACGAGTTCAGCCACGACGAAGTGATCCCCGGGCTCACATCCATCGCAGTCCCGGTGCGGCTGCCGCAGGGTAAACCGGCGGCCATCGCCGTCATCTATCCCCCGCGAGATCTTGATGAACAGCAGATCGCCTCGGTGCTCAACGCCGCGGCGGCACAGATTTCTTCCACCCTTGGGCTGCGGGTCTAAACCCGACCCTCGAACACCACAAGAGCCAGAAAAGCTGTGAACAGTTTTCTGGCTCCTGGTGTTGTGAATATGTGCGGCCCTACGCGGTGCAGGCCTCATTAGAGCACCCAGCGTCACGAGGTTTGTATCCGTCACCACCCTCAACTTTTTCCCAGACCACGTGGCGGTGCTGTCCGCAACGCTGGCAGGCCGGGGCGAGGTAGGTGGCGCGTTCTTCCATGGTGTATGTCCGAAAATCTCCCATTACAACCTCTCGAAGTTCGTTCAGGGTCCCTGAACTACCTTCAGAGAACCTGTTGGGTGACTTCACTCTACGCGCGCTTTCGCCAACCGGCTAGGGTCTGCAACTTGTCCCTGGCAGCTGATAAAAATTGGTTATCCACATCCTTCTCAACGAGATTTCACGGTCCGTGTCACACTGACCTTTAAGAGCCTTCGAAGCCTCTCCCAAACAATCCCATCGCCGTCGAGGAAATCATCATGAAAAATTCGGAACACAAACTTCAGCGCCTGAAGGAACGTATCTCGCTGCTGCTGAACAAGGCCGAGAACACGACCTATCCGCATGAAGCCCAGGCGTTTCAGGAACATGCCGAACGACTGATGGTGCGTTACGGCATCGGCCGGGCAGAACTTGATGCGCAGGGCGCCCAACAGGGGAAAAAGACCGAAGCGATCATCGAAGAACGTTTTGAAATGCGCGGAGTGTATCGGTTGGGGCAACGTGACGGGCTGTCTCATGTCGGGCGCGCGTTCCGCACCGTCACCATCCTCCAGACGAACCTCTCGAATTCGTGCCGGCTCTACATCATCGGGCACGAATCCGATGTGGCCACCGTCAAAACCCTGTTCACCTCACTGGTGATCCAGGCAAGCATCGCCATGACCCACTGGTGGGATTCGGAAGGCAAGTTCCAGCCTTGGCTGGTCAGCGATTCAGAGAAGCAAATCGAGCGCCGAGAATTCCAACGCAGTTTTTATTCGCAGGTCGCAGCCCGCATTGACGGCCTTTACCGAGAAGAAAGTACCCACAGCGGCACTGGAACCGAACTGGTCCTGGTTGACCGCAAGCACCAGGTCGACGAATTCGTCAGCGTCCAGTACCCGTTTCTTCGCGCCTCGCGGAACCGGGCCGCCCGCGGAAGCATGGGTGCGGTGCTCGCCGGGCAGGCTGCCGGTAGGCATGCGGATCTAGGTTTCGGCAAACACCTGGACGGCACCGAATCCAACCCGGGAGCCATCGCTAGTTAACGGATCTGGATGCGTTGCTGATCTTCAATATATCGCGGACGGCCAGCCATGATTCCGGTGAAGGTCTGGAAGATAATCAATGCCCCGATCAGCCAGATGGGTGCGGTCCATGACCCGGTCACTTCATGAAGCGCACCCACGGCAAACGGGCCGGGAAACGCGATGAGGTAACCCACCGACTGTCCGAACGCCGAAAGTTTCGCCACCCCGGCGGCGCTGTGGGCCTTCAAGCCGATCATGGTCAATGCCAGGGGGAAGTTCGAGCCGCAGATCCCCAATAGGATCACCCACAAATAGGCTCCTTGCAGTGGAATGGTCAGCATGCCCACCACCGCAATCAACCCGGCAATACCGTTGATCACCACCAAGGGTCCCTGATGGGTGAACCGTCCGGCCAGCGCCGGCATTACAAAGGACAGCGGCACCCCCACACCCAAAAGAATTGCCAGCAGGGCACCGGCCTGCGCCGGTTCCATTCCCAGGTCGGTAAAGATCTTCGGCGCCCACCCCATAAAAATGTAGGCCACGGAGGATTGGGCCGCGAAAAACAGGGCAATCCACCAGGCGGTTGGATTTTTGTACATGGGGCCAATGGGTGCGGCGGCCGAACGCTGGGCAATCGTTTCGGAATTCTTCTGCGCGATCTGCGCGCGAAGACCAAAATACACAACCAGCCAGACAATCAGGGCAAGCAGCGCAGGCAGGGCCCAAACCGCGAGGCCCACACGCCACTGCCCACCCAGCAGGTCATTAACCGGCACCGCCACCCCGGCCACCGCCGAGGCGCCCAGAGCCACCGCCGTGGTGTAGGCGCCGGTGACGATCCCGACCTTGTCCGGGAACCAGCGTTTAACCAACACCGGCATCAAAATGTTGCCCACCGCAATTCCGGCCAGCGCCAGCGCGGTGCACAGCAGGAAGGTCCAGGTTTCGGGCGCCACCGAACGCACAAGAATTCCCACCAGGATGGCGCCCATGGCGGCAATCACTACCAGTTCGGGCCCGCGTTTTCCGGCCAGCCGCGGCGCCAAGGGACCGAGCAGGGCAAAACACAAGGGCGGAATCCCGGTGATCATGCCGGCAATAAAGCCGTTCATCTGCAAACCTTCAATGGCCGGATCCAGCAGGGCTCCGAGGGAGGTGACAGCTGGACGCAAGTTGATCGAGGCCAAGATGATTGCAAGAACTAGAAGCACACCGAAACCCTTGGGCAACGCTGGCTGACGCGGGGGAAAATCAGACATAGTGTTCACAGACTATCGGGGGATTTACCCAGCACCTATCTGGATTTCCTCCCGCGCACTGCACCGTGACAAGGTGGTGGCAGTATTAGGCCAGTTTTGCGCGCACCATCTGGGAGACCGCCTTGCCGTCAAAACGACCGGCGATTTCTTCCCCGACCAGCTTCATAGCCTGGCCCATGACTTTCATGTTCAGCTCGGTCTGTGTGGCCAGCTGCTCCATGACCCGGTCGACAATCTCTTGGGCTTGGGCCTGGTCAAGCATCTTGGGCAGGTAGGTGGAGATGAACGCGGCCTCGGCGAGTTCACGCTGCGCCAATTCGGTGCGCCCGTCCTTGGCCGCGAGTTCCGCGGTTTCCTCACGGTTGGCGACTTCCTTGCGCAGCAGGTTCTCCACATCCTGATCGGTCAGCTCGGCACGGTTTTTCCCGGACTTCTCCCGGGTGCCGATAGTGCTGATGATGTTGCGCAGCGTGGTCTTCTCCATCTCATTGCCCGCCTTCAGGTGGGTAATGCTGTCCTCATGCAAACGGTTTTTTAGACTCACCGGGTTTCTCCTTCACTAACACTTCTGGGCATTCACCTTCGACTCTACTCGCTTGCGGCTTGGCGGCCCCGGGCCACGGCTTGCCTCTGGTAGCTTGAGCCTTATGAAACGCAGACCGCTGATCGCCACGCTGGCGGCCTTTGCCGTCGTAGCGGCTGCAATCCTGCTGCTGTGGCATCCATGGGATCGGTGCGACGCCCCGGAACCGATATGCCTAGCACAGGATGAAATCCAGGAACTGGATAACGTCGTGGCTGCCGAGGTGGATTACGACGCAGCCTCACAGGAATCCAGCATCACCGATCCGCTCCAGGTCATATGGGAAGTCCGCCTGCGCGAAACGCTGAGTCCGCGACAGGCGGCCACCACGGCGGAAGCTGTTTCCGACCGCGCCCTGGCCGCGGTCGTTGACCACGTCGAGCTGGAACACTCGGTAACCCTTCTCGCCGGGCAACCGCAGGGAGCACAGGATTCCGGGATACAGATCTACCCGCTGCGCCTGTGGCTGGGAGAGCATCCGGGAGCCGAAACGGATCAGGCTTTCAGCTTGTGGCAGCAGGGAGCGGCGCGAGTGGACAATGCCGGGGCGGTTGCCCCGAACGCCGACGTGCTGCTGGACTTGGCTCAGTTCGCCCAGGAACAGGGTTATGAACCGACGCTGGAACTCGCCGACGGGAGCATCCGCTACACCCCCAACGGAGAATTCTCGCTGGAGCAGGTGCGGATCGCCGTCGAGGCCCGCGACCAGCCGAACGTTGATACCGCCATTTTCGGCTCCGGGATCTTGTCCGTGCACTCGAACTCCCCTGAGAGCACCACACCGAATACAGAAATCAAGCGCTGGCTTGATGAACATGCACCGCTGAGTGAGCCAACGGCCTATTCCCTCTCCGGCCCGGGGTACGAATCGATCCGGGAGGGGTGGATCGGTAAAAAACTTCCCGAGCACCTCATTGCCAAACCGCCGGTGTTGCCCGAGGGTGTCACGGCTTGGCCGGATAATCCGCGGGCCCCAACGTGCACCCAGGAGAACCTCCAGCTCTCGTTGAGCGAGCCCGACGCGGCGCTTGGTTCACGGTATCTCTCGCTCTACGCCCGCAACATGTCCCAGAATTCCTGTGCCCTGCAGGGTTACCCGCAGATTGTTTTCCTCAATGCCGCCGGTGAACCCCAGATTAGTGCGGTGACCGTGCCGGAAACCTCTGTGAGCGCCGAAAGAACCGTAATTCCCGCCGGGGAATACGCCATCTCGACCCTGACATGGAAAGCCATGTCCACCAGCCAGGAGCCGGATGAAACCACCGCGCTGAGTGCGGCGGCACTGCCGGGCCTGGAACCGGCCACCCTATCCCCGATCTCCCAAGGCATTGCAACACCCCTGGATATCCTCGACGGTGCCCAGGTCCGCCTCAGCCCCTGGCTCCAGGCAGCCGAAGGCCGGGCAAAACCCGGAACCTGAGATCGGCACCAACAGCCGCTCGCGCAGCCCGACCCTACACGCTGCGGGGTGGGAACTTTTTGTATTTCACGTAATGGTTAACCGCGTTCAGCACCAGGTAAATCCTGCGTCGCGGGTGCTTCTCCGGCGCAAATTTCAGCGGGTTGGATACCTTGCCGGAGGTGAGCAGCGCGGCGGCCTTGCGCCCGGTATCGCTATCAAGAAAACGACGCAGCAGGTGGTGCGGCAGCACGGTGAACAGGTGCTCGTTGCTCAACTGCAACACCCCGGCCGCGGTTTCCACCACGGCCGTTGTTTCCACACTGGCCGTATCGAACTGCGGGCCGAGGAATTCGGTGACATAAAAACGAGCAGGGTTCACCCCGGCCGCGGTCAGGTAAAAGTGATTCCGTCCCAGCCTCGGGTTGATCTCAAAAAATTTGATCTGCCCGTCGCGGTGGTCGTATTTGGCATCGATCATCGCGATACCTTGCCAGCCGAGTTCTTCAAGCATCCGTGCGCCGTCGGCGGCCATCTGGTCGTTTTGGCCGGTGACAATGGCGGCCGAGTTGCCCAGCACCAGCGGTGCATGCTCTTCGATCACCACCTCGCCGTAACCGGCAAAAATGACCTTGCCTTCCTGGGTGGCGAAGTAGGTGCACAGGCGCATCGCATCATCACCCCCGGGAACGTATTCCTGCAGGATGTACCCCGAGGTGTAGCCGCTGGCATCGATTTTGGCGACAAGTTCAGTTAGCTGCGCGAAGTTTTCCAGGGTGTGGATTTTTTGTTTTCCCTCGAACTTCGCGGCAATCCATTCCCCGGAACTGGAGGGTTTGCCAATCAGCGGGAAGGTGAGGTGTGAGGCCATGGCCTCCAGATCATTACCCGGCCGGTACACGGCGGTGCCCGGGTGGGCGATCCCCATGCGCTCGGCGAGCGCGTAGAAGTTTTCCTTCAGCGCCGCGGCTTCAACCACCGCCAAGTCCGGGTACGGGATCACAAAAAATTCTTCAAGTTGTGCCCGGTGTTTGGCGATCAGCATGATGTGGAAATCGAGCGACCCGAAAAGCATCAGCGGGCGCTGGGCCTCGGCGGTGAGCTCTGCGGCCAGTTCTCGCAGCGCGGCCACCACGCGCGATTCATCGGCCATGGAGCCGATGGGGCGCAGCTCGATCGCCACCGAGTGTTCAATGACCCCGTTGCCGGCGGCCGGCAACACCACGGAGCGGACGTTGTAGGCCTCGTAGAATTCGCGCGCCAAGGTATAGGTGCCGATATCTCCGCCGAGGATCACCGGGACGAAAGGCTGGGATGCGTCGATTGCCATGGGTATTGCCGGTTCCCTACTTCTTGCGCCAGTTCATGTACTTTTCAAAGGCCCACGCCAGGGGCTTGTTCAGCGCCAGGTCCCATTCGCCGTTGGTCTGCACGATGTCGCACCCGGTGTTGGTTTTGAATTTTGTCAGCCCCGCCAGGTGATGGTTTGTATCCAGCGTGGCACTGACTCCGCCCTGGTCGAGGTAGCGGCACCCGGCCTGGATGGAGTCGGTGATCATGTGGTGCATGATGGCCTTGGGTGCGAAGAGCTTGCGCTGTTCGGAGGACGAGGCGCCGTAGAGGTACCAGGCCAGGTTGGAGGAGCGGATGACGATGGACGCGGCCAGATCCACCCCTTCGTTGCTGGCGATGTACAGGATGCAGGAACCCGGCACCGCCTCGTTGAGCACGGAGTGCATCTTCTCGAAATAGCTCAGCGGGCGGCCGGTGAATTCCTGGCGGTCCGCCGTGTGGTTATACAGGGCGTGGAATCGTGCCATGTCCTTGAGTTCGCCGACCTCAACCTGCAGGGTGCTTTTCAGTGCCTTGCGGGTTTCGTTGCGGGTGGTGGCGGAGTAGGAGGCCATCACCTGTTCGGTATCCAGCTGTTGGCCGGTCGCATCCTGCAGCGCCACGCGGGCGACGAATTCCGGCTGCCCGGCGGCGAAGTCCAAACCGACATCCTCCTTGGTGAAACCCAAGGACTTGAGAGCATCGTTCAGTGCTAACGCGTTCGCGGATTGCGAGTGCACTTCCAGGTCGGCAAGTTGCGCAAAACCCTCTTTGCCGAGGTTCTTGCGGACCGCTGAAGCAGCCCAGGTGCGCACTTCCCTGCCCGGGCCCATCTTCAGTTGGAAGGCCCCTCGGTTTTTCAGGTAGGAGGCCAGCGGCGTCAGGACCGAGTCCGCCGGGTAGGACTCGAAGTTGATGACCGGGCCGTCGGGAATGTAGGCCAGGGTCTTTTTGATCACCGGTGCACTGCGGTGCAGCACCAGTGCGGCGCCGACCAGGGTGTCGTTCTCGAACCAGCCCAGTGATTCGCCGCGCCAGCCGCCCTTGACCCGAGCCCATTCGGGACGCTGCAGGAAGCTGACGTCTTGGGCTGTTGCAAGAAAGGCGGAGTGTTCGGTGCTGGAAATCGGACGCACATGAAGTTCGTAGTGGCTCACGGATGAAATCCTACCGTGACCAAGCTGGGAATTCGGTGACCAACCATACCCCCAGAGGGTATTTGACTTAATACCCTATGGGGGTATTATCGAAGTATGAACACAACGCCAGCACCCGCCGCGGGCCCGCAGCACCACGGTTATCACGCAGACAAAGACGCCCTGGCTCGCCGCATGAAGCGCATCGAAGGCCAGGTCCGCGGTGTGGCGAAGATGATTGACGACGACAAATACTGCATCGATATCCTTACCCAGGTTTCCGCGATCAACGCCGCGTTGCACAAGGTCAGTGTGCAGTTGGTTGAGGATCACATTGGCCACTGCGTCGTGGACGCGGCCAAAACCTCCATCGAGACCGGCGATGAAAGCCACGTGAATAACAAGGTCGCAGAAGCCGCGGCCGCCATCGCCCGCCTGGTGCGGTAGTTCCCAAGGTTTTTCGCCGGCGACTGCCGGCGCCCTGAAAAATTGAAAGAGAGCAAAATCATGAGCCATAACTGCAATTGCGGATGTTCCTCAAACTCCAGCGAGAACGGCAAGGACCTGCTGCAGATCATCACCCGCCCGGACAACGCGGTGGCTACCACCCGCACCGAGATCCGCATTTCGGGTATGACCTGTGGCCATTGTGTCGCATCGGTCACCGAGGAGCTCAAGGAAATCAGCGGCGTGAATGATGTTGAAATCATCCTGGATGCCACCGGCATCTCAACGGCCACGGTCAGCTCCTCAACCGCATTGAGTGAAGAGACTATCAAAAACGCCATCGACGAGGCCGGATACACCGTCGAGGCAATCAACGCCTAACTGCCCCTGAGCGGGCAGGAAAGTGCAGGGTAATCCCCATGACTTCCGAAACCGGGCTCACCGAGCCCGCCAACCACCGCACCGTCGACCTTGAGATCCAGGGAATGACCTGCGCCTCGTGCGTCAACCGCGTGGAACGCAAACTGGGCAAACTGCCCGGTGTCAGCGCCGTGGTGAACCTCCCCCTGGAAAGCGCCAAGGTCCAGGTTCCGCAGGACATCACGGTCGAGCAGCTGCTGGACACCGTGAAGGCCGCCGGTTATTCGGCTAGCGTCTTGCCGCCAGCGCATCCAGTGCGGCATTCTTCCGGCCACCAGCCGGGAAACCCCGAGCCAGCCGAGCGCCCAGGGCATTCAACCGATTCCCCCGGTGAGCATCAGCACCTGGTCCCCAATCACCTGCGCCGTCGCCTGATCATCTCGGCAATCTTCACGATTCCGCTGTTTGCGATCTCCATGGTTCCCGCCGCCCAGTTTCCGCACTGGGGATGGGTTGCCTTCGCTCTAGCCACCCCGGTGGTGCTGTACGGTGCCTGGCCGTTCCACAAGGCGGCCGCGATCAATGCACGGCATCTGGCTTCCACCATGGACACCCTGGTGTCCCTCGGGGTGCTGGCCGCCTACCTCTTCTCCGCCGTGCAGCTGATCCTGGACCCCCTGATGACCGCCCACGTGGGCATGTCCATGAGCGAGCACGCCCTGTACTTCGAGACCGCCGGCGTGGTGGCAACCCTGCTCCTGCTGGGACGGTACCTGGAGCACCGGGCCAAGTCCTCGGCCAGCGACGCGCTGAAGTCCCTGCTGAACCTGGGCGCCAAGGAAGCGGTGGTGCTGCGAGCCGGGCAGGAAGTGAAAATCCCGGCCGAGCAGGTACGCGTGGGAGATGAGCTGGTCATCCGCCCGGGCGAGAAAATCGCCACCGACGGCGTGGTGCTTGAGGGAACCAGCGCCATCGACACCTCGCTGATCACCGGCGAATCCGTTCCGCAGCAGGTCGGACCCGGCGCCGAGGTCACCGGGGCCACGCTGAACACCTCCGGGCGGTTGCTCATTCGCGCCACCCGGGTTGGGGCGGACACCACCTTGGCCCAGATGGGCCGCCTGGTTTCCGAGGCGCAGTCCGGCAAGGCGCCGATTGCGCGGCTGGCCGACCGTATTTCCGCGGTCTTCGTGCCGATCGTCCTGGGGATCGCGGTGCTCACCTTCCTTGCTTGGTGGCTGCTCACCGGGGATAGCTACGCGGCATTCACCGCGTCGGTCGCGGTGCTGGTGATCGCCTGCCCGTGCGCCCTGGGACTGGCAACACCCATCGGGCTGCTGGTCGGCACCGGCCGCGGAGCCCAGCTGGGGATCTTGATCCGCGGTCCGCAGGTGCTTGAAGACACCCGCAAGCTGGACACCATCGTGCTGGATAAAACCGGGACCGTCACCACCGGGGTGATGGCCTATGCGGGCACCCGCACCGTCGACGGCGCCGATCCTCAGGCCGCCTTGGCCCTGGCCGGCGCCGTGGAGCATCACTCCGAGCACCCGATTGCCCGAGCCATCGCCAGCGCCGCGGCCGAGCTTGGCCCATTGGCCGAGGTATCCGGCTTCGCCTCGGAACCCGGCGGCGGCGTCAAGGGTATTGTCAATGGCCAGCGTGTGGTTCTCGGGCGGGCCAGCTGGCTGCGCGCCGAAGGCACCGTGCTGGATGAGGACGCCCTGCAGATGCTCACCGAGGCGGAGCAGGCCGGCGCTACCGCCATCCTGCTCGCGGTGGATCAGCAATTCCGGGCGGTCATCTGTGTGGCGGATCGCGTCAAGGAGCGCAGCGCCCAGGCCATCTCCGAGCTGCAGGCCCGCGGACTGCGCGTGGTGCTGTTGACCGGGGATAACTCATCGGTTGCCGCGCAGGTCGCCGCCCAGGTGGGAATCGCCGACCAAGACGTTTTCGCCGGGGTGTTCCCCGCGGACAAGGCCCGCACCATTGGACAGCTGCAGAACCAGGGCCATGTGGTGGCGATGGTCGGCGACGGGGTGAACGACGCCCCGGCACTGGCCCAGGCGGATCTGGGTATCGCCATGGGCTCGGGAACCGATGTGGCCATCGAGGCCGCGGACATCACCCTGATGGGCAACAACCTGCACCAGGTCTCCCAGGCCATCGAGCTCTCGGAGAAAACCCTGGGCACCATCAAGACAAACCTGTTCTGGGCCTTCGCCTACAACACCGCGGGTATTCCCATTGCGGCCCTTGGGTTGCTGAATCCAATGATTGCCGGCGCCGCCATGGCCGCCAGCTCGGTGCTGGTGGTGCTGAATTCCCTGCGGCTGCGTGGTTTCGGCGCCAAGTAGCCACGCACCATCACCAAGGACCACGCCATCACCCCGGCGTGGTCCTTGGGCGTCCGCCCTTGCGCTACTTGTGCCGCAGGGCTTCGACAGGATCTTTTCGCGCGGCTCCGGCAGTGACGATGAGCGAGCCGCTGTTCATGTCGCGGCGCTGTAACGCTGCCGGGCGGCTTCACCGCTCGTGCCGATCGCCTCGCCTACTTCACGCCAGGACAGGTTTTGCTCGCGCGCAGCGCGCACTGCTTCGGCAAGTTCCTTCTTGGCGGTGTCGCGTCGCCATACTGCGAGCTTGACCGTCATCCAGATGTCGGGGCGCAGCGATATCATGCAGTGTGGCGACGGGTAGACTGTTAGCACATGGTATTTCGACGCTGAGGGAGGAACATCAATGGCTCGCGCAGACCTCCTTCTCGATCTAGTTCAGGCAGAGCGGCACGGTGATCGCGACAAGTTTCGCACGCTGGTTGAGGCCGTTATTGCCGAAGAGCGAGCTAATCAACATCATCTTCTTGCAGATCGCCTCTCTGAACTCATTACGACAACAGGCCAAGGCTTTGCTAGGGATGAGCGCGCTGGTGTTGTCCGCGATCTTGTAGAAGAGATCGTTCCTCGGCGTCGACTCACGGATCTTGAGTTGGCTCATGCGCCCCAGCGGGTTATTAATGAGCTTGTCGAAGAGCAGCAACGGGCAGAATTGCTCCGCAGTTACGGTATTGAACCCCGCAACCGTTTGCTGCTTTCTGGACCGCCGGGGAATGGGAAGACCAGCGTCGCCGAGGCAATCGCTTCCGAGTTGATGCTTCCATTTTATGTTGTTCGGTATGAGGGTGTGATGTCGAGCTTTCTGGGCGAGACCGCAGCCCGTCTTGATAGCGCGTTCGAGTTCGTGCGCACACGGCGTTGTGTTTTGTTTTTCGATGAACTCGACACCATCGCCAAGGAGCGCGCTGACGAGCATGAAACTGGTGAGATTAAACGTGTGGTCTCAACGCTCCTCCTGCAGATCGACCGTCTCCCAGCTCACGTCGTGCTCGTTGGGGCAACAAACCACAGTGAGCTTCTCGATAGAGCCGCCTGGCGCAGGTTCCAAGTCCGAGCGGAACTCGAGTCGCCGAGCCGTTCGCAGGCAACACGTTATCTTGAACGACTCGCTGCACGTTTTGGCGGCGACCTCGGGTATGCACCGCGAACCCTTGCGGACAAACTCGCGGGTGCGAGTTTTGCCGAACTCGAGGAGTTTGCCCTTGATGTTCGCCGACGGGCAGTTCTTGATCTGCCTGACGCGGATATACGCAGGATCGTGAAAGAACGATTGGAGCACTGGCGTAGTCAGGCGTCAGAATGACAGGCGAAGCGCGGCCATTTCTGGCGCTCGGCTCCCCTCAAGTCGGTGCACGATTCAAACAGTCCCCGACGATGCCGCCCTCGGTTCAGGGGCCCGGAGCCGGCCGTCAAGGCGAACGCCTCGCACGGAAATTCCGTGAGCTTGTAGATGCATTCGATGCTCGCCGGGCTCAACTCTCCGCCGAATCCGTGGACGAGATCGACCCGGAGCTTGTGCTGGTGTTCGACTTAGCAGGAACGATTACAGATTTCCGCAATGCCGTCAGCAAGATCGCAGGTTTGGAGTTCCTCGCAGAACTGCTCGACGAGGATACAGACCCTGATGACAACTTCCACATGGCAAGCAAAGTAGCTGGCCGCACCGACGACAAAGTCGGGCGATCCTTGCAACTGGTCATGTCGAACGCGAAAGCGGCAGGCCAGCTCGTCACGCTCTTCAATGACTGGGTCACGAACCCGAAGATGGCTTTCCAACACGGGCTCACGAAATTCCGTACCGCTTTCGAGCAATTGCGCGCGATTCGCCGCTGGGGGCCAGCAGACAGAATTCGCGAAACCGGGTTGATTGAGACATGGAAGGAGCGGATCGAGGTTGCTGGTCCGTATTACAGCCCGGTACGCGTCGAGGTCGAGCTCTGGTATCGACGCGAAGCACGCGATCGCCAGCGAGCGGAGACTCACCTGACTTCACTGATCACTCAGTCTGGCGGAAGCGTCAAAAGCCGTTCAGTGATCGCTGGGATCTCATACCATGCTCTGCTTGTCGAACTCCCCGTGACGCAGGTCTCCGCGGTCCTGGAGAAAGGTGCGGGGTCCATCAGCATCCTGACTGCGGATGAAGTCATGTTCGTCGGCCCTATCAACCCGATGAGCGTGACAGCTACCGCAGAGGACCTGCCCTCGTCTAAAAACGCACTTCCGGTAGGACAAACCTTGGGGCTTCCCCGTATCGCATTGCTAGACGGACTTCCATTCGTGAATCACAATGTCCTTCAAGGACGACTTGTCGTTGACGATCCGGAGGGTCTGGGCAGCGATTACGCAGTTTCTTCTCGTCATCATGGGACCGCAATGGCTTCGCTGATCATCCATGGCGACCTTTCTTCTCCTGCACAGCCGCTGAATCGGCGGCTCTACGTGCGGCCAATCTTGCGACCTCACCCGTTCAATCCCCACAGCGAACATGTGTTGGATGAGACCCTGTTCCCAGACCTCCTTCACAGAGCAATCCTGCGAATCGTGGAAGGAGAACACGGCCAACCGCCCGCTGCACCCAGCGTGCGAATCATCAAGCTCTCGATCGGCGCTGAGTCACGGGCCCTCGTCCGAAAAATGAGTCCGCTCGGTCGTCTGCTCGACTGGTTGGCACTGACGAAGAACCTCTTGTTCATCGTCAGCGCCGGAAACCACAGCAGCCCCCTCTTGATCCCCGCTTAAGAGGCACATTCATCCAGTGATGCCCGGGCCGCCGCGTTCAAAGCTGCACGGGCGACGAGTCGATACCGGGGGATTCTTCCTCCAGGAGACGCGCTCAACGCGATAACCGTCGGAGCGATCCATGCCGATGAAGCCGGAGTGATCTCACTTCCGGACGGCGTGTGGGACCTGAATGACGAAAACATGCCAGCGCACTACAGCGCCGTTGGACCAGGCGTCGGGCGTTCGATCAAACCCGATATCTACCATGCAGGCGGGCGTGTTTTTTATTCACGCCCCGTTCTCCAACCGGGCGCAAGCGAAGTCGAACTCCGACCTCTTCGCACTCCCGCACTTGCTCCTGGCAGCAAAGTCGCAGCACCAGCCAGAGGTGGCTCTTTGGATGCGGTTGCCTTCACCCATGGCACCAGCAATGCCACAGCGCTGGTTACTCGCGAAGCCAGCCGGCTCTTTGATGTGCTCGAAGCCGGAGCTGATCTGGGCGACCCCGCGTTCCCAGACCCCCTGTACCATCCAGTTCTCGTGAAAGCACTCTTAGTTCATTCGAGCGCGTGGGGTGATAAAGCCACGCATCTGAGAGAGCTTCTCGGAATGAATGGCCAGCAGGCACGGCGTGAGCTCAGCGCATTGCTGGGGTATGGCTCCATCGACACCACGCGTCTGGGTCATGCCGCCACCAACCGCGCGGTGCTGATCGCAGGTGGATCCATCGAGCGCGAGCAACGGCACACTTATCGCATCCCCCTGCCCCAATCGCTCAGCTCGAAACCCGAGTGGCATCGTATCACTGTCACGCTCGCATACATGGCTCCTACCTCGGGGCAACTCAACAGGTACCGAGAAACGAAGCTCTTCTTTCGGGCACCGGACGAGAGGATCACGGCCGGTTCACGCTTGGAAGCCGAGTATCGAAACGCTCGACGAGGAAGTTGCCAACATGAGATCTTCGAAGGCGACAAGTCAATGATCTTCGGGGCAGACGGAACTCTTCCAATCGACGTCGAATGCATGAAAGACGGTTCCGTCCTAAAGAAAGGCAATACCGTCAAATACGGCCTTGTGGTCTCCGTCGAGACCAGAGTAGAAACATCGACTACCATCCATGACGAAGTCCGAGCTCGCCTCAAGACGCAGATCCAGACACAAGCTCGCCCACGTATTCAGAACTGAGATACGGGCTCTGTCCATGCTTCATGTGTACCACGACCAAAACAAGTGGATCGTTGCCGCAGATCTGATCAATGAGCCTTCAAGACAGCGCGCTCCAGCTCGCGCCAACATGCCTTTTCCAACAGAGATCAACCAAGCACTCCAACGCTTTCCCAATCTCACCGAATGGCACAGGATAAACGCTTGGCCCCACCCGATACGGTGGAACCAAGCGTTGTCAACCGCCGGCTCAGGCTAGCGGCCCTGCCCGAAGGCAATAGCGTGCAGCAGCCGGTTACGGCATCACCAGAACGGCCTTCACGGTTTTACCCGAGGCGGTGTCTGCAATTGCCGTCTCGATCTGGTCGAACGGGTAGGTGCGCACCAACTGGTCGAAGGGGAACTGCCCGGCCTGGTGCAGCGCCACCAACTGCGGAATGAAGGTCTGCGGGATGGCGTCGCCTTCAATCGCGCCGACCACGGTTTTGCCGGCGGCGGAGATGAGCCCCAAATCCAGGGTGGAGCCCGGACGCGGGACGCCGACCAGGGCGATTTTCGCGCCGAAGGCGGTTGCTTGGAACAGCGAGGCGATCACCGGAGCTACACCGGTGGTGTCCAGGGCGTAATCCACGCCGCCGCCGGTGATTTCCATGATCCGCGCCACCGGATCCTCGTTTTTGGAGTTGATGGTGTGCGTGGCGCCCAGTTTGGCCGCGAATTCGAGTCGCTCATCGATGATGTCCACGGCAATGATGGTGGTGGCTCCGGCGACCTTGGCACCCATGATGCCGGACAGGCCCACGGCCCCGGTTCCGGTGACCACAATGGAGGATCCTGCCGGGACTGCCAGCGAATTCAGCACGGTTCCGGCACCGGTCTGGATGCCGCAGCCCAGCGGGCCGGAGATCTCCAGCGGGGCGCCGGCGGGAAGCTTCACAACATTCTTGGCCGCGGCAATGGCGTGGGTGGCGAACGAGGACTGTCCGAAGAAGTTGCCGGAGACCGCATTGCCCTCGGCGTCGGACAGGGTGGTGGTTCCGTTCTCGCGCACCCCGCCGAAGTTCAGCGCCATGAAGTTCACGCAGTACGCTTCACGGCCGGCCAGGCAGTTGCGGCAGTGGCCGCAGGCGGCGAAGGACAAGGCCACGGCGTCTCCCGCGGCGAAGCCGGAGACAGCCGCACCAACTTGCTCAATGACGCCTGCACCTTCGTGACCCAGCACAAACGGGAAGGCTCCGGGGATATCGCCATGCTGCACCGCGAGGTCGGTGTGGCACAGGCCCACGGATGTAATCTTCACCAGCACTTCATCAGGCTGGATGTCATCAAGCACCAAGTCTTCGAAGGAGAACGGCTGGTCCACACCGCGAAGCACCGCTGCCCGAATATTTGTTGTCATGCTGTTATTACCTCCGTAAATAGTTGATCCGTCAGTCATCCTACTCCTACTTCCGGAGCCGCAAAACGCCCTCGAAGTCCACATCAAGGCATGAAGTGTTGTTTTGTGGCGGACACCCTCACCCTATGCGACTTGCATCACATTCCTCTAGGTGTGCATACTATGATGGCGGTCACCACAATGTTCTCGACGCGCGGCAGCAAGGCCCCGTCCAAACGCAGGGGTGAATGCCTGCGGAGCGAACTTCACCCAGTAGTCGGCGTTGAAGTGGCAGCTCCGTGGCACGCGACCAGTTCGGGCAGGAACATCGGGCGGGAGCCGCTCGCGCGGACTAGACCCCGATGTTCCCCCAACGGTGGCAGACTTGGCGTTGAGCCAAGGCGGGCACCGCGTACGGGCGCCCAAAAAATCAAGAGCCCCAAGCCGCCATCCTTTTCAGATGACGCCCCGAGGCCCTTGCAGTTTCCGCGCAGCAGCTGCCGGAGATCCCGTTAGCTCACCGCCAGGTCCTCAATGAGGAACCCGGCACCCAGTTCGCCAATCAGCACAGAGGGGGCATTGGTGTTGCCCGTGGTGATCCGAGGCATGATCGACGCGTCGATGATCCGCAAACCATCCAGCCCATTGAACTTCAGCCGCGGGTCAACCACCGCCTGGTCGTCATTACCCATCCGGCAGGTGCCCACCTGGTGATGGTAGGTCACCACGTTGTTGCGGATGTAGTCTTCCAGCTGCTCGTCGTTTTGAACGTCCGCTCCCGGATACACTTCAACGGCGCCCCAGTCCCCCGCCAACGCGGACTGCGACATGATATCTCGGCATTGTTTGATGGAGAACAAAAACGCGTCCATGTCCCGGCGGTCATCCAGCGCGTTCAGGTCGATGCGCACCGGATCATCCAGACTCGGCCCGGACAGCGTGATCTCGCCACGGCTGTGCGGCGTGACGATGCCCGAATGCAGGGTGAACGCGGTCCCGTCGATCGGTTCCATGCCCGGCGAGTACATCGGTACGGCGAAAAAGATCGGCTGGGTGTCGGGAACCTCAAGATCCGGCTGCGACTTGGCAAACAGGTGGGTCTGCGACACCGAGACCCCGGCGCGCGGTGCCGGAATGTCCTTGACGGTGGTCTGGCCGATCACCGGAGCTAGGAGGTGGTCGTGCAGGTTTTTGCCCACCTGCGGAACATCAACCAGCGGAACCACTCCCACGGCTTCCAATTCCGAGGCCGGGCCAATTCCCGAACGCAGCAGGATCTGCGGAGAACCCAGCGCACCGGCACTGAGCACCACCTCATCGGCACGCAGTTCATGCATCTGGCCGCCACTGCGGTAGCGCACCCCCACTACCGCTCCTCCGTCGAGAATCAGCGAGTGCACCTCGGCGCCGGTGATGATCTGCAACGATTCGCGCACCGGCTTCAGGTAGGCCTTCCAGGTGTTGATGCGTTCACCGTCGACGATATTGACCTGCTCCTGTGAGACGCCGTCCTGCGATTCTCCGTTGTAGTCGGGATTGTGCTCAACGCCGGACTGCACCGCGGCGTCGATGATCGACTGGTGAAGCTCATCCAAGGGGTAGTTGTTAACCACCGGGAGGGGACCTTGGTCTCCATGAAGCTCGCTGGCGCCCTCGGAATAGTTTTCAATGTTCTTGTAGACCGGCAGCACGTTTTCCCAGGCCCAGTCCGGGCTGCTCACCGCGGCCCAGCCGTCGAAGTCCTGCGGGGCGCAACGCACCCAGATGGTGGCGTTCAGCGCGTGCGAGCCACCCATCACCTTGCCGCGCGGCAGGTGCATCGGCTTGTTCGCCGCTCCGCTCATGGGGGTCGTGTAGTAGTCCCAGTCATCCGGGCTGTGCCACAGTTCGCCCAGGCGCGATAGGTCGTGGATCGCCGGGTTGGTATCTTCATTCCCGGCTTCGAACAGGGTCACGCTGGCTCCGGCATCCACAAGGCGACGCGCAACAACAGACCCGGCCGATCCCGCACCCACCACAATGACAGTTTTGTTTTCCATGCTTCCCCTTCATCCGGTGCAGGCCAGAGTTGATATCAACTCAAAATGTAGCCCATGTCACACTCGTTGACTCTAGTCTGCTATGGATTCGAAGGCTTGGGGTTGGCACTGCGTGCATGCTGGTTGGCATTCAGCGCAACTCGCCGGGCTGCGTCCGGGATTATCAGGCCCGGGCAATGGCTTGGTTAGCGGCGGGCGGCGCGCAGTTCGTCAACACGCACCAGGATCACTCCGCCGACTATCAGCAGCCCGCCGAGCAACTGGATGGTGCCGGGCAGTTCCGACAGCAGCAGCCAGGCCCATAGCACCGCGAAAAGCACCTCGGTTAATGAAATGAAGCTGGCGACCTTCGAGCCCAAGGCTCGGGCCGCCATCACGCCGGTGGTGTAGGAGAAGACGGTGGCGATCAGGATCAGGCCGCCAAGCGCCAGCCACCACGGGGTGTCGAAACCGGCCAGGGATCCGCTGCCGGCAGTGAACTGCATGGGAAGGATACCCAGCACACCCACCAGCATCATCGATACCGCGCCAATGGCCATCCCGCCGGCCGAGAGCATGATCGGCGGAAGCGCCCCATCGGCCCGCGCACTGATAAAAAAGTACACGGTCAGGCCTATGGCCGCACCCAGTCCCCACAACACACCGACCGGATCGATATCAGAGGTCCCGGTCAGATCCAGCACCGCCACCAGGCCGCCCAGTGCCAGCAGCGCGCCGGCAATGGTCGCCACCGACGGCCGTTTTTTGTGGCGAATCCAGAGCACCAGCACAATCAGCACCGGCGCCAGGTATTCAAGGAGCAGGGCAACCCCCACATCCAAGCGCTGCACCGCTAGGAAGTAGCACAGCTGGCAGGCGCCCACCCCGAAGAGGCCGAAAAGCAGAATAGAAACCCAGTTGGTCCGCAACAGCCCCCAACGCCCTCGCATGGCCAGGGCGGCGGGAATCGCCAGCACGAGTGCGGCGCCGGCCATGCGCGCGGTAACGGCCGCCACCGGTGACCATCCGGCCTCGAAAAGCCCCCGGGCAAAGGTGCCCGATAACCCGAAGGCCGCCGAGGAGGCCAGCGCAATCCAGATGCCGCGCGCGGAACTGGGGACGTGCGGCGCTGCGGTGCGCAGGGCAGGGGAATCCAGCGGATCCGGGGTGTGCGACATAACGTGAGGGTACCTTCAAAGAACAACCGCCGGATCTACGGTGACCCGGCGGAAATGAAACATCTGATCCAGACGATACGGTTAGGCTTGAAGCACAGTCAATCCGCTAGCTTGTTCAGGACTGAATTATGACTTTTGCGCCAGATATCGAAGCCTCGTTAAAGGTGGTTGTGAACCTCTTGAACACCGAGGTTCAGATTGTCGACATGCTCTCCAGCGTGGCGGATCTGGACGAGTTCTTGGACTCGCAGCATTTCGCCGGGGACCGGGCGCACAACCAGGCCGAGCTTCGTTCGATCCGCCAGCTGCGCGCTCAGCTCAAAAACATCTGGAGTGCCTCGGAAGAGGATGCGGTGTTCCGTGTGAACCAGATTCTGCGCACCGCCAATGCCCAGCCGCAGCTGATCAAATCGGAGAAGCTCGGATACCACCTGCACGCGACCACCATGAGCAGCCCGCTGTACGACCGTTTCGCGGTGGATGCCGCCATGGCCCTGGCAGAGGTGATCCGTTCCGGCGGGCTGGAGCGTTTGCGGATCTGCGCCTCCACCGACTGCAACAACGCCCTGCTGGACTTGTCGCGCAACCGCTCAAAGCTGTATTGCGACGCGGGTAATTGCGCCAACCGGGAGCATGTGCGCGCCTACCGTGCCCGCAAGGCCGCCAGCAACTGAGAATTCTGGAATTCAGCCCTTTGGCTATTCGCCTTTGACGATGTCGGACCCTAAGATGAAGACATATCTGGCACTGAACGTGTCACGTCGAAAGGACAAGCCATGACCGACGAAGCACATGCATCCTCCGACTACGAGGCACGCTTGGAAGCCGTGAAAACCGGCCCCCTGCGCGCTGCCGGACGGTGGGTTGTCGCCCTGGCCTCCGCGACGCTCGGCGATGCCGAATTCGAGGCCAACGAACCACAGGTTGTGGTGCACTCTCGCGAGGATGATTCGGTGCTGCTGAGCCTTCGCACCTCAAGCTTGGAAGAAGCCGAACGGTTGATTGTCCAGATCCGCGAAGATCTGGAGTCAATGACCGCCGCAGAGTTCAAGGACGAGTGGCTTCCGGCCAACGACGCCCGCTAGGTGCATCCGTCCCGGTTCAGTGCTCGATGAGTATTCCGTCGATATCGGCATACACCATGGCTCCGGGGCGGATCTTCACCTCGCCAATGCTGATGACCTCGTCAACGGTGCCGTGAGACCGTTTCACCGTTTTGCGCGGGTTGCTTCCCAACGCCTTGATACCCAGTTCCAGCCCTGCCAGTTCGGCCCGATCGCGCACCGCCCCGTGAATGATCACACCGGCCCAATTGTTCGTTTCGGCGCTTTTCGCGATCATGTCACCCAACAGCGCGTAGCGCAGCGAGCCTCCGCCGTCCACCACCAGGACTTCCCCGTTACCCGGAAAACTCAGGGTTTCCTTGATCAAGCCATTGTCTTCGTGGCATTTGATGGTTCGGGCCGGTCCGTAAAATGAAAGGCGTCCGCCAAAATCTTGGAACTGGATCGACACGGACGGCAACTGCTCCCCGTGTTCGTCATACAGGTCCGCGGTGCTGATTGGATCTTGTTGCATGGGTTCTCCCGGAGAAAAATGCTCGGTAGCTGACACCACACAGCCTAGCGGGAGTTTGACCCGCACCGGGTGTCGCCTCGTGTATTACTTCAGGTTCAGTTCACTTTGGCAATCAGCCTCGCTCAGTCTGCTAAGGCGCGAGTGGCGATGTCAGCAACGACTAGGCACCCCACGAATCACTCGTTCCCGGTGGCGCCTGAGTTTTTGTGGTCAGGCGTTTGAGGTCCTCGGGCACCAGCTTCGCGGCGGACCATGCCGCGGCGCCCAGTGCCATCGCCATGAGCACCAGACGCAGCAACAAATTCCCGTCGGGATCCGATTCCCAGAATTCGGGATATCCCACGGCCACCGCTCTTCCGGGATCCTGCGGATCCACTACGTAGTCCACCTCGTCACCGACCTGCGGATCATCGAGAGCATCGTAGCGGTCGAGGGGAAATTCTTCACCGCCCTTCGAAAGGACGTAGTTCGAGCAACCGCGATGGCAGCCGCTGATTTCCACGAGGCGCGCCGAAGCACTCGACTCGGTGGCCACCAGGTGTGCGTCGTATGCGAAGGATGTCTCAGCCTCCGACGAAATCCCTACCGCCAGCAGAGGCAACGCCAGGGCGAGTGCCACGGCCGCAGCCCTGCGGCGGGGCAGCGTGTCGCGCTTGGAGCGGCGCGGATCCCGGTTTCTTCCGGTTCTCCGGCGTCGTAGGCTCATACATCGATTCTATCGAAGGGGCGGCTCCGTACTTTTGGTGCGGGCATCGCCAAGGGTCCGCCCTGCGCCGCGCGAAGTCGAGAGAGCGGGAGCGCCCCTTGCTCAACCTGCTCAACTGCCAAACCTGAGACCGGCGTTCTGGGAAGCGGTGGCTACCGGTTGAACACCGCAAAGCGACAATATCCATCAATTCAAGAAGATGGAGAAGTTTGGTAGCGCCACGGGCAAGTCCCGGCCCCATAAGTTCTAGGTGAGAGTATCAACCCACCTCTGCCGTGAATTCTAATGATCTTGCGATACGACAGGCTGCGACTCTACTCAACGTTGGCTATCGGCGAGACTACTCCGTTCAGAGAGCGGGCCGAGACGGACAAGAATTCATGTCAGTAGTGATATTTTGCCTGAAGAATCGTCACCGCTCGGTCATCAGCAACGTACACAAGCCGGTTGACGTCATCAATGCGTCGTGACCAAGCTCCTGCCAATGCGTGCTTCAGCGGTTCGGGTTTTCCGATGCCTTCGAAGGGATTGTCTCGCAGTACGTCTTCGATGAGCAGGTTGATGCGTTTGAGCGTTTTCCGATCCTGGGTCTGCCAGTAAACGTAGTCTTCCCAACCACCAGCGGTCCAAGTCAGCAATCTTGCGCTCACGGTTCAATGAGCTCGTGCTCTGTAGTCTGGTCGTTGCGTGCAGCTTCAAGAGCCGCAAGCAGGCGTACCGCGTTCTTAGGCGAGCGCAACAAATGACTTGTCTCAACGAGGGAATCGTACTCGTCTTTGGACATGAGCACTGCGGACCCGCGCTTGGACATGATCTCAACTTCTGTGTGGTCAAGGTTTACTTGTTCAATGAGACCAAAGAGCTCGCGTCGTGCTTCACTGGCGGTGATTGCCATTTTTCCTCCTACTGGTACTTGATATGGTACCACTCCGACTATGTTTCCAGACGTCTTTGAGAATAAAACGACGAGCCCAGCATAGCTGGATGCATCCGGAACGATCCGGCCTTTCATTTTCTACCATACGCAAAATTCAGGTATGGAAACCAAAAACCTACCCGTGATTCGTTGCATCTTTGCTCATTGCCGTATTGGACTTATGGCACATGAGCTGGCGCCCCAATAGGGTGCCAAACATGGAGCTGCTGGTACTGCTCACGAAATTCCTTAAATAGTTCATTTCCCGCACGTTCTTGTGTGCAGTTCCGTCAAACGACAAAGCGCCGGGACTTCCGTAAACGGACAGTCCCAGCGCATCATGACGCTTGGCCAAGGTTTTATGATCAGTCTTTCGACTTCTTCTCCGGGTTGGCCGAGGAGCGGTTCACCCCGGTGCCCTTGCCCAGTTCCGGGTCATTCTCCTTGGAGGCCATGGTCAGCACGGAAATCACCAGCAGGCTGACCACAAAGGCAATGCCGAAACATGCCAGGCCGATATCCACACGGACCTCGTTTTCTGATCCACCGGTTGAGGTGATCATGCCGACGCCGCCTGCGACGATGGCCAGAATCAAAGAGAAGCTCAGTGGACCTTTAATGGATTGGCTCCACGGTTGCTTCTTCTTCGGGTTGTTTCCCACCGGGAACTCCGTTTCTACTTTTGCTCAGTTCGTAAAGACTAGTTGGCTGCGTCGGTGCCGGCGGCAGGGGTGCCTCCGGTTTCCTGGCCTTCGGCGTCCGCGGGAAGCTTCATCTCGTGTCGGTGGCCGAATCCAGCAATCAGGACAAACACGGCTAACACGATGGCTCCCCCGCCGATGAGACCGAACATCGCGTGGGCATCCATGTTCAGTCCCAGCAGCGCCGCGGCGGCGAGGATCACTCCGACCACACCGGTGACCAACTGGTTGCGGAATGGCGGGAACTGCGTACGCAGGGTGAAAAAGACGTAAAGTTCGGCCAGCCCGCTGGCTAAGAACGCGAAGGCCGCCAGGATGCCAATCCACAAGGTGGTGGTGGCGAAGATCGTGGCGATGCCAGCCATCAGCATCAGCCCGGCACCCAGCGCGTAGGGGCCGCGCGACTTGTCGGGGGCGCTGTCTACGCTGACGTATTGCCACATGAAGACGCCGGTTACCACCAAAAATGCCGCGGTGGAATAGGACAGAGCCTTCTCATCGGCGCCGACCCAAAAGATGGAGAGCAACGCATAAACTGTCGCGGTCAACCCGCGCAACAATACGGGGCGAAAAACATCTTGGGCTTGAGCTGGGGTGGTTTTTGGTGCTGGCACGCTTTCCATTCTACCGCCGATAGAACTATCCGCCACTTTGGCAGGGCTTAATCACACCGGCCTGCGGGCAGTCCCAATAGACAAGCCCGCAGGCCGATGGTGTGTGGCACCCAAATGAGCGTGCTGGTTAGTTCACCGCGGTGCGTCGGCGAATCAGCTCACCGGTTAAATCCTTGATGGTTGCCGCGCCCATCAATTGCATGTTGACCTCGATTTCCTTGGCCAGAAGATCGATTGCCCGAGATACTCCCTGTTCCCCGCCGGCCATCAGGCCATAGAGGTAGGCGCGTCCGATGAGCACAAAATCCGCTCCCGCACACAGGCTGGCCACGATGTCGGCGCCGGACATGATGCCGGAGTCCAAGATGATTTCCATCTCGTTCCCGACCTCCGCGCGGACTTCACCGAGAGCTTCGAAGGCGATGGGTGCACGGTCCAGTTGCCGGCCGCCGTGATTGGAAACCACCAGCCCGTCCGCCCCGGCGGCCTTGGCTTTGGCCGCGTCGTCGGCGGTGAGCACCCCCTTCACAAACAGTTTGCCCTTCCACAACTCGCGGATCCATTTCAAATCATCAAAGTCCAAGGATGAGTCGAACATCGAGTTGATGATGGTGGGCAAGTCCGCCGAAGTATCAGACAGGGATGCGAACTTCAGTGAATCGGTGGTCAGGAAGTTGAACCACCATTCGGGACGGTAGGAGGCATCCAGCACGGTTTTCAGGCTCAGCTCCGGCGGGATCTTCATCCCGTTGCGGGTATCACGCAAACGTTGGCCGGCCACCGGGGTATCCACGGTGACCAACAGGTTATCGAACCCGGCGGCGGCCGCACGTTCAACCAAGGCCTTGGACTTCTCCCGGTCCTTCCAGAGGTACAGCTGGAACCATTTGCGGCCCTCGGGCGCCGCCTGGGCGACTTCCTCAATAGAACGGGTCCCCATGGTGGACAGACTGAAGGGGATGCCGGCTTTCATGGCGGCTCGCGATCCGCCGATTTCGCCTTCGGAATGCATAAAACGGGTAAACCCGGTCGGGGCGATGCCGAAGGGCAGTGCCGAGTGCCCGCCGGCAATGGTGGTTGACAGATCCGACTGCGCGGTGCCGTGCAGAATCCGCGGCAGCAGCTCGACCGAATCAAAAACCCGGCGGGACCGATCTGCGGTGATTTCCCGCCCGGCCGCACCGTCCACATAGTCGAAAGCGGCAGTGGGGGTCCGTCGTTTGGCGATCTTGCGCAGATCCCAGAGGTCAGCGGCCGCGGCGAGGCGGGCCGCCCGGCGGTCGGTGGACGGAACCTTGAACCTCATCAGGCTGACCAGTTCACCCAGATCCGGCATTTGGCGCTTGAGGTTTCCCATGTTTTTTCCTTTGATATTCCGGTTGGTGGTGGCTGGGGAGGATGAATCGAGCCTAGTACAGCTGACGCCGGGCGGCTCGGGCCCCGAGGTAGATGGCAATAACCGACGACAAACAGCAGGCGACCAGGTAGGTTGCCGGCAGGGTGACCGAGCCGTGTCCCAATTCCAGGAGCGTGGCCGCGATCAGTGGCGAGAGCCCGGCAATCAATGCCCCGTTCAGCTCGCGAGCGATAGCGATCCCGGAGAAACGGACCTTCACCGGAAACAACTCGGTCAGAAATGCGCCCTGGGCACCGGAGGTGCAGGGAATGATCAGCGCGTACCCGGCGGCCACAGCCAAGAACCCCCAAACGAATTGATCGGTGGTGAGCATCCAGAAGATGGGAAAGGCCAGCAGGACACCGGAGATGTTGCCGGCGGCCAGAATCCTTGAGGCCCCATAGCGGTCGGCCAACCAGCCGCCGACCGGGGTCAGCAGAACCGAGACCAGGGAGCCGAGCGTGACCGCGAGCAATGCCGCGGAACGTTCCATCCCGGAAGAAACCATCAGGCTCAGGGAAAAGACCGCAATGATGTAGTTGACCGCGTTGTGCCCGGTAATGGCAAAAAATCCGAGGATAACTCGCGGGGTGTGGGATTCAAATACTTCGCGCACCGGGAGCTTGGCCTTGCGTGTTTGAGCGGTGGCCGCGGCCATGCTCTGGGCGTACTCCGGTGTTTCCTCCAGCTTGTTGCGGATGTAGATCGCCACTACAAACAACAGTGCAGAAATCAGGAACGGGATGCGCCAGGCCCAACCCAGCAGCACTTCTTCGCCGGGCACGGAGACCGCAAAAAAGCAGATGGTGGCCAAGGCAATACCCAACGGCGGGGTCGAGAGGACCAGGGAGGTGTAGAAGCCACGCTTTTTCGGTTCAGAATACTCGGCCACCAACGTCATCGCGCCGGTCAGCTCGGCACCGGCACCGAATCCCTGAATCAGCCGGAACAACACCAACAGCCCGACGGCCCAGGCACCCCAGGTTTGCGCGGTGGGCAAGAGGCCAATGCCGACGGTTGCAACACCCATCAGGATCACCGACAACAGCATGGCCGGGCGCCGGCCGTACCGGTCCCCCAGGTGGCCAATCACCACTCCACCCAACGGCCGGGCGATAAAACCCACGGCAAAGGTCGCGAAAGCTGCAATCGAGGCGGCCGAATCCCCTGCTCCGGAGAAGAACAACGGGCCAATCACCACGGAGGCGGCGGCTCCATAGAGGGCATAGTCATACCATTCGATGGCCGTGCCAAAGATGGAGGCCACCAGCGCCCGGCGGCGATTGCGCTGCGTCCTCACAGCGTCAACTGACTGAACTGCGGTCACCGAATGCTCTCTTTCGTCCAGATTTCAACTGTAAGATTCCTGAAATATATTTCAATCCAGACTAAGGTGTGAACGGGGCAAAAGTGAACTAGCTCCCGAACATTACACAAGTTCCGGTGTCGCAGAGCACCGAGAAAACGGGGGCTCATGGCCGGTTCTATCTCCGAGCAGCTGACCATTGCCCTGCGTGAACGGATCAACAACGGGGTCTTGGCTCCCGGATCCATGCTCATTGAACCGGCGCTCGCGCAGGAATTTAATGTGTCGAAAACACCGGTGCGGGAATCATTGCGCCAGCTGACCAGCGAGGGCCTGCTCCAGATCCTGCCGAAAAAGGGTTATCTGGTGCGCGCCATCTCGATGAACGACGTCTACGAAGTCCTGGAAATGCGACTGCTGCTCGAACCACATGTCTGCAGCCAAGTGGCCCGCCTGCACAGCGCCGATCTGATCACGACCCTCCAAGGGCATCTGGATGATCAACAACGCCAAGCTGTCAGCGATCCCATCGCGTCGATGCACGCGGCCCGGCTCTTCCATAGCGAGTTGAGCCATGCGTCGCGCAACTCGCGTTTGGTGGCGGCCCTGGATAGCTGTTTTTCGCAGACCGCCCGCGCCCACTATGTCCTGCCCGCAATGCAGCCCTACATGTCTCAGTCCGATGAACTAGCCGAACATCGCGCAATCCTCGAGGCACTGGCCCAGGCCGATGCCGACGGGGCGGCGCAGGCCATGCGTTCCCACCTGGCTTCGATCCGCTCCGCCATGCTGGGCCCGGTCCTGCCGTAAACGGTTTTCAGGCCCCCAACCGCATCCAGGCGGTGCCCCTTGATCGCACAAACAGCGTGACCCCGCGCGAGGCCATAAACCCCAGTGCAAATGAAACCCAGATCCAGATCAGTGCGCTGCTCGGGTCCTGCGCAAAGTGGTTCACCGCCCAGAGCATCGGTGCATACACCGCCAGGTTGATCACGCCGACCAGCCCCAGATAGCGGGCGTCCCCCGCGCCGATCAGCACTCCGTCCAGCACAAATACCAATCCGCACAAGGGCTGAGAGAGGGCCAGGATCCACAAACCCACGGTAGCCAATGACTGGATCTGCCGGTCGGTGGTGAAAATCATCGGGAACACCCATGAGGTAGCGATCAGGAACACCCCGGTGGCAAGCCCGAAGTAGATCCCCCACCGGCTCATGATTCCGGTCAGCCTGCGCACCTGCTGCGCATCCCCGCGGCCCAGTTCCTTGCCAATCATCGCCTGCGCGGCGATCGCCAACGCATCCAACGCGAAGGCAAGGAAGGAGAACACCGTGAACACCAGCTGGTGGGCCGCCAGCGTCTGCTCGCCCGCGCTGGTCGCTACCACCACTGTGAGCAGCAGGGCCGCGCGCATGGTCAGGTTTCGAAGCATCAGCCATGAGCCGACCTGGCCGGTAGAGATGAATCCGGCCCAGCTGGGCGCCAAGGACACCTTTTCCCGGCGGATTCGGGGCAGAATCATCCACAGATACACCAGGGCCATCATCCACTGGGCAATGGAAGTGCCCAGCGCCGCACCGGCCACAGACATTCCGGCACCGTAAACCAGGGCAAAGTTCAAGACGATGTTCAGGCCAAAGCCCACGGTGGCAACCACCAGCGGGGTTTTGGTGTCCTGCAAACCCCTCAGGATACCCGTGGCGGCAAACACCAGCAGCATCGCGGTCAGCCCCGGCAACGAATAGTGGATGTAGTCAACGGCAAAAGCCGCCGTCTGTCCTTCAGCGCCCATGGCGCGAACGATGCCGGTCGCACCCAAATACCCGGCGACCGTCAGCAGGACGCCGAGCGCTACGGCGAACCACATGCCGTCTCGACCCGCTGCCATCGCCCGGGCAGGTTGCCCGGCGCCAAGGGCCCGGGCCACCGCCGGAGTTGTGGCGTAAGCCAGAAAAATCATCAGGCCCACGGCAGTTTGCAGCACCGTGGTTCCCAGCGCGGCGCCAGCCAGCTCTGCGACACCAAGATGGCCGACGATGGCGGTGTCAGCGATCAGGAATAGCGGCTCGGCAATCAGCGCACCCAGGGCGGGGACTGCCAGAGCCAAGATTTGGCGGGAGATGCTGCGGTTGGATTCTGCGGGTAATGATGAACTCACCCACCCAACTCTACGAAGCCGCACCCCCAATGGCCATTCATCGGCTGCAAGCGGTCAGTTTTTCCATGGCTCCCCTGGCGCTGTGCGATCCCGCGAAGTCCCCGCGAGAGAGTTCAGGTCGGGCCAGTCGAAGGCTCAAAACTGATACATTCCAAATTCTGAATATATTTGGAATTACCTTGTCAAAGAACCTTTTTGGATCGCAGGAGGGAAGCCAGAAGGATCGCAATCAATTGCAGGGCGGCAACACAGAACACCACAACCGGCCAGCCGTATTTCATGAACGGAATACCGATCAACCAACCGAGCACCGAGGAACCGATGTAGTAAAACAGGTTGTACAGGCTCGCGGCCTGCGCTCGCGCGCCTGAGGCAAGCACCGGCACCCATCCGCTGGCCACTGCATGGGCCGCGAAAAACCCGGCGGTGAAAATCAGCAGCCCTGCGATAATTAGGATGAGGTTCCCGCTCAGGGTAATCATCAGGCCAGCAAAGCTGGTCAGGATACTCACCAGCAAGGTACGTTTCCGTCCGAGCCTGGTGACAATTCGGCCGCTCAGCACGGAGGTATAGGTCCCGGAAAGATACGCAAGGAAAACCAGTGCGGCCAAGGAGGTGGGAATCAGGAACGGCGGCGCTTCCAATCGGAACGCCAGGTAGTTGTACACGGCCACAAATCCGCCCATGAGCAGGAACCCTTGTGCATACAACAGCACCATTCGCCCGCGCAGCGCTTGGGCGAACTTCGCGCCGATAGTGCGCAGGTTCTGATCGTGGACCGGGGCAAAACCCTGAGCGGCCGGTGCCTTGTAAAGGAAAAACAGTGTCGCCAGGGCGGCCATCAGGCTCACTGCGGCGACACCCCACCTCCAGCCGGCCGGTTCGCCCGCAAAACCTGCCACCAAACGTCCTGCCAACCCGCCGAGTGTTGTGCCCGAGATGTAGGTGCCACTGGCCACCGCCACCGACTTCACGCTCACCTCGTCGACCAGGTAGGCCAGTGCACTGCCCGGCACCCCGGCCAAAGCCAGGCCTTCCAGGAAACGGATCCCGACGAGCCATTGAAAACTCGGGGCAACGGTACTGAGCAGTCCCAGTACCACCGAGGCGACCAAGGCGATGGCAATGACCTTGCGCCGGCCAATCCCGTCGGAGATGATCGCCCAGGGAGTGACCGCTAACGCCAGTCCCAATGTCGCGGCAGACACCGTCAAGGCCGCATCCGAGGATGAAATCTTGAAGTATTCGGCGACTACCGGCAGCAGCCCCTGCACCGCGTACAGCTGGGAAAAGGTCGCGACCCCTCCGGCGAACAAGGCCAGAAGCATTCCGCGATATGCCCGGCTTCCGGGCTCATGACCGCTGAAAGGCACCGCTTAGATCCCCTGCGGAAGCAGCGGATACACCAAATACACCATCAGCAGCGCGATGCCGTTGTTGATCACGTGGAGCATGTAAGAATACGCCATGGATTTCCCGGTAACGATATAGGCCACGGACATCATGACACCCAGCATGAGATAGGGAAGCACCTCGGTCCAGCTTCCAATGCCGGCGCCAACAAAGTGGATACCGGCAAACAGCAACACCGAAATCACCGCGCAAACCCAGACGTTGAGTTTGCGCGACAACTTGCCGATCAGCAGATGACGGAAAAGATACTCCTCCACAAACGGGCCAAAGAGGGCGGTCACCACCAGCATGACCGGCAGCGGCACCGCGGTGGACATCTCCTCCAATAACGCCTGGTTTTCACTGGTGGCAACCTGCCCAACGAATAGAGAGACGATCGCGGTGGAGATGATGGTGATGATCCATCCGCCAGGAAGCATCAGCCACTTGGCCCACGGGTAATACCGCATGGTTTTGAACGATTCGAAAAACTGCGGGCCGCACTGGATCATGGCCAACACAAAAAATGTCACGTAGATGATCAGGTTGATCCCGAAGAGCGCCTGCTGCTCGGTCTCAAAGGCCTGCATGTATCCGGGGATCAACCCGATCAGTCCGGCCCCTCCGGCCACAAAAAAGACCAGGTAGGCCAGCACCGTAAAGAAGTCTCCGCGGGTGAACCGTCCGGCCTCAAATACACGCTGTCTGCGTCGTGGAACAAATTGATAGTTCGGGTACTCAGGCAGCTGTTGCATGCTCCCTAGCCTAACCGCCCAGGCTGAGGATCAGCAGAGTTTGTGTTCCGAAGCGCACGTGACCTAGATTCCAACACCCGCAAAGCGGTAACGTCCCGGGCAAGTTTCCGGGGCCGTCTAGGACCTCAGGCATCGCTCATTGAACTCCGCTCACCTGCCTATGGACATTGAGCAATCGCGCGTCTCCAAACGGGTATGGATTTTCGAACACCAGCAACCGGGTTTTTGGCGCCGTTTAGCATAGATTTAGGTCATCAGCCTCTGACAAGAGGATACGCGAACTACACTTTCCTTCAAGCAGTGCATCACTTTCATTCTCAGGAGGCAACATGGCCGAGCAGAATCCCGCGAAAACAGGTGGGTCGTTCTTTACACCGAAACGAATTCTTGTGATCGTGCTGGTGCTCGTTTCGCTGGTTTTCATTTTTTCCAACTTGCAGCAGGCAACGCTTAACCTCCTCGGCGTGCATCTGACAATGCCAGGTTGGCTCTGGGTTCTGGCGCTGATCCTTGTTGGCTTCATTATTGGTTCCATGGCCCCGTGGCTTCGACCCAAGAAAAAGAAGTAACCGGCCGCAAGGCCATCGAAACCGGACCAACTCACCGGGTAGTGACGTAAGGTAACTTGGGAAACTACGTCAGGCAGGTGTTCGGACTAGAGCGTAATTCTCGCAGCGTGATCTGTTCGTTCACCAAACCGATGCCCGACGGTTTTTTACTATGTTTCGGCCCCACCAGACAGGTCCAAGACGAAATGTCGACTTGGGCCGACGCGATGCTTCCCGCACCTGCCATGGCGCCCTGGACACGTGGGCATAATGAACGACGTTTTGCGGTCGATTCGGGCGAATACACGCCGCAGTACTCGACGGCAAGGCCTCAGACGCCAATTTCAATCTCCTAGCGACACGAACAAACTTCCGCGCCAAGGAATTCATCCATGTTCCATTCCCACTTGTGCAAACTTTAACCGGTAGCATCAAATGCATCATCTGCTTTGAGCGGAGTATTTACTGGCATCGCTCAAGCAGAAAATCCCCGCATAGTAGGCTCAGACCAGCGCGCGGTTTTCATTTGCAGGTTCTCCAGCCTCACTGCACCTGGCGCAAATCTTTCGGCTACGAGCCTCATCGTTGCCACCTGATCGAGAGGACTCATTGATGGCGTCGGCCTGGTCAAATACACGACTATTTCGGACTGTCGCTGGGGTAGCACTGCTAACGGTTGGTGTGCTGCTTATGAGCGATTCGTATAACACCACAGCCCAAATGATTTGGCTTGTCAGTGCCGGGTTGATTGTCACCGGGTTGCTGAATTTCACTGAGTCCGGCGAAGTGGGTATCCGCCGTTTCCCCACATGGACCTCGGGTGCTGTGCTGGTAGCCGCTGGAGTGATCCTCCTTTTGTGGCGCGGGGCAACATTGCCGGCGTTGGCGCTGGCAGCTTCGATCGCGTTGGCGATTGGAGGACTGCTGCAGTTCGGTGAAGTTCTCACCGGGCACCATAAGCCTATTTTCCGTGGGATACTCACCGCACTGACCGGAATATTCGGCGCTGTGCTCACAATCTTTTGGCCAAAACTTTCGTTGTGGGTGCTGGGAATCGCTTTCGGTGCATGGCTGGTCATTCGCGGTGCCCGGTATCTGCTGACGGCACTGAGCAACGGCAATTTCTCGGCCCCTCGGTGGCTGCGGAAAACGGTGAGCCTGGGGATGGCAACCCTAGCCATCATTGGATTAGTTGCCGTATTGGGTTTGGGTGCGGTCACTGCCTGGCTGCATTCAACTGGCCAAAACACCGTGAACGATGCATTCTATTTGGCTCCGGCAAATGTACCTGAAGCTCCAGGGCAGCTTATTCGGGCTGAACCGTTGTCCAAGGGGATGCTCCCGGAAACCAACGCTTGGCGGATGCTCTACACCACCACAAACTCTGACGGTGGCCCGGCGGTTGCCTCCGGGATTCTGACCCTCCCGAAGAATGCCATGGGAGAACTTCCGGTGATTTCCTGGGCCAACGGAACCAAGGGAGTGGCGGCTCGGTGCGGACTGTCCCAAAGCGCCACACCATTTGATGATGGGCCAGCTAGCGCCCGCGCAGACATGCTTGCACACGGCTGGGCAGTTGTTGCCACCGACTATGTTGGGCTGGGCACCACCGGACCGCATCCTTACCTTGTCCCGGAAGCCGAGGCACACGCAGTGCTTGATGCCACCCGCGCAGCCAGGCAGCTGTCTCCCACGGTGAGCAAGGGAACCACGCTGAGCAATCAGACGGTGATTTGGGGACATTCGCAGGGAGGACATGCCGCCCTGGCGAGCGCGCAGGCAGCACCTGAATATGCGCCAGAGTTTGAGGTGCTTGGGGTAGCCGCAATGGCACCCGCTTCCGATCTCAAACAGCTGGCTGTTTCCGTTGCCGATTCGACCGCCGGAAAGGTCATCAGCAGCTACATGGCCACAAGTTGGGACGAGCTGTACCCGGAACTCGGTATCCGAGAAAACCTGCCGCATTCCATCAGAAAAGCTGTCGACCGGATTTCGAAGAACTGTTTTTACGGTACCGAGGTGCTCACATCGCTGGCCCAATCCAGCCAGCTGTTCGAGCCGGTTTTCACCGCAGCCGAGATGACCGGGGAGCTGGGAGCGAGGCTTGAGGACAATTCGGCCCCGTACCCGGCAGACGTCCCGGTGTTTATCGCCCAGGGCGCGGCCGATGTGCTGGTGCTGCCGCAGATGCAGCAGGGGTTCTTCGCGAATCTTTGTGCGGCCAACAGCAATGCAGCCTACAAGGAGTATGAAGGGCTGGACCATATGCCATTGGTCGGCGCCGACTCGGCGCTCAACGCGGACCTGGTGGCATTTTCCAATTCGGTATTTGGAGGAACCGCGCAGTTCCCATCCAACGGCGAGCGTTGTTCCTGAGAACAGTTCAAAAACAGCCATAGTTTCCTGCAACCAAAACCAAAGAGCCTTGGACCAATCTCATCGCGTGAATGGCCCAAGGCTCTTTGAGCGCTCACCGGGATCTACGAGCTTACTTGGTGTCGTAGCCTTCGCTGGTGGCAAGCTTCACTGCTGGTTCAAGCATTTTGTAGCTTGCACCGGCAATAGCTGCACCGATGATCGGAGCCACAATGAACAGCCATACCTGGCCCAGCGCCTCGCCACCGGCGAACCATGCGACACCCAGCGAACGGGCTGGGTTGACCGAGGTGTTGGTGATGGGGATGGAAACCAGGTGAATCAGCGTCAACGACAGGCCGATGGCGATTGGGGCGAAGCCCTTGGGTGCACGCTTGTCGGTGGATCCCAAGATGACATATAGGAAGATCGCGGTCAACACGATCTCAGCTACCAGAGCGGCAACCATGGTGTAACCGTCTGGGGAACGATCGCCGTAGCCGTTGCTGGCGAAACCGGACTCAACTGCATTGAAACCGTCCTTGCCGCTGGCAATCCAGTACAGCACCGCTCCCGCTGCCGAAGCCGACACGATCTGGGTGATGATGTAGGTTGGAACATCCTTCCATGCGGTGCGACCAGCGATGGCGGTGCCCACGGTGACCGCCGGATTGAAATGTCCACCGGAAATGTGTCCCACGGCGTAGGCCATGACCAAAACGGTCAGGCCGAAGGCTAAAGCAACACCGAGGAACCCAATACCCATGTTGATGGTTTCATCGGAAATAACCTTGGCCGCGAAAATCGCCGAACCACAGCCTCCGAAAACTAGAACGAATGTTCCCAAAAATTCTGCAGTGACTTTGGCGCCGGTAGTTGGCGCAGTACTATCTGACATGCCTTGTTCCACTCCTTAGAAAACCAAATGAGTTCAACGTCAGCAAAACCGTCACGCTACGTGCCGGCATGAACTGTCATCTACAAGGTAACTAACTTTGGGACCGGATTTTCGATATCACCAAAACAGACAAAATTTTTATTTGCCGACGTATTCGAAGTGCCATGCTTCCGCGTAGGGGTTTCGACTTCCGTCAGAGCGGAACTCCTCCAAATTCTTCCGGTGCACCCAGTTGTACTTCTTTGAATTGGCTTTCAGCCATTTGTAGTATTTGCCCTTGAACGAATAATGGTACGACTCGGGTACATCGATTGCCAGCCCCCACCCATGGTTCGAGGTTCCCGGTTTGGCCGCGATATAGGAGCCCAGCTCCTGATAGAAGAACTGCTGGGTCTCCAGTGTCCGGTAGGCCAGGTCGATGTCGAGGTTCTTGCCAAATTTTTTCTTGAATGCGGTGTTCAACCGCCCGAGGTCGGCTGCGGCCGGGGCCGCAATGAGCGTCTTTTCCTTGTCCCAGCTCAACGCCACGAGCATCGACTCGGACAGTTTCCCGTTGGCTTGCTTTTGCACTTGGGTGCGGGTGATTTGTGAAGAGTTGGCGGTTTTAGCGTTGGTGCTTCGCTTCAGCGCCGAAGCCTTCATCCATCCATCCGCCCCTTGGGTGTGTACGTAGTACCAGCCAGAAACGGGGCCCGCCTTCTTTTCCCAGGCCGCGTCGCGGTACACAATCGAGTTTTTGGGGATGTCGCCGATGCGTTTTTTGCCGTTGACTGAGGCGTAGAGATCTGCCCCAGCGGACTTGGTGAAGTAGCGATCGGACAGTCCGGCACGGTTGGTGGTGTATGGGCCAGCATCAATCTCGCACCCCGTGGAGCACGTGCTCACGTATTGGCCCGATACCCATCCGGTGGTGCCTTGAGTGGAAATTTTGTACCAGCCGTTGGCGGCCTTGGACGTCGCGTAGGCCGGTTGCCCCTTGCTGATCTTGCCCACCACAGAATAATTAGTGCCCGAGCCCTTGCGGATATTTAGCGTCGATTTTGGGGTGACCCACAGCTTCACACTTTTTGTTCCACTGGAGGGCGGTGACGTGGAAACCGTTTTGGTGACCTTGGCGTACTTGTTGGAAATCCAGCCGGTCTTTTTGTTGTAGGTGACTTGGTACCAGCCCTTGGCTGCTTGGGACTTGACCGCGACGGTTTTGTTTGCGGGGATCGTCAGGATCACCCGGGTGCTGGTGCTGGCACCTGCACGCATATTCAGATTATTTGTGGTTTTTACCTGTGTCACCGTCTTGGCGGCAGCAACCTGGAGATAGCCGGGTGCCGTGGCCGATACCCGTTGCGCCGGAAGCGCGGCGGCAGGTGCCGATGAGCCCCCTGCTAATGCTCCGGCCAACAGCGCACTCGCGGTTGCGGCAAGCAGGCCTCGTGCTGAACTGCTGAAAAATTTCATGGCTAGGGGGCTCCTTGATGACGGTGCGAGGATCGCTCACGGTGCGAAGCGTGAGATACCCAACGATGTTATATCTCCAGCGCACGGATAGAACACGGTCAACGGGGTTTTCGATCGAAAATCAGCGCACCGAGGATTCCGGCGAGCACCCCGAGAAGATTTCCCAACGCCCGCTCCCACAAAACTTCGGCGTTCACACTTGGGTCGGCAAGTTCCAACATCAGCATGATCAGCGGGGTGAAGAAGCTCAGCGCGAGGCCGTAGTTCCTGGTCATGTACCCCTCGGTGGGGAACATCAACAGGATGATTGCCAAGGCCAGCGCCAGGTCTGGTAGCTGCAGATAGTAGATTCCCAGCAAGACCACCAACCCCGCCACGGTGCCGGCCACGCGGTGCACTCCGCGGCTCAAGCGGCCTCGGGCGTTGCCCGCGGCAAGTGGCACAACTGAGCCGGCTATAACCCATTGCAGGTGATCGAACTGCAGGCCGATGCCCAGTGCTCCAGCCAAGAGCACAACACAGGCATAACAGGTGGCGCGGCGTAGTGCATCCGGCCAAGGAATCGGATCATGTCCAAAAGGATCTTGCGCTGTTGAGCCAAAGCGTGCGGTCTGTCCCAGGATGACACCAATCAGCGCGGTCAGCGTAAAGGCGGCAAGACCGCCTAGCGACGGTGCTTGCTCCACCGGGAGCGACGCGAGCGCACCAAAGGCAAATACCGGAAAGAAGGAACCGCCCGGTTTCAGACCGTATCGATCTGCGGTCAGCGAGCTGGCCGAGGCCCAGAAGATTCCTCCGGCCACCAAAGCCCAGCCGTCCAGTCCCCACGGTGCCAGGATAATACCGCTCACGCCAGCGCATAACATCATGGCTCCGGCCAATAACTGATCTTTGAGCCGCTGTAGCCGGTGCTGGCTGCGTCCGTACATCCCGACAACCGAGCCGAAGACCGCGTAGACCATCAAGTCCGTGTGGCCAATCAGCATGAGAATTGCGCCGGGGATGGCCAAGCCAAACCCGACGCGCAGCGCTGGACGAATCTCCGGGCTGTGCGCCAACAGAAAACGCCGCCAAGTCAAAGCCGCAAACGCAGGGCTCAGCACTCGGGCTCTCGGACTACTGGCCGGTTCATGAGGCACATTCGTCTGGTTGTTCATGCTCGCTCCTTGGTTATCACGCAGCTTCCTGCGGTAAGGAACGATTCTGCTCATTTAGAGTCGCATCAATCGTTTGATCGTGTCCAAGTATTATCTTTGATTGTTCAATCGGAAACTCTTATCATCCCTTGTCAAGATGCTTTGTTACGCTCGGATAAATGTCCGCTGTCGCAGAGAGTAATGCGCGTAATATCAGCGGCAACGGCTGATGCTCATTCATCACAAGACTAATTTGGCTCGTAATCTGGGGGTTCGTGAGGGGCGTTCGAACCAGGCCGGGAAGTTCACCTAATGGTTCAAGCCATTGCACGGGGACCACACTCGCCCAGCGTCCGGTGGACACCTGAGCCAGCAACGTCACAATGGAATCGCATTCAATACGCGGTGAAGCGTTCCGGCCATGGGTTACCAGTACTTCATCCAGCATCTGGCGTCCACGCATGGAAGAATCCAAGAGACACAGTGGAAGATCAATCACTTCCCGAACGGGCATCGGTGCCCCAGCTGATTCAAGCATGCCTTGCGCAGTAATCAAGATATGTTCTTCGCGGTACAGCGGAACTGCCAGCAACCCGCCAAGTTCGTCTGGCTCTGCGTAGATGAGCCCGGCATCAAGTTCGAAGCTGCGGATGTGGGCCAGGATCTCGGTGGATCGAAGACTGCCCTGAATATGGATTTTCGCCTTGGGATTGGCCCTGGCAAAGGCGTCGGAAAGCAGCGCAACCGTGGAGGAAGCCGCTGGCACCACACCTAACCGCAGGGTTGCCGACAGTTCGGATTGCAACGCTGCGACTTCTTGGCTCATCGCATCGCGATCAGCCAGCAGACGCTGGGCCCAGCGCAACACCACTTCACCCTCCGGGGTCAGCCCCTGAAAGGCATGCCCCCGACGTACCAAGGGAACTTGAAGTCCTGCTTCCAGCTTCCGAATCGATTCGGAAAGCGCCGGCTGCGAGATACTGCATTCCTCCGCGGCCCGCGCGAAGTGCTGTTCCCTGGCCAACGCCACAAAATATTCCAGCTGCCTTAAGATCACGATCCATTGCACCACGAGACGACATTCTTCAGCCAAGACCAGGGCGCAACGGGAACACGCGACCGGAAAACTCCTGTTCGATCGGTGAGCCGTTCAGCATCAACATCGCGCGGCGAAAACTCGTTGATGCCTGCACACATCTCCCGTTTGAAAGCACCGAATTTCTCAACTTCAGACTGGCTCAAAAATCGAGCCGGTGTATTGAACCATCCATCTCCCTAGCTGTCGCCCGTTGACCACCCCCCACCCGGACGCGGGACAGTGCGCGCTTATCAGACCCGTCACGGGACGCGCGAGGTTTTAGGGCGGCACATTACGTCACGAAGCAATGACTCTCATGACCTTGAGCGGACACGGTTCAGTCAGCAAAGCACACGCATACTGACCTAATAAGCGGAGGATATTCATACTATTTATTTTTCCTCGACAGTTGAGCATTAGTCGATAGATGCACCTAGAAGCCCGATTGACCTGTAGTTTTATTAGAAATTTCGATCCATATGCTACACGGTATCCACCCGTCGATCGAGCCTGAAAAATTAGGTTAATTCATTAATATCTGTGTAGCCTACCCTTATCGTTTTCGAGTAAATCCAAGGGAGTATCTATGCGTTTTGCTTTGCCGTGCGTTGCCATCGTTGCCGCGACAACACTTGCACTTTCAGGTTGCCAATCAAGCACCTCAGGGAGCACTTCGACTGAGGCGTCACCAACCCACGCTCCGGCGGCAAAGGATTCACTCCTGCAAAAGGCACTCGAAACAAGTCGCGCCGCGCTACCTTCCCAAGCGCCAAAACGTGTGGTCTCCATGTCTGTTGGATTGACACAAATCGCGGATGCGCTTGATGTTCCTTTAGTTGGGGTCCCCACCTCACAGAATCCCTTGCCCGAAGGCACAAAAGACTTGCCGCAAATCGGTAATTCGGTGGAACCCGACCTCGAAAAAATCGCGGAACTAGCCCCGGATCTCATACTTAGCCCTGCCTCGATTGGCGAGTCCATTGACAAGAAAATCAAACCTTTGAATTTGGAAAGTAGCAACCTTCCAACAGATTCAGTTGTTGAGCTGGAAGCAACAGCCTTGGCACTAGGCGAACTCTTTGATTCCCAGGATCAAGCGCGTGAACTCGTACGAAAGGTTGATCAGGCGCAGCAAGAGGCCTCGACCGTTGTTAGCGAAACGAATCCAAAGAAGGTTTTGATGTTGTTCGGGTCCCCCGGGGAATTGATGGTGATGGGAGAAAACACCTTTGCTGGTGAAATCGCCAATGATCTGGGCGCTACCAATGTTGCAGCATTACTTGGGCAGGAAGAGTCCTACACCCCGTTGAGCATGGAACAGGTGATCGCCCAGGATCCAGATGTCGTCCTCATTCTTGCGCACGGCGACGCGGAAGCAGTGTTGGATGGAGTGAAGAAGGAACTTGCCGAACAGCCAGCATGGGGCAAGGTGAGCGCGTCAAAGAATGACGCGATCCATGCACTGCCTTTTGAACTCTATGGAATATCTTCGATCACGGATGCGCCTGAAGCCATCTCCAACATGGCTGCAGCGTTGGGTTCATGACCCTCGAAACACAATCTCGGAATTTCAAGGCTTCCGCCGCCAACGGTGGTCTGCAAACTCGTAGCGCCAATGCAAGGCGTCTGACGATCATCCTCGGCGCCGCCGGAATCCTTGTTCTTGCCTCGCTCTTGGCGGTGGGCATTGGATCGGTGCATCTTAATCTGAGTGAGACCGTAAAAGCCCTAACAGGCCTTTCTTCGGGAGTCGAAGCCACCATCGTGTGGGATCTGCGTATCCCCCGAATTGCCTTGGCCCTGCTGATCGGCGCCAACTTGGCAGCGTCCGGAGCTCTGTTGCAAAGCGCCATGCACAACCCTTTGGCCGACCCAGGGCTAACGGGAGTGTCTTCGGGAGCATCTGTCTGCGTCTTGTTCATACTGCTGGTAGCTCCACAGCATCTGTCAATGCTTCCTGTGGCAGCAATGGTCGGAGGCTCCATTGCAACCGTGATGGTTTTCGCTTTTGCCTGGGACCGTTCCAAAGGTGTCACCCCCATTCGTGTCATCCTTGCCGGTGTTGCGGTGAATTCCGTCTTTGGCGGGATCACGGGCCTGCTGTCGTTGCTCAATAGCGACAAGCTACCGTCGGCGATGTCATGGATGAACGGATCGCTTGCCGGGAAGGGCTTGTCCGACGCGGCAACGTTGTTACCCTATTCTCTGGTCGGATGGGTTCTGCTGATTTGTTGTATTCGTCCAGCGAACGTACTGCGGCTTGGAGCGGAAACCGCGCATACCCTCGGTCAGGACCTCACCAGGACTCGTTTGTTGTTGTGTGGAACTGCGGTCTATTTGGCATCAATTTCGATTTCTACTGTTGGCATCATCGGTTTTGTGGGGCTCGTTGTTCCGCACATGGCCAAACTGATCGTGGGGAGCAATGCGCGCTTCTACTTTCCGTTGTCGTTGCTCTTCGGCGCCTTGGTGCTGCTCCTGGCTGATACGCTCGGGCGCTCCTTGGTTCCGCCATTGGAAATCCCGGCCGGGATTGTGATGGCGGTAGCTGGTGGACCCTATTTCTTGTATCTGCTGCGGAGGTCCACAGCCTCATGATTGCCCTTGAATCGCTGTCCGTAAACTACGGTTCCCAGCCCGTGCTGCAAGGAATCGACCTTGAGGTGCCCGCTGGCAAGATCACGACAATCCTGGGGCCCAACGGTTCAGGAAAATCAACGATCCTCAAGACGGTTGCCGGATTACTCACCCCCGCCAAGGGGCTGATCACCCTTCAGGGCAAGTCGCTATCAAGCTTTTCCCGCCGCGAACTGGCTCGTTCACTATGCTTAGTCAGCCAACGCCATGAGGCCCCAAGCGATCTAACCGTCGAAGAGCTTGTTGCATTTGGCCGGTATCCGCATCACCGCTGGTTCAGTACGTTGACCGCCGAGGACCGAGCGATCATCGATGATTCTTTGGAACACACCGGGCTACAGCATCTACGTTTACGACAGGTCAATCAGCTCTCTGGGGGCGAGTCGCAGAAAGCATGGATTGCCATGGCGCTGGCCCAACGCCCGAAAATCCTGTTGCTCGATGAGCCAACCACCTATCTGGATATCGCGCACCAACTTGAAGTGCTGAATCTTGTCGTGAAGATCAACCAAGAGCAAAAACTTACGGTTGTTATGGTGTTGCACGATTTGAACCACGCCAGCGCCTACAGCGATCAGCTGATCATGCTTCGCCACGGGCAGGTAGTTGGCAACGGTGCACCGTCGCAGATCCTGACCCACCAGATGCTCAACGATGTCTATCAAGTACGGGCAGAAATCACGCAGGGTGCCGACGGCGCTACGAGAATCCACCCTATTGAGCGTATTTAGTATTTTGCACACACCACCACAAATTATTTGAGTCCTGAGGAGGACATATGGCTGATTCCCTGTCGCTCGATGAACGTTCTGAGGCGTATCTGGCTTTCCGAAACAACTGCCAGACGCTAGTGCTAAGCACCTTGGATGATCAAGGTTTGCCGTTCATCTCATACGCGCCATTCGTCATCCGCGATGGAGAAATGTATGTGTACATCTCCAAAATCGCTGAACATTACTGGCATTTGAAGGCCGCCAAAAAAGTCAACGCAATGATGCTGGCTGATGAAAACACCTCACGAAACCTATTCGCCCGTGAACGAGCACGTTTTCTCTGCGATGTAGAGGTCATCGAGGACGAAACCGACTTTGAAGATGTATTCGAACAACTCAACGTACGTTTCAAAAAGAGCCTCCTGGATCTGTTGCGCACCCTCGACTTCTCGCTGTTCAGGCTCTCTCCCGCTGTAGGACGCTATGTGGTCGGCTTCGGGTTAGCCTTTGACACTGATTTGGACGCGACCGACTTCGCTGAAGTCCAGGCAGACAAACGCAAGGAAGAAATCTCACAGATGGGCTAATCGTTCTTGGTTTTTCGAATCCGTCCAGCCTGATACTGAACTCTGAAAAGTTAGGAAATCAGTAATGGGCTGGACGGAGTTTGAGCCAGACGTCTGTTCGGAGTCGAAAGCCACGATGCAACGACTGCCAATTTTCTGCCAAAGTGTTCGTTGATCATTTCTTGCGCAATGGCGAGAACAAAACCAGTTTTGCGCTCCGTGCTTCCATGCGTTCGGACCTAACCGTGGCCGAGAGACAAACAAATAGGTGAGTTCCGATGCGCTCACGAGCCCTTCCGCATTTGGTTTCTATTGCGAAGTCGCAGCGTGGCACGAACTATTGTGCACTCCCACGCTCATCATCTTGCCACTGACCGCCATGGATTATCAGGTCCCAGCATTCATTTTCCCCCTTTGGGGCTGGATTAGAAACTGATCTGCCTCACCCACTCCGGCACCTGGCGCGAAATGGATTATGCCTCGCGCTACGCAGGGATCAGCGCAGCCCAGCTACTGCATTCGGCAACCGGAATGAATGCCCGGATCCTCGGGATTGCAGAAACAACCGGTGCGTTGCGTCCAGGGCTGGCTGCGGACTTTGTGGTGTTATCTGAAAACCCGCTAGAAAATCTGCGCAGTTTCGAATATCCGGTTATGGTTTGTGCAAGAGGTCAATTGATCGAGAAGCCCTCGGTGAAACGTTTTGCCGACGTCGATCAGGTCCTCGACTCGCTCTAGGTCCTTGCAGTGCCACAGATTTCGCAGTCTAAGGAGCCACATGTTCGAAGCCGACACCCATGACGTACTCCAGCGATCATTCACCGGTGATCTACCCAGCAAAGAACGAGTGGCGCAGGCTGTCGCCGAGGCGCACGCCCGCTATGCAGGGCATACCGATGGCGCCGTGGCCGACTACATCCCCATTCTCGCCGAAGCAGATCCGAACTGGTTCGGCATCAGCCTGATTGATGTGTTCGGTGGACATTATCCCGCCGGGGACACCGAACTGAAGTTCTCCATCCAATCAATTTCCAAGGCTTTTGTTTTTGCCTTGGTCTGCGAATCCTCCGGACATGCCCAGCTGCATCAGCAGATCGGTGTGAACAACACCGGCTTGCCATTCAACTCGGTGATGGCGATGGAACTGAACAATGGCAGCCCGATGAATTCAATGGTTAACGCCGGCGCGTTGGCCACCACCGCAATGATGCCCGGTGAATCGGCCGCCGAGCAATGGGAAAACATCCGTTCCGGATTATCGGCGTTCGCCGGGCGCCAGCTCGAGTTGGACGGCCAGGTCTACCGGTCTGAGATGGCCACCAACACCCGGAACAAGGCAATCGCGCGCCTGCTTGAAAGCTACGGACGGATCACCCGCGACCCGCTGGAAATCGTAGACATCTACACCCGGCAGTGTTCACTCTCGGTGACGGCGCACGACCTGGCGGTCATGGGGGCCACGTTGGCCGATGGCGGGGTTAATCCTGTCACCGGTGAACAGGTCATCGGGGCGGAGACCGCGCGGGATACCTTGGCGCTCATGGCATCATGCGGCCTGTATGAACGCAGCGGCGAATGGCTTTTCGAAATCAGCCTGCCCGCCAAATCCGGGGTCGCCGGTGGCATGGTCGCCATTTCCCCAGGGAAAGGGGCGGTCGGTTTGTACTCCCCGCCGCTGGACTCCGCCGGAAATTCGGTGCGCAGCCAGCGTGTTTGCGCGTATCTCTCCAAGGCCCTGGGTCTTAATCTTTTCGCATCGTCCGCCCAAGTGAAAGGAAATAATGTCTAGTACAACAAGCTCCACCGAAGCTGAGCTGAAACGCTCTTGGGCACCCATGGTTGGGCTCTTTTTAGCCCAGGTGCTGATGTCATTCAACGTTGCCGCCCTGCCGATCTCCTTGGGCGGCATGGTTGAAGATTTCGGGGTTCCTCCGACCACCGTCAGTTCCACGATTGTGGTGTACGGCTTGGCCGTCGCCGCACTGGTGATGACCGGAGCAAAACTTGGGGCACGCATCGGCTGGGTCCTGATTTTCCGGGTCGTGGTGGCGTTGTTCGCCATCTCCAGTCTCATGATGATCTTCTCGCGCACCGTGGGATGGGCCATCGGCGGACAGGTGGTGGCCGGCGCCTGCGCGGCCATTATTGTTCCGGCACTGGTGGCCCTAATCGCCGAAAACTACCGGGGCGAGCAACAAGCCACGGCCGTTGGGTCCTTGGGGTCGGCTCGCGCGTTCTCCGGGGTGAGTGCATTCTTGATTGGCGGCACACTGGGTACGTTGGTCGGCTGGAGACCGGTGTTCCTAGTGACCCTGGTACTGGCGATTCTGGTGTTTGTCCTCAGTTTCAGGTTGCGGTCTGACAAAGGCAATCCCGGAATCAAGATCGACCTGGTTGCTTCGGCACTCATTGGCGCGTCGATCGTACTGCTGACGTTGGGTTTCAACAATCTCAATGCGTGGGGCATCCTCTCCGCCACGGATAACGCACCGTTCTCCCTGGGTGCGCTGTCACCGGCCCCGGTGTTTGTGGTGCTCGGCGTGGTCTTCGGTCAGCTATTTTTCATGCGCACCCGCGCGCGGATGCGTGCTGGCCGTGAACCGCTGGTGGACCTCAGCGTCCTGTCCAACCCCACCGAACGTTCAGCGGTGTATGCGATGTTCATTATCGTGGCGATGGAAGCGGCAGTGAACTTCACCGTGCCGACCTACATCCAGGTAGTCCAGGGGCGCACGCCCTTCGACACCTCGCTGGCCATGATGCCGTTCAACCTGACGGTTTTTATCACCGCGACGTTGATTGTACGTTTCTACAACCGCTTCTCCCCGCGGGCCATCGCCTTGTTCTCCTTCGCCTTGACCACTGCGGCACTGATCTGGCTCTCGTTTGTGGTGACCAACAACTGGGAAACCTTCCCGACAATCATCGGTTTGATTGTTTTCGGTATCGGCCAGGGCGCCCTGGTGACCTTGGTATTCAACGTGCTGGTCACCGCGGTGCCCAAAAAGCTCGCCGGAGATGTTGGTTCATTGCGCGGCACCACGCAGAACCTCGCCTCTGCGGTCGGCACCGCCGTCATGGGCGCGGTGCTGGTCACGGTGCTTTCAACCGGCGTCACCACGGCCGTCAACGAGCACCCGGAACTACCCGAAGAATTGGTAGCGCAGGTTTCCTTGGATAACATCAACTTCATCAGCAATGATGAGCTGGGCAAGGTGTTGGCGGAAACCACCGCGACCGATGAACAAATCAGCGCGGCCGTTGAACTGAATGAAGAACAGCGCTTGCGCACCTTGCGTTTAGGGTTCTTGATTCTTGCTGGCTTAAGCGCCGTCGCGGCGCTGCCTGCCTCCCGGCTGCCACGTTACCGTCCGGAAGAAATTCCCGACCCGTCGAAGTGAACTGAAGTCTGCGATTAACAGCCCGCTGTACTTGTGTACGGCGGGCTGTAGCCTGCGAAAGGTGACTGCCCATTGTCCTCCACAAACCCCGCACTCAAAGCGTGGCTGCGCCGCACAGTCCTTTTCGCCTTGGGAGTGGTTGTTACCATAGCCATTGTGCGCATGATGCGTTCCATGGATTGGGAATCCGTGGGCCGCGCCATGTCTCAGCTTTCGTGGTGGCATCTGTTGATTCTCCTGCTGGTGCTGCTTGCGCGTCAGGTCGCCAATGCCGCCCCGCTGGCCTACTACATTGAAGGGGTCTCGCTGTATCGCGCCACCCTCAACGATCTTTCGGCCACCATGCTCACCGCGTTCGCCCCACCGCCAAGTGATGTGGCCCTGCGGGTGAGCATGTTTTCTTCCTGGGGCATCCGCACCCCGGTGGCGATCGCCGGAACCACCATGAACGCCATGACGTTTTTTATCGTGCGGTTCTCCGCTCCCCTATTTGGTTTCATTCTGGTGCTGGCCACCGGTCACGAGCTAGGTTTCCGCTGGCTTGATGTCATCAGCCTGCTCATCGCCGCGGCCTTGATCGGTGCCGTATTGATCATGACCCGCTCCGATTCAGCGGCCAAGGCCTTGGGCGAAGGGTGCGGCAGGCTGGTGTGCCGGGTCAAACGTTCAGTGAGCCCGGCAGAGTGGGGACAAAAATGCCTGAACTTCCAACGCGAACTGTCCTCACGTTTCGCCTACGCTTTTCCGCGCTCCTTGGCGGTCTCCTACCTGATGGTCTTTTTCGACGGGCTGTTGCTGCTGCTGGCAATGCGTTTTGTCGGGTTGAGCCCGCAGACATTAAGCGTGGCAGATATTGCCGTGGCCTTCCTTTTCGCTTTTCCACTCACCGCTTTCCCCATGTCCGGGATGGGTGTGGTGGATGTGGCTATTTCCGTGGCCTGTATCGAAGTCGCCGGCACCGACGTGGTCCAAGAACCGGTGTTGGCGGCCTTGATCATCTGGCGGGTGTTCAACGTCGCCGGCCCGCTGCTCCTGGGGATCGTTGCCAGTGCCCTGTGGAAGACCACAACCCGAACCAAACCGGCGGGGCTTACCGAAGCATCCTGAGTTTTCGATTTCCGGGAGAAGAAAACCCGGTGCAGGGATTTCAACACCCGATGCCGGTCTTCTTGCATTTAAACAGATCAAGCCGTGGCCACGGAAGGGTTTTCCGTGGCCACGGCTTGCTCACTTGGCCGGATTACTCAGTGGTTTCCGGTGCAGGTGATGCCTGAGGCGCCTGTTGGACGGGCCCTGCACCGGTGACAGGAACTGCCGCGGTGTCGGGGTTGGCGTCCACGTCTTCGGCTGGGCCGGAGAACTGCGACTGGTACAGGTTGTAGTACGCACCCTTGGCGGCCAGCAGCTGCTCGTGATTTCCCTGCTCCACAATGCGGCCGGCTTCCATCACCAAGATGGTGTCGGCATCACGAATGGTGGATAAGCGGTGGGCGATCACGAAGCTGGTGCGGTCGCTGCGCAGCGCGGCCATTGCCTGCTGCACCAGCAGTTCGGTACGGGTATCCACCGAGGAGGTTGCCTCGTCGAGGATCAGCAACGAAGGGTTGGCGACAAACGCGCGGGCAATGGTGATCAACTGCTTCTCACCGGCCGACACATTGGTCCCGTCCTCATCGATGATGGTGTCGTACCCATCCGGCAGAGCACGCACAAAACGATCAACAAAGGTTGCCTTCGCAGCCTCGATCACCTCCTCATCGCTCGCGTCCAAACGCCCGTACCGGATGTTCTCCATGATGGACCCGCCAAAGAGCCATGCATCCTGAAGCACCATTCCAACCTTTGAACGCAGGTCGGCGCGGGACAGATCGGTCACGTCAATGTCATCAAGCAGGATCCGTCCCGAGTTCAACTCGTAGAATCGCATCACGAGGTTCACCAGAGTGGTTTTGCCGGCACCGGTTGGACCGACGATGGCCACGGTGTGCCCCGGATCCGCCTCGAAGGAGAGGTTCTCGATCAGCGGCTTCTCCGGGGTGTAGGAGAAGCTCACGTTTTCGAAAGCCACGTGTCCATCGGTGCGCTCGGGCAGGGTTGCCGTTGCGTCATCCGGGTCCTGCTCATCGGCATCCAGCAGCTCAAAGGTTCGTTCGGCCGAGGCCACACCGGACTGCAACATGTTCGCCACGCCGGCGATCTGGCCCAGCGGCTGGGTGAACTCGCGCGAGTACTGGATGAATGCGGTGGCATCGCCCAGGCTCATGGTGCCCGAGGCGACTCGCAGGCCGCCGACCACGGCGATACCCACGTAGGACAGGTAGGACACAAAGTTCATGACCGGCATGATCATGCCCGAAACGAACTGCGCGCCGAAGCTCGCCTTGTACAGTTCTTCGTTGCGGGCGGTGAAGCGGTCAACCATGTCGTCTTCACGGCCGAAGACCTTCATCAGCTCGTGTCCGGAGAAGGACTCTTCGATCTGGCCGTTCAGCGCACCGGTGTTTTTCCACTGCGCGGTGAACAGCTTCTGCGCCCGGGTGCCAATGATGCCGGCGGCCGCCGCGGACAGCGGCAACGCCACCAGCGCGATCAGCGCCATTTGCCAGGACACCACAAACATCATGATCACAATGCCGATGACCGTCATGATCGACTGCACCAGCTGGCTCAGTGCCTGTTGCAGCGCGTTCTGGATATTATCCACATCGTTGGTCACACGTGAGAGCAGGTCTCCACGCTGACGGGTGTCGAAGTAGTTCAACGGCAGACGGTTGAGTTTGTCCTCCACGTCTTTGCGCAGTTTGTACACCACACGCATCACCAGTCGGTTCAGCAACCAGCCCGAGGCCCAGGAGAAAACCGACGCGATGAAGTACATGGACAGGACAATCAAGATGTACTGCGAGAGCAGGGTGAAGTTGATTCCTTCACCCGGCACGAAATCGACCTTGGAAAGCATGTCGGCTTGGGTTCCCTGGCCGGAATCCCGCAGCTGTTGGATGACCAGATCCGCAGGGGTGCCCGCGGGGATGTTTTTGCCAATCATGCCGGCAAAAATCACGTCCATGGCCTTGCCGAGAATCCTCGGGGCAACTACCGACAGCACGACGTACACGGTGATCAAGGCAAAAACGATGACCATTCCGAGTTTGTATGGCGACATCAGGCCGATCAGGCGTTTGGCTGATGGCCAGAAGTGCTGGGCCTTGCGCACCGGAGCGCCGCCGCTCCAGTCGTCTGAGCCGGCGGCCGTATCGAACTCGTCAACGGCCGCCAACTCGGCGTCCATTGCGGTCATGGTGTCCGCATCGTTTGCAGGAGATTCGTTTTTACTACGTTTTTTCGCCATTTAGGCCACCTCCTCCACGCTGAGCTGGGACGTCACGATTTCTTGGTAGGTTTCCGAGGACTCAAGCAGCTCCTGGTGGGTTCCCCTAGCCACAATTTCACCGTGGTCAAGGACCAGGATCTGATCCGCCCCGGTAATGGTGGACACACGCTGGGCCACAATGATCACCGCAGCGTCCTTGGTCGGTTCCGCCAAGGCTGCACGCAACTTGGCATCGGTGTTCACGTCCAAGGCGGAGAACGAATCGTCAAAAAGATACGTTTTCGGTTTGGCCGCTAAGGCACGGGCAATACACAGTCGCTGGCGCTGACCGCCCGAGACGTTGGTACCGCCCTGTGAGACGCCGGATTCCAGCTGTCCCTCACGTTCAAGCACAAAATCTTCGGCCTGCGCCACCCGCAGCGCCTCCCACAACTCATCCTCGGTGGCGTCCTGCGCACCGAAACGAAGGTTGCTGGAGATCGTTCCGGAGAACAGGTACGGACGCTGTGGCACCGCAGAAATATTCTGTGAGATGGTCTCGCGTCCCAGCTGCTTCAACGGCACACCGCCAATAAGAATCTCGCCGTCCGTGGTGTCGTACAGGCGTGGAATCAAGTTCAGCAGCGTCGTTTTGCCTGAACCGGTGGATCCGATGATTGCGGTGGTCTCTCCGGGCTTCGCGGTAAAGGAAATATTGGACAACACCGGAGCTTCCGCCCCGGGGTAGCCGAAGCTCACGTCCCGGAATTCAACCGTGCCCGGTTCCGGAAGCTGGATGTTGTGTTCCTGAGCGTCCTGCATGCTCGGCTCGGTATCCAGAACTTCGCTGATACGATCCGCCGACACCATGGCGCGCGGCACCATCATAGCCATGAAGGTACCCATCATCACTGCCATCAGAATCTGGAGCAGGTACTGCAAGAAGGCGGTCAGCGCGCCAATTTCCACCTCACCGTTGTTCACACGGTGCCCGCCGAACCAGAGCACCGCCGCGGTGGACAGGTGAAGGATCATGGTGATCGCCGGGAACATCAGGACAAACAGGTTACCGACCTTGACACCGAGGTCTGTCAGCTTCTGGTTGGCATCGTCATAACGTTCGGTTTCATGCTGTTCCCTCACAAAGGCACGCACCACACGGATGCCGGTGATCTGCTCGCGCAGCACGCCGTTGATACCGTCAATACGAACCTGCATGTCGCGGAACAGCGGCATCAGCTTGATGACCAGCAGGCCAACAACGATGAGCACGACCGGCACCGAGACCCAGACAAGCCAAGACAGTCCCGGATCTTCACGGATGGCCATGATCACGCCGCCTACGGACATGATTGGTGCATTGATCATGAAGTTCAACGCCATCAGTGTCAGCATCTGAATCTGCTGCACGTCGTTGGTGCCACGGGTAATCAGCGTTGCCGCGCCGAATTTGTTGACGTCTTGGGCGGAGAAGGTGGAGACCTGTTCAAAGACGGCTTGGCGAATGTCTCGTCCAATGCTCATCGAGGTCTTGGCACCGTAGTACACGGCGGCCACCGCAGTGGCGACCTGGATCAGGGCAACCACCAGCATGAGTCCGCCGGTGCGCCAGATGTAGTCGATATCGCCGCTGACTACACCAACGTCGATGATCCTGGCGTTCAGGCTGGGTAGGTAGAGGGTGGCCATCGTGGTGGCCAGCTGCAGGATCACGACCGCGGTAATCCATGCCGAATAGGGTTTTGAATGTTTCAGGATGAGCTTCAGAAGCATCGGTTTGTCCTCGCTAGCATCGGGCTCTTCGACACCATGACCCTCCGGGTTAAGGGCATGACGAACTAAGAGCGATTGCCAGTCTAACCCTCGTAATCGACAAGTGAAGTCATCCTTGCGATTGATTTACGCCAACTGGTGGAATCCCGTGCATTTCAGGGAATTTTGAACTCAAAAATTTGTGGGCGATTGCAGAACCATATCCACTGAACGTAGTCCCCCATGGGGATTCCATCCGAGGTGAAACCCTCCGCTGAACGACAGACCGAGTCTCATCTCTGGGTGCAGATAGTCCCGACACGGAACGGCTACGGCGGCGAGGGCTCTCCCTGAACAAGTAAAAGTAAGGAATATCTTTACTATCACTTAGCAGATAAGTGAAAGTAAGGCTGTTTAAGACAAAACGCTCTGGAGTCTTCGAAACCCTGCACTGACATCCGTTCCCTGCTGATCTCGCAACCTATCATCAACGCCAGCTATCTGAAGAACTCCCTAGGAGTCACGGATGCGGTCGCTCAACGGGCCATTGCGAAACTCAGCGAACGAGGAGTGCTGAAAGAGACATCGGGATTGCGCAGGAACCGCGTCTGGCAGCATCAAAACATTCTTCAAATCCTTGATGACTATGCGTCCACGATTCGCTGAGACTCGGTGCACTAGTTTCCCTGACCGCTTGCATCGCTGACGAATCCGTCAAAGAACCATAAATTACCTATCGACTAGGAGTCTTTCGCTGTTAGGCTCGGTTCATGGATGCAGACCTGCGTGCCTTTATGGCTTCTTTCAACAAACTGACCACTCTGGCTGGCGAGTACCACAACACACCCGCGGGAGAATTGTTGGCCCCAGTGCTGCAAACGCACCTGGGAGTCTCGCCGACTGCGCTGCCACTGGTCACCGAGGTGTTCGGCCCGCACCGACTGGCTGATGCGAACATCATCTTGGATCGCATTGCCGGTCTTGATCCGCACGCCCGCGTTGTTGGCATTTCCAGCCCGCAACGTCACCACAGCGATCTGGCCGACCTGCTCTCTCCGGAAAACGGCATGGCCTGTGTTGGCGAACCTTCCTATACATCCTTGGCTGTGGGTCCGGACAGCCAACAACGATTCCTCTCGCTGGGCATCCACCTGATTCACTATCAATCCGCTCCGTTAGCGGTACTGATCAGGAAGGCGAATCCGGAATACGGGAGATCCGAAGCCTCGGTGGAGATCCTCTGCCCCAATGAAAACACGACGGATGCGTTTCTCAAAGAATTTCGAAACGAGCTACGCACCTCAAGCATTTTCCGGGGACACGTCATCTCCTTCAAAAGCAGCGATTATCAGGATTCAAATGCCGGTGTCACCTTCCACCGCCGCGAACCTTTCACGGCGCAGCAACTGGTTCTACCCGATGGCCTGCGGGAGCGTATTGAAGAACAAGTCCTCGGTGTGGGAGAACACCGCGACATATTAACCGCCTTGGGCGCCCACCTGAAACGTGGTGTCTTGTTGTACGGTCCTCCGGGCACCGGCAAAACACATACCGTCAGGTATTTAGCCTCGGCCGCGGCCGAACACACGGTCATCCTGCTCAATGGCAATACGTTGCCTCTGGTCTCCCAAGCCTCGGCCATGGCCCGCGCACTTCAGCCCTCGATTGTGGTGCTGGAGGACTGCGATTTGATTGCCGAGGACCGCGGTTTCGGGCATGGCCCGCAGCCGTTGCTTTTTGAGGTTCTTGATGCCATGGACGGCCTGGAAGCAGATGCAGATGTCACCTTCCTGCTCACCACCAATCGGGTTGATTCACTGGAGCAGGCACTCGTGCAACGCCCCGGCCGCATTGACCTTGCGGTCGAGATTCCGCGGCCCGAACTTGCCGGTCGAATTGCCCTGTTGGAGCTGTATGCGGCCAAGCTGAATCCACGTGCAGATGTGGTTCAAGAGGTCGCTGAGCGAACCGAGGGAACAACCGCTTCGTTTACCAAGGAACTGGTACGCCGAGCAATCCTGAATGCCGCTGTCGCAGGAGACGTTCCAAGCGATCAACACCTGCTGGGGGCGGCAGAGGAACTTATGAGCGACGCGGCAACGCTCACCCGGAATTTCCTTGGAGGAACCAGTGATCCGGAATTTGATGATTCCGGCGATGAAGAGGGCGCCTCATACTTCGGTTGGGTTCAGGGGATTGATCGTTCGCACAATATACCTAGCGGGTTCGAGAATGACCCGGATGCCCAGCACAACGATCCTGAGCGTGGATGAACCTCTGGTTTAGCCGGTTCCAATGACCGGAAAAGGTTGGCTACCCGAAGCACCGCGCTGACCGTTCCGCGGGCCCTGCCCTGAGCGCAGGGCCCGCGGAACAATCCGGATTCAGCTACTGCCCGGGGTCACCGTAGATAAACTCTCGCACCGCAGCCGACGGTGTCCCGAAGAGCATGTACCGAGGGAAATCCGCCCATTCTTCAGGTTCCAGCTGCACCACATGATCCGGATACTGGCAATCAACAAAATCTTTCAGTGTCGGTGGGCCATCGCTGTGCATCAGCCGTTTGTAGTACTTTCCGGCTCTCGGGTTGGGAGCCAGAATGCCAAGCCGGTGCAGCCGATCTTCCAGCCGGCTGGAGTCTTCAGGTCCCTTGCTACACCGCCGCGCGGACTCGGTGGCCTCCAGCACTGAGCTGCTCACGGCCCAATACAGTTCAGGGGTGAACCCCACCGCGATCCAGCGGGCAATGTAACTTCTCATATGATCCGACAAGTCATTCAACCGGCCGCTGGCGAGTCTCCGGCTGCTGAGCACCTTATGCATCGCCCGTTGCTCAAAGTCATTTCCGCCGTAAAATGGGAATTCGAGCACGACGCCTTGCCACAGGCGTTCTAGGTTCGTACCCTCTGGATTTTCAATTGAGAATTCTTCGTCCTGATTCATGATGCGCTCCTGCTGAGGGAGCCAGCCAAGCGGCATTGACGCTGGGCAGACTCACCGACTTACCCAAACTTTTGTCTAGGTCAGTTCTTCCCCTGGGGCACCCCGCTCGATGAGGAGGGTTGCCGTGCGACTAGCCAGGTACTTCTCATCGCAACTCTTGAACCTGAGATCAAGCATAAGCCAATGGCACCGACAGTTTGGGTGCCACCGGCCTACAGGCAATCAGCGGAGACTACGTTTCCCTATTGTTCAGCCAGGCTCAGCGTTACCGGTCGGCTTCGGTGCAGATGCAGAAACGGTTGCCTTGCGCGTCGGTGATGACGGTAAACGACGGGGCTTCTTGCGCGTCAGCATGTGTTCGGACATCCTGAAGATTCTTCAGTACCGGACCGCTGGCAGAATTCGGGACCCAAACGTCAAGGTGCAACCGGTTCGCATTCGGTGTTGCGGTTTTCTGGAACCAGATGGCCGGGCCGCGTCCATTCGGATCGGCCAAGCTTCCATCCTGCAGTGTGGTGTATCCAAGCCCGGCCGCCCATTGCTGCGCGATCTCTTCCGGGTTGTCGGTATCGATGGCGATCTCCACGGCGCTAATCAGGTCAACACGTGGTTTAGCGCCAAGGGACGTGGCCCGCTCCGAGATCTTGCTGGCCAGTGCAATGTCCCGGGTGGTGAGCTGCCCGCCAGCGTCATGGGAGGTCGTCGTGACAAAAACCTTGTTGTAGCGCCAGTCCACATTGGGATGGTGGTTGTCCAGCTCTGCGGCGCCGGCGATATCGCTGAACAGCTCAATCGCGGCGGCGGAGGTCTTGGTTTCGAAAACTGCGGCAATGGCGCCGGGAATCTTCCGCCAATGCGGCATCTCCTGGAGGTATCCGTTGAGTTCGTCTTGGGCGATCACATCATTTGCAGACATACGATTCTCCTTTCTCGGCCAACTTTCCCACCCGCCACGATGAAGTTCAATGAAACTGAGCAGACTTCCAGAAACTGCGTGCGGGCCCGGCGTGCTGGAAAAGGGCTGTGAACATCCTGCCGGCTAAGACAACACCCTCGTTCACGGCTAGTCTCGACCAAAATGAGCGCGAGGAGTTTTGATGGTTAATATTCACAACGCCAAGGTCTCCGATTCCACGTTGGAAGACGTCATTAACGAGGACGCCCACCGCACTCGACGCCTGATTGGCCGAGCCATCATTATCTTTGTCGCAGCCATTGTCCTAGCCGCGGCGTTCGGGGCATTCGACATCGAATCCAGCGCAGAACGCTCCCAAGACGGACTGCATGTCCAGTTGCGCCATCCGGGCGTCGCCCGGGCCGGTAATGAAATCGAGCTGGAAATACTAGTCGAATCCGATACCCCGCTGACCGAGACCTTCACACTGCGCCTGACCGACGACTACCTGCTGTTCTTCGAGGACCTCGCGGTGTTCCCCGACCCAGAGTCGCAAAGTGCCGATGAGACCGGGGCGGTGGAATTCGAGGTGGCCGCCCAGCCGGACGCCACGCGCATGCTGGTGCGGGTCACGGGCAGGGCTTCGGACCGGTGGGATTTGCGCACCAGCGGAAACCTCCGGGTCGAGGTCGGAGCTTCAACCGTCGATGTCCCGTTTACCACTTGGAGGGTCCCCTAATGGAAATTGTCATTCGCGCCGCCGTAGCCTTCGTGATCCTGTGGCTGGTGACCCGCGCCGCGGGACGCTCCACCTTGGGTGAACTGAGCTCATTCGAGTTGATCTTGTTCGTCGTGCTCGGCGATCTGGTGCAGCAGGGCATCACCATGGAAGACCGTTCGCTGACCGGCAGCCTGTTGGCAGCACTCACCATGGTGCTTCTGGCGGTTGTCCTATCTTTCGCGAACATGCGCTGGCCGAAGGTAGGCAAGCTCACCTTGGGGCGCCCCATCGTGCTGGTGCGTGATGGAGTCATCGACCGGCGGGCACTGAGCGGGGAACGCATCGGCCTGGATGAGCTGAGCATGCTCGCACGCCAGGCGGGGATCGAAGAATACAGTTCGATCCGGCTGGCCATCTTGGAGTCCAATGGCAAGGTCTCCTTTTTCACCCACGAAGCAGGGGCAAAACCGTGAGGTTGGCAAATGAAAGCAAACTGGAGAAAGGGGATTTCCGGCCCGCTGCTGCACCCGTTCATCCTCGGCGACATTCTGGGCGCCGGAGTTTATGCACTGGTGGCCCTGGTGGCGGTGCTGGGGCGTGCATGGCTCCAACGCCGCACCCCGTGGGTTGCGATCCTCGGCACGACGCTGATCGCGATGTCGTTAACCCTGATCGGCGATTTGGCGACGCTGGCCAAGACCGTGGTGTGCTATAGCTTTTCGTGTTCACCAGCACCAATTTGGCAGTCTTGGTGCTGCGCCTGGACAAGATAGGACACAAACACTTCCGGGCTCCGGTCCTGATTCCATACCTCGCCGTGCGGCCTGCGTTGCGCTGCTCATCGTGCAGGACAAAAACATCTGGTTGCGGTCGCTGATCCTGCTGGCCTTCGGATGCATCGCGTATCCGGCTACCCGGTGGTTCACGAAGACACACGATCACCGCCTCGCCTGGCGGCGCCGGTCGCCACCGGGGTTTTCGCCGCGCAGGCAACAAAAATTGCCAAGGCCCTCGGCCATGCTGGCGCTTGCCGGACCTTGGCCTTTTTGCGTCGGCCGCGGCTAGGGTGCATCCGGGCTCTGCCGGTTGTCCGGGAGGTTGACCTGACGCTCGTCGTCGATCCCGGAATCCGCGGTTTCGTCTTCCTCGTCAATGCCGCGGTCCTCGTCGAGGGGCTCTGGCCGAAGGGCCTGGGGATCTAGTCCCAACGGATCGGCATCGTTCACGTGCAAGACGCGGTCCGGGCCGCGCAACGGATCCTCGGCGTCCAGGGTCTGCGGGGCGTCGGACGAACCCGCGGCAGGCTGGCTGTCCCGGCCGTCCATTGGTTCGTCCGCGTCGTTGTCGCCTCGCACGTCGTCGAATTCAGAATTGTTCAAGCTCATGGTTTGTTCCTTTCTCGGTGCCGGTCTTCGGGTCTGCGCCAAGCCGGGCAATCAGCTCCTGCGTGGTGTGAATCCGCTGGCGATAGTGCTCTTCGAGGAACTTCAAGGTCGCCTCCTCAAAGTGCGGGTCGGCGGAGGCCAAGGCATCCCTGGCAAGGAATACCGGCAGATTGGCGCTGAACGCGTCGGTGGCGGTAGCCGCAATGCACGTTTCAGACGACACCCCAGCCAAGATCACCGAGGAGACCCCCAACTGCGACAGCAGTCCCTGCAGCTGCGTGTTCCAGAACGCGCTATCGCGCCGTTTGACAAGTTCAATGCTCCCCTCCAGCTCCAGTTCGCCCAGGGTCCGGGCTTTCCAGGTGCCCTCGAAGAGGTAACCCTGGTTATCCTCGAGCATTTTCAAGGTCCAGGTGGATTTGTCATTTTTGTGCACGGTGCGCACCTCGATAATCGGCAAGCCGGCCCCGCGCGCCGCGGCGCAAAGCCGGTTGCACGCGGACACCAACCCGGCGCGCTGCCGTGCCAATTCCTCGACCTGGAAGAATCCCTCTTGCATATCAACAAGGAGCAGGGCCGGGTTGCGCAACGATCCGGTGAGATCCATGGGTCAGCTGTGTTCCGAGCAGTGCTGGCAGCAGTACGGGGCGTCTGCCGCGTAGACGGGATGACCCAAGATCATGCAATCGCAGTGCGAGCACCGCTCGGCGAGATCGTGGATGGCGCATTCAAAGCTGTCGTAGTGTCCGTGGCGGTCGTCGAATCCGAGCCTGAGAGGCCGTGCCGTCGGTGCTCCACAGGTATTGCAATTGTGCATTGTTCTGTTGTCCTCCGCTAGGTTCGGGCCAGGCCGTGGATTCCTGCTAGTCCTTGTCGTATTGGTCGTCGGAGGAGTTTTCCAGCTCCGGATCGCTGCCCTGGATGGGGTCCAGCTCCGGCTCTTTCGCCATTTCCTTCCCAAGCCCTAGGTCTTCCGGCGTTTCGCCGGCTGGCCAATTGTTCTCAACGACGTCCTTGTCCGGGTCCTTGATCCGCTCGGCGGCATGGCTGATGGCCTCTTTGGCCTTGTCCAGAAAACCCATGATGCTGCTCCCTTCACTTGCCGCCGCCGGTTGGCAACGGTCTTGGTTCTACCGATTATCGTTGCTGGCGGGAGCGAGTACAGGATTAATCAGATCCTGGCAGGTTCCCTCCGGCCGGGCCTTCGAGATCTCTTCGACTGCTGGCGGACACCCGGCGCCGGCGTGCTGGTCTCGGCAAATCCGGGCTCCCCGACAACTTCCAGGGCCGCGGAAACCGGCCGCCTCCCGCGGGGACGCGGACGGTTTTCGGGCCATGCCCGCGGGTGCAAGGTCAGCGCCCGTTGGCGTCTGTCCCGCCCTTGCGGTGGTCCAGGCTGCTGGGTCCCTTCACCACACGGTACAGGCCGTAAAGGAAAACCAAGCCGCCCCAACCGACGACGATCCACAGCGGACCGGGCGAACTGCCGGCCTCAGAAAGGAGGGCCAGGATCGCGAAACCCGCCGCAATCAACCCGCCAATGATCATCAGCCAGAGTCCTGGCCGTCTTTTGCGTGGTTCCACCTGCTCATAAGACATGTGTGCCTCCCTTGTGGCGCCTGTTTGCTCAACCTGCGTCGAATCGTTCGTCGTCCTGAGCCCCGCTGGCCTGGCTCGACGTGTCTTCCGAGATCCGACCGCGCCGGGCCACCTGCTCGTCCCCGGCAGGCTCCAGCGGCTTGCCCTCCCGGTCCGGTTGCGTGGTGCGTGCGGTTTCGTCGCAGTTGCGTTTCCCGCTCATCTGTTTCTCCTTTCGAGACTAGGAGTTGCGCAAGGCATCGATGAGTTCGGCCTTGCGCATCGTGGAACGGCCTTTGACGCCGACCGCACGGGCCTTGTCCCTCAGTTCGGCGACCGTCCAGTCTTCATAGCTGCCGGCTTTTCCGCCGCGCTTGCCCACGGCGGCGCGGCCATCGCGCGCCGCCGCGTTGGCAATACGCGCCGACTTCTGTTTGGAGTTGCCTTCTTCGCGCAGCTCTTCGTACAGTTCCTCGTCCTTGATGCGGCCACTGGGTTTTTTGGCCATGAACATCCTCCGTTTCTGGCGTGGAACCCTCGGTGCGTTCCGGATAGCCTCCGGCTGTTACGCCCACGCTAGCGATGATCGGCGGGCACGGAAAGGATCGGTACAAGGCTTTGCGGGAAAACCCAGACTTCGGGCCTGGCACCGGGCGGCGCACACCGGATGGCGAGCTTGGGTGTTTGCCGGCGGCCTAGAGATCATCCTCGTTATCCAGGCTCAGGTTGCGCCGTTCGTATTCGCGTTGGCTGAAGGTCGCGCGCTGCACCGAATGCACATCGTCGAAACTGGAGCCGATGGCGCCGCCCAGGGTACCCAGCGAGGCAGCGAGCCACGCCAGATTCAGGTAGGCAGCCAACGACACCTCGTGGCCCAGCTGGGTGCCGAGGAATTCCTGGTCGATCACCACCACGGCCGCCACCAGCAGGGCCAGAAACAACAATACATACATGGCAGCCGCGGCCAATCCGACTGTCAGAACCGTGGCCACGTTGTAGATGAGCATACGCTCCTTGCGCCGATGCCCGCGGGGTTTCTCCCACAGCCGGTTGTGGAAAAGCAGCCAGAGCGAGAGCAAAACGATGCTGGCCAGCGTGATGAACGCGAGCCTGGCGCTGCTCAGGTAGTCAGCCATCGACCAGATGCTGGTGTAGAACACTCCGAAGGCACCGGTGGCGGCCGCACCGGCCATCGCGGAGGACAATTGCGGAACGAGGCGCCAGGGACGGTTGATACGGATCATCCCCAGCGTGAGCACCACCCGACCGCGGAATCCTTCAATGCTCTCGATGCGCGAGGTACCGTCCTCATCCGCGCGCAGGCTTCCGCGCACACTCAGCGCCTTTCCCAAGGATGATGGCGGTGCATCCGGCATGTTACCCGTGGCCAGCTCGCCAAGGACCTCGTCCAGCGCCCGGGCGACGGTCCGCGCGCTTACCAGACCGAGGCTGGGCAGGCTCAAGGTTGCCGAACCCTGTGCCGGGTTGAGCGTCGAGCGGACCGGACGTCCATGTTCGTAGTGCGGAGCATCGGTGAGATAGATGATGTAGTCCCACGTGTATTTCTGCCGAAGCCGCCCGATATTGTCGTCCAGGATCACGCTGCCCGACTCGTTCAGCGGCAAGCTCAGCGGATCGATCATGATCTGCCAATTGAAATCCCGCTCCCCGTCGCTGTTGAGTTTCTCCTCGAGCCTCCGGTGCACCTTATCGGCAAGCCCCTGGGCGATTCCCGGGTCGGCGATCAGACCGACCACCTTGGAGGGCCGGTTGTGTCCGTCCCCGCGCTCAGCCATGTGCTGTCCCCCTTGACCTCTGTGTCGTTGTGCCTTTCTGCCTCACGGTAGGCAGTCGGGTGCACCCGTCCAACCGGCGTCCAGCTTGCTTGCAGGTTCCCGGCTCGATCACCCCTGGAACTCCCTGCCATCCGTGGCTCCGAGGTTCCCGGCACATGCCACTGCATCTCCTCTTGAAGACTGGACGAGTGTGTGGCAGGTTCGGGTTCGCAAGCACCGGCGCCCGGCGAGGAACGAAAAACAGCGGGCTCAGGCAGGACCCGGTTCGAGAACACACCGCGCAGGTTGATACCGGCTGGGCACGTCCAGGCACGCCGGTGATGTCCTGAAATACCAAACCATGGGCATTGTGGAGCAGGTTGGCTCCGCGGTCACCTCGGTCAGGCCCGGAGGCCGGGCAGCCATCCCGCAATTCATTGGCCCGCCTGAACGCCTGAAGCACAATGGCATTGGAGCGCACACGCAATACGGCCAGCCGGGTCTTGCACCGCCATGCGAACCGCACCACCGCCAGTGCGTCGGTCTCCCACAGGGTGCGGCGCAGCAACTCATAGGCTTTAGGGGATGCCGATTCCGGTTTCAGGCAGTAGCTCTTTTCAGGCAGCAGCGAGTCCAGCTGGTAGGCCGGAATGGACTGGAGAACTTCAATCTCCCTGCCCTTCTGCGCAGGGAGCGCTTCCAGCTCCTCGGCGCTGAGCGCCATGGTTCGCTGCCCGGCCGCGTAGGTCTTGTCGATGTCCTTGTACTAGACCTTCTTCCCGCGGCTCTCGCACCGCCGTTCATGCCTGATGCGCACGCAGTCCGCCATACGCACCTGGTGCAGGTCGACGGCGTGATCCGGGCTGACCCCAAAGTCCTTGGCCGGCACGTTCACCGCTCCGAAAGCAGTTGATCCGGCGCACAGCTCTCATGAGCCCAATGAAGCGCCCTTGCAACGGCAAAGACGGCGGCGGCATCTGCCAGCCGGTTTCAAGCTCAGCCCCTGCCAAACGCAAAGCTCCCTAGGAAAAGTGGATTCGCCAGCCGGGGAGAGGCAGAGTGATGGTCAACGCCAACGGAAGGGGTGGAGATGACGCGCAGGGAACAGGAACACACAGTTACCGTCGATGGCCACACTCTGAAGCTCAGCAACTTGGATAAGGTGCTGTACCCGGAAACGGGAACAACCAAAGCAGAAGTCATCGACTATTTGCAGCGTGTAGCGCCGGCCTTGCTGCCGCATGCGGCGTGGCGCCCAGCGACCAGAAAGCGCTGGGTCGACGGCGTCGGGGCAGCGGATCACCCCGGCAAGGTATTTTTCCGCAAGGATCTGGAAGATTCCGCCCCCAGCTGGATACCCCGAGCTGAGCTGGAACATCAAACCCATACCAATACCTATCCCCTGGCCAACGAGGCGGCAGTACTGGCATGGTTCGGCCAGGTCGACGCCTTGGAGCTGCATGTCCCCCAATGGCGTTTCGACGCAGCCTTGAAACCGCAGAATCCCGACCGGATGGTGCTGGACCTTGATCCCGGACCGGGTGCCGGGTTAGCCCAGTGCGCTGAAGTTGCCCTGCTCTGCCGCGGCATTCTCGACGGCATGGATCTCCGCTCCTATCCGGTCACTTCCGGGGCCAAAGGAATCCATCTCTATGCGGCGCTGGATGGCACTGCGACCTCCGGCCAGGTCAACGAGGTCGCCAAGCAATTGGCTGCGTCGTTGGAAGCCAAATATCCCAAGCTCGTTGTCGCACACATGAAAAAGTCGTTGCGCGAGAACAGGGTTCTTGTGGATTGGAGCCAGAACAACGCCGCAAAAACCACGGTCTGCCCCTATTCGCTGCGCGGCCGCTCCCACCCGACGGTTGCCGCCCCGCGCACATGGGAAGAAATCGAATCTTCCAAGCTGGAGCAGCTGGACTTCCATCAGGTGCTCGAGAGGCTGTCCAACGGCATCGACCCGCTCGCGGACCTTGCCCAGACTGCTCAGCAGGAGCACGACCGGCTCTCGATCTACCGCTCCAAACGCGACGCGCAGCTAACGCCGGAGCCTGTCCCGCAGCCGCAACCGGCAACCGATCCGCTACCCGCGACCAATCCCGCCGCGGAAAATCCGGTGTCCTTTGTAATCCAGGAACACCATGCCAGCCGGCTGCACTGGGATTTCAGGCTGGAACATGACGGGGTCCTGGTGTCGTGGGCTGTCCCCAAGGGGCCGCCCCTGCAAAGGGGAATACAGCGCCTGGCCGTCATGACCGAAGACCACCCGCTGGACTACGGGACTTTCGACGGAACCATCCCCAAGGGCCAGTACGGGGCTGGCGAAGTGGCCATCTGGGACTCCGGCCAGTGCGTCATTGAAAAATGGCGGGAGGACCAAGAAATTATTGTGGCGCTTTCCGGTCGGGAAGACGGAGGACTCGGCGGTAAGCCCCGGCGTTATGCGCTGATCCACGCCCGGGGCATGGGGGATGATAAGAACTGGCTCCTGCAGCTGACCAAGGAGCAGCCTTCCAGCGGTCCAACCTCGCCGGAAGCCAGCCCTGAGGCGGAGTTGTTCAGCGAAGTTCCCAAGCCCATGCTCGCCAGTTGGGGAACCCCGGAAGAAATTATCGAAGGCGATGACTGGTGCTTCGAAATGAAGTGGGACGGCTACCGAGCCATTGCCACGGTTCACAGCGGCGTCGTGAAACTGCTCAGCCGCAATGGCAACGACATGACAGCGGACTTTCCGGAGTTGCAAGAACTATCGGCGCTGGCGCCGGAAGGGTCTATCTTGGACGGTGAAATCGTCGCCCTCGATCCGGCGGCCCGGCCAAGCTTTTCGCTGCTCCAACAGCGGGTTTCGCATCGGCGCAACAACCGGCTTCGGCAGGCGCAGGCCATCAGGCTCAACTTCATGCTCTTCGATGCACTGCAGCTGCCCCGCAGCAAAGGCGGAAAGGTGCAGAACCTGATACACGAGCCGTACGTCGATCGCCGGAAATACTTGGAACACGCAATCGCTGAAGGTCATTACGTCAAGGTGCCCCAGGCGCATACCGGCCCCACCTTGGCCGCAGCGCTTAAAACCAGTCTAGAGCTGGGGTTGGAAGGGGTGCTCGCCAAGGAATGCACCGGGGATTATGAACCGGGCCGGCGCAGCGGCAGCTGGGTGAAAATCAAGCACCTGCTGGACCAGGAGGCCGTGGTCATCGGATGGACCAAAGGCCAGGGTACCCGCGCCGCTAGCGTCGGTTCACTTCTACTGGCACTGCCCGCCGGCGACGGTTTGGAGTTCATCGGGCGGGTCGGCACGGGGTTTTCGGATCTGCAGCTGAGGCAAATCCGGGAGCGGCTGGAGAAGGCCGCGCGCAAGACCCCTCCGGTCAGGCACATCCCGGCGCAGTTCCAGCGCGGTGCCCGCTGGGTGACCCCGAAATACGTGGCGGAGGTGCGATACAGCGAACTGACAAAGGACGGGAGGCTGCGGCATCCGGTCTGGCGTGGTTGGCGTGATGACAAGGACCCGGCCGAGGTGCGCTGGGAAGGCCCAAGCGCACCGGCCAAAGAGCAGTCCCAAACAAGGCACGGCAACGAAAGGTGAGAATCATGAAAATCCTGGTCAAAATCTTCGGTACGGTAGTTTCCCTGGCCGCCGGTTGGCTCGGAACCAAGCTGGTGAGCACCATTTGGAAACAGGCCACCGGCGATCTGCCGCCTACACCGGCCAATCCCGAGCAGCAGCAACAAGAAAACCTGGGAAAGGTGCTCACCTTTGCCGTGATCTCCGGCGCCGGCGCCGCGGTCATCCAGGCTGTCACCAAACGCTGGACGCGGGGACTGGAAACCAAGGTCCGCGCGCACTAGTCCTCGATACGGCTGGTGGCGTACCAGGACCGAAAACGCCACCAGCCCCAAACCAGCGACGCGCCTTCAGCCAAGGATTCAAGCTCGGTTGTTTCCCGACTCCTCGCGGCAGTTCCGGCGGCCGGGTAATGCCCAGGCGCGCCCGCCCGTTCGGGAATGTGTTGCCTGGTTCTCAGCCGCTGGATTCCCGGGGCTAACTCAGATGGTTCTGATAGCCCCCGGCGAACTGGGCGCGGCGGGATGGTCTTCGTCGGCAAGCGCAGAAAGATAATCTGCAAAACCGGAGTTCACTCGGCCCTGCAACCGTCCTGAGGTGATTGCGTGCAATCGGTCGGTAGCATCTACCCGGTACCCCGAACGCCTGATCCGTGACACGAGCTCAACATCCTCATGGGTTGCCAAGGGCCTGAAACCGCCGATCCGAAAGTAGGTCTCAGCGCTGATCCCGAGGTTCGCGCCGTGAATATGCCGGTGGCGAGGCGCCAGCGTGTAGCGTTTTCTCCAGCGCCGATAAAGCCGCGTCGGCAGCTCGGACCTGTCGGGTTCAACCGTGCCGGTTACCGCATCCGCGCCGTTTTGGTAGGCGGAGACAAATTCTCCCAGCCACTGCCCCGGAACCTTCGTGTCGGCATCGGTGCAGGCAATCCAGTATCCGGCCCCGCGGCGCGCGGCCGGCAGCCTCTTGATCCCCTGGGACACACCGAACGCGCGGCTTTCGCCAACATTGCTGAAGTACACGTTGAGCACTGAATAGCCCGGGTGCGTGTTCGCGAAGTTGTTGGCATGCCGGGCGGTTGCGTCGTTGCAGGAATCTAAGACCACCACGATGCGCACCGCGATCCCGGCGTGGGTCGACTTGAGCATCTTTCTGGAGCGTTCGACGGCGTTCAGGCAATCGAGGATGCTTCCTTGCTCGTTGTGGGCCGGGATCACCACAAGTATTCCCCTGAGTTTCCTATTCATGCAGCGCTCCGGGCTTGCGCAGGATTTCAAGCAGGAAGTCCCGTTCTTGGTGAATTACCAGACGGTCCCAACGCCGTCGGTGAGCGATCCGGTGCACTGCTTGCCCGTTCAACGGCCATCCTTCGATGGGATGAAGCCAATGGCATAACAGCAGTTCTCCGCCCGGCGCCAAGGCGGACGCGCACAGCCCCAGCATCTCTTCCAGCTCGTCGGCGGCAAAGAAGTAGCCGATCTCGCTGATGACGACCAGGTCCATGGTGCCGGGATCGACCTGCGGCCATTCGCCGGGCAGCAGGCGCTGTTCCAGCTGCACATGCTCGAATCGTGCGGTTTCCCGCTGCGCCTGCTCCAACGCGGTCCGGCTTGAGTCAATCGCCCTGAGGGAAGAACAGCGTTCAGCCAAGGCCGAGGTTTGAATTCCAATGGAGCACCCCAGCTCCAGTACCGTGCCGTAGTGTTCCCGGATGAGGGAACTGAGCAATATTCCGCGTTTTCGCGCCTCGTAGCCGCTGTCCCTGTAGTTCCACGGATCAGGTTTGTCCCGGTAGAGATCCTCGAAAACCGCGGCGCTCATGGCGGTATCTTTCTCACCCGGGCGGCTAAGCCGGAAAATTTCGCCGGGCTGCAAGAAGTGCTCCATGATCTCAGGGCCGAGTAATGCTTCATCCCCGGGCTGATCGGACAGGGGCTGTATTTGCGATCGGTGCGCGGATAACGCCTCTCGTTTGGCGTCGAAGGCCGCCGCGTCCAATTCGAGCCTGTTCCAATGCCGCCACCGGCCATCCGTGAGCGGCGAAGCCCAATGCCAGTACCAGATGGGGAACTCCAGATGGAAGAGCAGGAGTTGCTGTGCGACGTCCGCGGCAATGAGGCCGAGAACTTCGTGGTCCGCATGCGCATCGGCGCGGTAGGTGCTGGCCAGCACGCACCGCGAACCGCGCGCACGTTCGAGCAGGGCTACGCGCAGTTCCGCTCGATGCTCAGCCAGCCGGCCGTCGGGCAGTCCCAGCCGGGTCACCGTGATCCCGGTGCTGCTTTCACGGTGGCGCTGAAGCCGTTGCACGGCTTGGGCAACTTCGCTTGCGCGCACTTCGGCCAGTTGCTCGGCGGAGCATGTCCTCGAGTTCGGATGGGAGGATTCCCCGTCGGTGCACAGGACGATCTCCACCGCGATGTTGCGGCGCAGTGCTTCGTGCACCAATCCGCCGGCGCCAAGCGTTTCGTCGTCGGGGTGGGCCGCCAGAACCACCAGCCGGTGCGCGGATTCGAACACCCGGTCTAACGGCAGGGGTTCTAATGCCTCGATTCCGCAGTCACGCCAGGTTTGGGCAGTAGTCCCCTGCTGGAGATGGCTGAAAGTCACCATGGTTCATGCTCCTTGTCGAGATTCTCCAGAATCATGCGGCCCAGCGTCGCGTCATCGCGTGCCGCATGGTGCTGGCGGATGTAGATGGACAGGTCCGCAACCCGCCGGGCGTGGTTTTCATCCAAGGCGAGTGGTCCCGGTCCGGTGGCATGAGCGCTGATCCGCAGCATCCGTTCACATATCCGGGAGATTTCTCCCCTGATTTGAGTGGCTTGGCGTGGCCCAAGCAGCTGTCGATCCGCAAGTTCCGCGGCCTGCTCAAGCATGGACGCGCCAGAGGCGAGCAACCGGTCGGCCTCTCCCAGCCAAGCAAGAGCCAATTGATCCGGTTCGCGTGTTCGCGCCGCGCCCAGCAAGTGCCGAAACAGCCCGACAGCTCCCCCGAACCAGCAGGCCGCTACGCCAACTCCCCCAACCGCGAATCCAGGCCGTCGCAAATACCAGCCTGCGTCCCCCACCGGTTGCGCAGGGGTTTCTTCGCAGCGAAGCGCGCCGCTGGGAACTTCTTGCAAGCCCCTGCTTGCCCAGCGGCTGTCCACGACCTCAGTTTCCGAGCCGCCAAGCGCGATCATGAATAATCGCCGCCCCTGCGAAGTGCGTGCGCTGATCAAGGCATGAGTCAGTTGATCGGCCAGGGAACACCATGGTTTGCTCCCCGTCAAGGTCCACTGGCCTGAGACTTCACTGGCTTCAAGCCGGTGGCCGGCTCCCTCGGCGGCGAAAACGCCCCACGTGGCTGTTGGGGGTCTGGGGATGGATGCCTGTTGCAAAATCGCGACGGCGTCGAAGTGCGGTTCCAGCGTGCGCGCGGCGACGAGGTCAAGCGCGGCGACCGAGGCGAAAAACTCCCATAGCTGCCGGGTCGATCCATTGCCCGGGACCGGCAGCGCTCCGTTCAGGTGCTTTAGCACGTGAAGGACGGGCGCGGCAGAGCCTTGGCATTCGGCGGCTGCTTGCAGAAGCTGCTTCCCCGCTTCCCGCCACTGGGTGTCTTTTTCTGCGCTGGCGGCAAACCCGCCGTTCGAGAATACAACTCGCGCCGGTTCCACGATTACTCCTCTCCGCCGTTGTCGCTCAGTGTAGGTCAGGGGCGTGGTGCCTGTGGTCAACCTGACAATTTCCGCAGAACAAACCTCCGGAAGCCGGTTTTTGAAATCCTTGCCGCAGTCTTGCGCCGACCTATCGGATCAAGGAAGTGCATTGCGGGCTTCTTCGTTGAGATATCGGCCCAATCGTTGGCCCGGCTTCGGCAGGGTTAGGCAGGCGGGTAATCAATCTTTCTGCTCTCACCGGCCTTACTGGAAGCGTCGGGAATCAGTTGTCGATGCGCCGGTCACCGCAAAGCTGCTGAGGCAGCGTGAGGTAGCGCGCCTCAGGCTTCGTGCCCTTGCTGGGCCTCAGCGCGTCGCCGGGGCGAGCGCTCAAGGTCTTCACCTGCGTGTTCGGCAGTGCGTTGACCTGAACCGCGGAAAAGTCCATGCCCGGCCGGTTGCGTCTTGGTCCTGAACGCCTGCAGGCGGACACCGGTGAATGTGAAGATTCGTTCGCTGCTTGCAGTGGGTGGACGGGGCCGTGTTTTATTCACGGCCCCGAGTCCAAGCAGAGGAGGACACAAAAAACTAGAAGTCAACCACCCCTGAATCACCGGGGCGAGCTTGCTCTCCTGTCAGTTTTTGTTTCACCCAGCTGGCGACTAAGCTGACAGGCCCTCCCGGATTCTCCCAGTACTCGGCAGATTCCGAACTCACCTGCAGCAACACGATGCCAGGCGATGTCGCCCCGCCTTGGGCGAATACTTCCACCGAGGGGTTCCACAGTTCTTCTTTCTTGCCGGCATCCCGCACCACTTGCGCTGTTCCACGCACCGAAACCCAACTCGTGGTGCTGGAGAAGGAGATATTGATATTCTCATCCTTTGCGATTTCCTGGGCGATCCCAGACTCGGCCGCAATGAAGAACCAGAGATCTCCGTCGTCGGTGACCCGCACCGCCGTCAACGGCCGGCTGAGCAGGTCCTGCCCTGACCGGGTGGTCAGCATTCCTACCTTGATGTGTTCGATGGTCTTGACGACTTTCGCTACGTCGCTGGTGCTCATGTTTCCCTCCAAAAGTAGTGGTGGTTCCTGTTTTGGTTGTTTCATCGGGTCGGACATCGGTGGCAAGCCGGGATTTGGTTGCCCTGCGCCGGCGCCAAGAGCTCTTGGGAGGATCTTCGTCACCGAGTTGCCGCTTCCGGCTGCGCAGGTACAAGGCCGACTACAAGGCCGACCCCGCGTGAAGCCGCTCCCCTGCAAGAATTCGTGATGAACCCGCCGGAGCCACGGCCTGCCGCCATTTCTTCAAGACCGCTAATTCGACGCCCTGCTCAACGCCTGAGCTGGCCGCTCGGATTGTTTCCGACGGCAAATTTCCTGGCGGCTTGGCAACTGCGCGACCGATTACTGGCCTTGGCTCGGCTGCCAAGCGCTGGGAAACTTACCGCGCGGAATTTTTGTCACTTGCCGAAAGGTTGAGCGTAGCTCTTTGTTTCGGAAGACCAGCGGAAAACGGGGACCGGGTGCGTGACTGTGCTGAATTCCCAGTACTTTGATCGAATAGTCACCAGACCGTGCAGCTCAGCACGCTGGAAGAGAACCGAAATCGTTGTCGAGTCCAATTCGCACCCCACAGTTTGCAGGGCCGAGTTGGGCATGGCGACGTAAAGGAATTTCAGCTCATCCGTTTGGGGATCAAGCATGGTGACCAAAACCGGGCGCCCATGCATGCTCACCAGTCCCATCACGTCATTAACGGATTCCGTCGGGGCCGTCATCACGATTGGCATGCCTTGCACCCATCCGAACGCGGACAGGTGCTTGCGGCCCTCGCGAGACACGAGAAGCTCCGAGACTCGTTCGGCTGTTTTCGTCCTGACTATACGTCCTGGCATCTGGGTTACCTCCACCTTGTTCATGACCGACCGGGGGATCCCGATCTTCTTGGAACATCATTCAGTTTCGGCATGAGGCTTTTAGCGCCACCAGACCTAGTGTATTTACGTCACATAAAGAGTTCTAGCTTAATCGGACCCGGTTGTCTCGGAACATGTAGAAAAGTTCAGTTTAGCAAGATGCAAACTCAGTAAATTCCTTGTCAGATTCATCTTTATAGAGAATTTTGTTTAACTTGGATGGTTAAAAATGGCCTAGTCAATTAATTGAATATGGTTTCATTTCGATAGGTCGCGCCTCAGGCCTCAACAGTTCTACCCATGTCAAGGGATCACGGGATACTCCGAGATCTTGTGCAGGCCTGGTCACGTTATTTTCGCCGAACGCGCTATCCCCTCGCGGATCGTCTGCACCCGATGCTCCGACGGGCGCGGGGGCGAATGCCAGCGACCGCTCAGGGTGCCGCGGGTGCGGTGGTTTACGCGCATACTGATGGCATGAATGAACCAGAGCCCGTATCCACGGAACAGCTGACCGTCGCGCAGTGGGTGGCGAAACTGTCACAGGCCACGGGTTTACCCGGAGGGGGCGCGGGGAGCGCAGTGATGCTTTCCGTGGCTGCAGGACTGATCTGCATGGTGGCGGGCTACAGCGAAGACGCCGATGCCAGCGGTGAAGCGATGCGCATCAAACGCCGCGGGCAAATTCTGCGCACCGAGTCCCTTCGGCTGGCAGATGAGGATGCGTCCTGCTCCGAATCATTCGGCCAAGCATTCCACACCCCGAGCGGTCCTGCTCGCTCGATGAGGATTTGTGCCGCGGCGCTCAACGCCGCCCGGTCCTCTGCCGACATAGGCCGGCATGCCGCTGCGGGGCTCAACGACCTCCACTGGTTAAGCGAGCATGGAAATCCGGCCCTGATCGCTGACCTTGCCGTCTTGCTGGGAGCTCTACGGGCATCGATATCCGGATCTCGCGCCAATATCTACTTCGACCTGTCAACCATGCAGGCACACCGGGATTCCGAGCGGCCCGCCGAGGAACCAGCGGACTTGTACGGCACCATCGAGCGGTTGGACCGCGCCCTGGTACGGATTGACCAGTTATCAGCACAGCTGGACACCCGGATCAGGAACCTGCTGCCAGATAGTTGACCATCATGGCGGAGATCCACATGCTTATCAGGCGCAAACCACGGATCGGCTATGGGTTTTGGGCACGGACCGAGGGATTTGGAATCTCCCGCGCCGGCCTGTTGCCTGCCACTGAGCTCCCAGCGGGATTCGGCAATCGGGCGGCGCACTCAGTCGGCGCGCATTCCCGACTCCATGTCCGCATAGGCCTCCAGCAATTCCAGCGCCCGCGTGTTGCCTTCCTGTTTCAGGCCTGCACGCATTTTCTCCAACACGGTCTCATCCGCCAGCGGCAGCAACAACGGGACATCCGGATCCGTATGGATCTCCAGAACTACCGGCCGGTCAGCCCCCAGCGCGCGGGCCCAGGCCCCAGCCAACTCGGATCGGTCCTTCACGATCCGGCCCTCCAACCCGAGCATTCGGGCATAGTCGGCAAAGGGGAAGCGTGGAAGCCTCTGGCTGGCGGCAAAACGCGGGTCACCTTCAGTTTCTCGCTGCTCCCAGCTGACCTCGGCTAGGTCCTGGTTCGCGAAAACGCAGACCACCAGGCGCGGATCGTCCCAGTCGCGCCACCGATCCGCAATTGTAATCAGCTCAGCGTTGCCGGCCATCTGCATCCCGCCGTCCCCGCTGAGCACCACTACCGGGCTGAGCGGATCCAGTAGTTTTGCGGCCAAGCCATAGGGCACCCCGCATCCCATGCTGGCCAAGGTGCTGCACAGGTGTGCCGGTACACCCGGCGGCAAACACAGTTGCCGCGCGTACCAATACACACAACTACCCACGTCCAAGGCCACGCGTGCATGCCGCGGCAGTTGCCGGGACAGCTCGGCGACCACGGCCTCCGGATTCACGGACCTAGTTTCCAGCCGTGCTCGTTGATCACGCACCACATGCCACTGGCTGACGTGGAGGCGGACTTGTTTGCTCCATTCGGCTCGGTCCCCAGCCGGCCGGGTCACGCGTTCGGCCACGGCGGCCAAGCTAATCGAGGCTTCACCGACCAGGGGCACCTCAATCGGATAACGGTTGCCCACCCGGGCCGCGGAAATGTCAATCTGCACGGCCCGCGCTTGGCCCGGTGCCGGATAGAACTCGGTCCAGGGATCGTTTGATCCTACGATCAGCAACGCATCGCACTCGCGCAACACCGCCGCACTGGCCGTGGTGCCCAGGTGTCCCATGACCCCGGCGACGTAGGGCAGCCTCTCATCCACGTACGGTTTGCCCAGCAGGCTGGTGACAACCGCCGCGTCGAGCAGTTCGGCGAGCGCCCGGACCTCTGCCGTGGCCTGCCTTGCGCCCTGTCCCACCAGCATGACCACCCGTTGCGACGCATCCAGCAGCTCGGCCGCCTGCTGAAGCATCGCTTCAGCAGGCACCGTCACCGGTGCCTGCCATTCGCTTGAGGTGGGGATCTGGGCATGTTTCTGCTCAGGCACTTGTTCCGGCTCCTGTTGCAGGTCGTGCGGAACGATGATGACAGCCGGCGCCGAATAGGCCAAGGCGCTGCGCACCGCACGGTCCAGTACCGGCACCAGTTGCTCGGCCGTGGCGACTTCCTCGCGGTAACAGGTTACGTCGGCGAACAGCGCCTCGAGATCCACTTCCTGCTGGTAGTCGCTGCCCAAGGCCGGACGATTCTGCTGACCTACAATTGCCAGCACCGGCACGGAATCCAGCTTGGCGTCATACAGCGCGTTGAGCACATGGATGGCACCGGGCCCCTGCGTGGCAACCACCACGCCTAGGTCCACCCCGTGGTGCGGCTGGCCCCCGAGTGCGTCGTCTGCCTGGTCCAAGGCAAGCTGTCCCAGAGCGTATTTGCTCTGCGCCACCGCCATAAAACCCGCAGATTCCTCATGACGAGCTTGCACAAAAGGCATCCCGGCCCGGCGCACCGCCCCGAGGAAGGTGTTGATTCCATCCCCGCTGTAGCCAAAGAGGCGGCTCACACCCCATTGCTGCAATCGGCTCACCATGGTGTCCGCCACCAGCGTGGTCATAGTCGCGCTCCTACCTGTGCTCGGGCTTCGGGGGCCCGGCCGCCACGGTGGGCTGAGGCTGCATTTTTTCGCCAGCCAAGTCGTCCAGCTCGGTGTCTTCCTGTGCGGGTTCCCCGTCCCGGGGTTCGGGCAGCATCGTCTCGGGGTTCAGCTGAAACGGTTTGTCCGCGACCTGGCTCCGAGGTCCATTGTCGAATTCGGAATGATCCTGCTTCATGGCCGCCTCCAGGTCGGGGCCGATTCTCCGGGAGGGGTCGGTCTGCGCAGGTGCTTTGGCCGGCGCTTGGGCGTCAGGCAGTTGTCCCTCATCTGTGCCGGCCGGTGGTCGGGCCTGATGTGCTGGGTCCTTGCCGGTGTTCTTGGCCCGGTCCGCAGCGTGGTTGGCCTCATCTTTCGCCTTCTGAAAAATTCCCATGACGTTCTTCCTTGCCCATTGCCTTCAAGGTGGTGGTTACTGCTTTCAGCAATACCAGCGACATGTTCCGGGGTACACGGTTAATCGGCTTTTGACAGGCTCCCCGGCGCCAGCCTTGGAGGCGCTGGTACCGGGTGGATCGCCGTTCCGACGAACAGGTCAGTAGGGAAAAGAACCAGCCGACGGTCCCGGGAGAAAAGCAGTTTCTGCGCTGGCTTCCAGCTTCGAAGATGGCGCCGGGCCCGTGGCAGCGTCAGCGGTTCCCCACCATTCAGTTCCAGGCTGTTCACGGCCGCCAAGAGGCCAGCTCCTTACTCGCGCTGCCCCGCCCAAAGCGGTGGCTAGGATTCAAAGCAATCCACCAGCGGCAGGGCTGATGGCCTGCGGCGCCTGGTTGTTGGCTTCTTCGTTGCTTCCCGGGCAGCTGCAGGGAAGAAGCACTGGTCCAGGAAGCCACGGCGAAAGCTGCGCCGGTGACCTCGGAGCTTGCTGCTGTGGCCAGCAGGTCGTTGCGGACCTGGAAGAACCAGCGGCCGCGGCAGTTGAAGACGTGAAAGTCGCCGCCCGGGACGCTGCGAATCGGATCAAGTCCGAAGCGTCAAGCGGATCCGAAAATTTGCGCCATGATGCTAATGGCAGTTTCAACGAATCGAAAGATCAGCGTTAGCTGATCTACGCGTCGAAATGCCGAACCAAAGGTGTGCATGGTGCCCCTGAGCCATGCAACACGATCTATTTAGCGGGATGCATCAAAAAAATCGGGCAGTTCGGGGACCACAGTTATCACTACGTCGTACACTTTCCAATCCATGTCCTCGAGGGTCTTTCGAGCGTTCTGAATTTGCTCTACCGTCACCGTTGCCGTTTCCGGGACGATAAAGGCTTCGACATGCTGGACCTGGCCCAATTCGCGAACCCTGACGCGTCCAGCACGAACCCAGCCCAAGTGGGTCAAGCGTGCATCCATCTTGGGTATCAGGGGATGCGGATCAACTCCATTGACGCTCGTTGATCGGCGGTCGAGCAAATCCGCCGTTGCCGCTTTCGTGCTGTCCCATCCATCTTTGAGAATGCCGGCAGAGATCACCAATGCCGCAACGGAATCCAGCCACCATAGGCCCAGACCGATACCAGCGACGCCCACAACCGATGCGGCATTCGTCTGCCAATCCGCCTTGGCCATCTTGGAATCAGCAAACAGCAACTTATTGTGCAAGGGTTTGGCAACTTTGATCTTCAAATGCCCCAGGACCAGGGCCGGAGCGGCAATTACCGTCATGACACCCATCATCAGCCAGCCTTGCCAAATTGTATGGCCGAACAGATTCAGGGTTCCGATTGTTGGATGCTCAATCTTCACTAGGGCGGTCGCGGCCTCATAAGCAAGCATCGCTCCAACAACAAGTAATGCGACGCCGGCCACCAGATGTCCTGCTCCCATGGAGCGGTGGTAGCCGTAGGGGTGCTTGGGCTGCCGGGTTTTGCGAGTGAACTGCAAAGCAACGAGAAATGCCAGCTGTGGAAGGACCGAAAGGATGTCTTCCACCCACGCGGTGCGCATGGCTTGGGAGTTTCCGACAACCAAAGCCACGAGCGCGACGGTTATCACCGCGTATCCGATACTGATCCATTCCAGCTTCACAGCACGTCGCATGAGGTCCTGTTGGTGACGCGGTAGATGCGTACCCACCGATTTGTTCATGGCATCTCCTGCGTTTGATCAAGAAAGTGCTCAAGTTCGGAAAGAAATGCATTCTCTCCCGGGCGCACCAGCAAGATGATCAGATGTTCATTTCCGCGGTCATCGGTCCACGTGGTGTAGGGCCTGGTCATCCCGGCTTCTTCAGACCAAGGTGTCTTGGATGTAATGCCCCCGGCCACCATATCCAACGCTCCGTCCTCCAATTGCCCAACGAGTTGTTCTTCTCCCGCGACGGTCCACTCAATGCGGGCATGTAGCCGATCGGCGAAACTTTCGATGAGGATTATCTCCCGCCCCCGCGGCTCACCATTTTCGATCTGCACAAAGCCGGCATTGGGTGAAACACCTACCCGGAGGGTCTGGGACCGCACTGAATCCAGCGTGCCTTCTGGATCGGTCGGCATGCTCAGGCCGCAGCCAGACAGGACGCCTGCCACCCCCAACCCGGCCACGAATAACATCGCCTTAGAGCGCAGCATGTACCGCTTGAACATCGCTACTCCTTAAACCGCAGATCTCTTTTGCAGACCAAGGTACGCGCAGTGCAGGCGGCAAAGTACATAAACGAACTCGGTTTCGGCAAACTGTCAGTCAACTGGAAAATAACGTCGCCATGGCAGTCAGCCTGCTCGACAATTGGCCGGGCCTTCGCTATCGGCCCTCGCCGGAATCGCCAATGAGTCCGTCAGCGGGTGCCAAACGAACCGCGTAACAGGTCCAAGGCTTGGAATGCAGATGCTTGGCCGCACTTGGCACCGACCGGTAATTTCAAGAGCATGCATTCGGGACCCTGTCCTGAGCCTGCACGGCGGCAAGCGCGTTTCCCAGAAGTTCTTCTTCGTTCCCCGCTGTTCCGCCTCCCGTCGCAGCGGCGGCGCCGTCGGCATCGCACCACGAGGCTGCCATTGAAACCGGGGCGATGATTTATTGGCAGTGCCCCGACGCGGAGGAATTCCAGCACTGGTTACCGGCTCTGCAATTGCCACATCCCGATTCCCGTTCCGCGTTGCCTGGCCCCACTGGCGGCCTCGCTAGTACTTCCGCCACTGGACGCGAGCTCGCCGGAACGACGCGGGTATGGTAGGCAAGAATATGAGCCGGGGCGCGCAACCGCGGAGGCGAGGTTGCGTACTCGCAGTATCCCGTCTTACGAGTTAGGGGGTATTCTCGAAAGATCACTCCACGATGATCACCGAGCGCCAGCGGCGAAACCCGGGGAATCCTATTGCGGCTCAATGCATTAGGGCTTCGTGGGCGGTCACCATTATTCGGCGAGCTGCCATCAGCGGAGGAAAATATGGACACATCGAAAATACGCGTCCAGGTCGCACAACGCGTTAACGACCTGCTGCACTCTGATGCTGCACGACGGCATCTGATGACTTACGGATGGGTCGAGGGAATGCCGGTGGTTTTTGCAAGCCCCACTGAGTTAGTCGACGACGTCATGGGTCTGGTCGGCGTCCACGGTCGCGCTGTCTTGCTGGCCGTCTACAGTGAGCACACCGATGAGTTCGTACTATGGCATGTCACTATCCCCAGCCCGATCTTTAACAGAGTCCCGGCCTTGGGCGCTGCGACAACCTTGGCTGATCTCTGCGTCAGATCTGCGAAAAACAGGCTTATTGCATTTCGTGTCTCTTTCTGGACGCATAGCGCGTCAATCCACGAAATTCCCTGCTTTGTGAGCAACGACAGGAACCTCGCAGCCAACCCATCCTTGTCCAATAAACGCTAGTCCGCACGGGCGCGAGTGCTCGGGAACCTCCGAAGTCCCTGAGACAAGTTCCCCAGCTCTATCGGACCCGAGGTCTGCTCGAGTCGCGCCCTGCATATGAGCGGGGGAAGCCTCTTCCCGTGGAAGCGTAGCGCCTCTTGTCCGGACGTCTTCGCGCTTGGTCCCCTGGCCGGGCGACAGCGACCTGGAGGGTGCTGGTCGCCGATCGGTTACGGTTTGACTAGCGAAAACAAGAAATTTGTTCACCGGGATGCTGCTGCAGGGAGCGGCGGTTAGGCACCGCCGATTTTGTGTCTGTCGATTTCGTCTCGATGGTTCCTGATGAATTGGACGGAAGCCTTGAACGCCTAGAGCAATTGTCCTAGCTTGAAATATCCAACCATTGCCAAGGACGAGGCGGAAACACTGATGAATATGCCCGAATCGGATTCTGCGGAAAACCAAACCCAACTAACGGTAGACAACCCTGTCACCCGTTACCCAAAGATTTCACCGCCGAAGCAAGACCAGCCCGAACCAGGCTTGGATGCCAAGTTGGAACCGCAAGCTGACCATGGAGAAAGCTCCTACACGGGGACTGGAAGGCTCAAAGGGCGCAAAGCATTGATCACCGGTGGGGATTCAGGAATCGGAGCCGCCGTGGCAATCGCCTTCGCAAGGGAAGGCGCCGACGTTGCCATTGCCTATCTCCCTTCAGAGGAAGAAGACGCCCAAAAGATCATTGAGGACATCCGAAAGCAGGGCCGAGTCGGTGTGGCGCTGCCAGGAGACCTGCTCGAGACTAACTACAGGAATTCGTTGGCAGATGCTGCGGCGCACAAGCTTGGAGGCCTCGACATCCTGGTCAACAATGCCGGCAAGCAGATAGCCATCGAAAAACTCGAGGATCTCACCGACGAACAAGTGCTGGAGACATTCCAAGTCAATATCCTCGCGATGTACACGATCACCCGTGCCGCGCTGAAATATCTGCCTGACGGAGCAAGCATCATCAATACCACGTCGGTTCAAGCCTACGACCCGTCACCGACACTACTTGATTACGCGTCTACAAAAGCCGCCATCAACGCCTTCACCAAGGGGCTCGCGGTTCAGCTAGCGCCTAGGGGAATTCGGGTGAATGCAGTGGCACCGGGCCCCATCTGGACGCCCTTGCAAGTGTCGGATGGCCAGCCGAAGGAGAAATTGCCCAAGTTCGGGCACAATGTGCCCTTGGGCCGGGCCGGGCAACCAGCAGAATTGGCTCCAGCCTATGTTTTCTTGGCATCGGCTGAATCCAGTTATGTTGTCGGCGAGACCTTGAACGTCAATGGCGGCAAATATACGCCCTGAACGACATGCTGAAAACAGCTGATCAGCGAAATAGCTGCTCCGAGCATACAGGCACAACCAATGCCCCAATCGCTGAAGATAGAAAGGGATTCTCCAAATGAGCAAGCCCGAGAATAATCCTCTACCCGGGAACGACGATCAAGAGGCTCAGAAAGATCCTCGCGAGACGGATAAGGCAGCCGCAACGTCGAACCCGGATCCCCTCGAGCAGATCATCACCGGCCTTGAGCCCGGTGGCGGGGTTCCTCCGGGAGAGACGCCTCCGGGGGAAGGATCCATGAGCCAAGACCAAGGGCACGAAGAGTAGAGCACCGCGAGCGGCATCTAACCGCTCAAAGGAACGCCCAAAGCTGCCACCCGCAGCGTGGCTCAGCAGGATATACGAGCGCTGCGGTTCTGGATGTTGCTCAAGCAGCGCAGGGCGGTTTGAGCTAGCGGATACCGCGCACAATCTGGAACGGAAGTGCCTAGACCTCGTACATGCCGCCCTGCCATTCCATGTACACCGCCTACGGGCGGTGTTGATGAGCAGCACAAGTACAGCCCCGGGATGTCCAGCCGGTACGGGACCAGAGAAACAACGGGACGAAAAATTGCTGGGTACCGCGTAGAGATCCCTCGCCGGTGTCTCCACCGATGAGATTCGGGTTCCACCATTCCAGTTGAGCCGGGGTGGTCTCGACACGAGGCAGCATACGGTCGCGAATTCCTGGGGCGAAGCGTTCAATTTGCACATCTATCAGGCCACCAGCGCGCCCGGAGTATCAGTTGGGGACATCGGCGTAGGACCTCACAACGTATTGCCCTGTGGGGCTCGGGAACGGCCGACGGAGGATGGTTGCACCACCATGACAAATGGGCGTCGTGGTATTTCGCTTAGCCAGGCTCTTCGTTCCGCCTCGATAATCCATTCGGCATTGCCACCGACGTGCCCCGTGCCGGCGTGCGCTGCGCGTTCGTCACCCCAGTGCATCGGGGCATCCAACAGGTAGTCGAGCTTAGAGGCGGTGGTTCCAAACCGCCAGCGTTCAAGATGTCTCCTGTAGCGATCCGGCAGGGCGCCTCCGGTTGCTTCCAGGTTCTGCCTGAGTTCGAGGTCAGGCAGGGTGATCTCAGCGGCGTGCAACTGGGAACGACGGCGGATCTCGGTCTTCGGATGGATTTGCACGCTCCTATTCTGAGCTGCTTCGAGCAACGCAGAGATGATGGCCCAGATTCCACCTTGGGCGACTGTCCATCCCCAGGATTGGCCGAGCGTCTTCTCGAACCGTTGCACATGCAAAAGCTCTCCGGGTTCTTCCCGCCATCTCAAGGAGTCGATTATTTTTGACGGTCGGCACCTTCGGAAAAACACACGACGGCGATCACAGCGCGCTGGGAGGCAAAATCCTGGGGACGTCTCGCGCCCCGACGCGGCCGCCGACAAACCGACAGCATAATGTTCGGGACGGTTGTGCTACATCAGCATCTCGGCATGGGCGTTGTGCAGCACGTGGCTGATGGAACCTTCCAGAAACGCCGCCCGTTGCCGCATCGCACCGTTTCCCGTTTCCAGCAGGTTGCGCAACGAATGCACCACGAAGTCGTAATCCCCATTGCTGCGCAATTCGGTCTCGATCACGTGCAGCAGGCGGTGCACATGTTCAACGGTGGGCACCGCGTTCCCGGACAACGGGTCCAGCTGATTCCCCTCGATTCCGTGCTTGGCCGCCTGCCACAGTGCCAGGTCCAATAGCTCCGGCAGGAAGACCGGCAACGGCGCCTCTCCGGCCACCGCGGTATCTACCAGCGCCCTGGTCAGCACGGCTAGCAGCACCGCGTCATACGCGCGTAGCTGCGTATCGGCCACCCGCAGTTCAATGGTCGGATAGTTCTCCGAAAGACGTACCGCCCACCCGATATGCCCATGGTCCAGCACCGCTTCGGTGCCTAGGATCGACCCCAATCGCGACTCGTAGTCCTGCTCATCGGTGAAGCTGGGCGGGACCCCCTGAACCGACCATTTCCGGTAGTGAATGGTCCTCCAGGAGGAGAAATTGCTATCGCTCCCGCGCCAGATCGGTGAGTTGGCGCCCAATGCGCAGAGTAGCGGAAGCCATGGCCTCAGAAAATTCAGCGCCCGGACCCCTGAACGCCGGTCCAAGATCGAGACGTGGATATGCAGTCCGCAAATGTAGTGCTCCGCGGCGATACCGGACAGCCGCAACCCGATCTCCTTATAGCGCAGGGTGTCGGTGAACGACGGAGGATTCTGCGGAATCATCGGGGCCGCACCGATCCCGACCACCAATAATCCTGCCTCCGCGGCTTGCCGGGCCAGGGCGATGCGGAAACCTCTCAGCTCGGCCAGGGCTTGGTCACGGTCCTCGCAGACCGAACTGGCATACTCCAACTGGCAGGCGAGCAATTCATGCTGCACCAGCCCCTCGCTCCGGATGCCCGACAACTGCCTAAACGGTTTGAGATCCACCGCAGCCGGCAGGCAGGTCCGCTCATCGATCATAAAAAATTCCTCTTCAATGCCGAAGCTGCTCATGATGTACTTCTTTCTTGAGATGTCCCTGCGCGTACCGGGATTCCGGCCACGCCGGAGCAGCCTCCGAAGGCTAGGCGAAGCGCTCCCAGACCCGGTGGGCTGAGAGCAGCGTCGTCACCTGCTCGGGCACTTCGTCTGCCGGGACGGTGGCCACCCCGGGAACCCGGCCATCGATTCCGGCCACGGAAAGAACTTGGGCCGCGGCATCATCAAGGCAAAGGATCGCTTTGCTGTGCCGGTACATTTCCTGCACAAACATCACCACACGGGGATCAACCGACTGGCTAGCGTCCAGCGCCGCGCCTGCCTTGGCATCCAGCGGTGGATGGGCGTCGCCGGCTGGCGGCAATGACCCGCAAAGCACCACGGCATCAGCCTCGATGGAACGCGCCGTCAGGTAGGTCCGATCGATCTGGACACCGGGGGCGATCTTGCCACCGGCGGAGGAGACCAGTAGCGGCGTCAAACCGGCTTTCGTCAGCGCCGACGCAAGATCCGCCATTCCCTCCGGACTTGATTGATCAAAAATTATCGCGACCTTGCGCCCAGCTACCGGCCAGGTACCGCCGATCTGGGACAGCGCCGGGCTCAGCGGTGCGTCCGGAGTTTGTTGTTGCGGCTCTGGAAGCGCAAGCCCCAGCACGGTGGCCACAGCTTGGGCCAGGTCCAAGTCGATTTCCACCAGGCACTGCAGCTGGCGCTCGCGCACCGCGGTGTTGGTGCATTTGCCCAGTTCAAAAGAGTATGCCTGCTTCACGTGGGCTTGCTCGGTATTGCTTAAGCTGCGGTAGAACAGCCGCGCCTGGCTGAAATGGTCTGAGAAGCTGGCAGGTTCGCCCCGTTGTTTGGTGCCGGCGGGCACCGGTTGCGGGTAGTCCAGCGGCGGAAAGGTGCCTTCCTGCAGCTGGCCCATGACGGGGCATCCGCCGTCAACGGAGTTCGGTTTGTACGGAGCGATGCCTTCAGGGACGTAATGCTGGTGGAACCCGTCCCGCAGGTTGTCATTGATCGGCGAGCGCGGTGCATTGATCGGGATTTGGGCGAAGTTTGGTCCGCCCAGCCGCGTCAGTTGCGTATCCAGGTAGGAAAACAGCCGGGCCTGCAGCAGAGGGTCGTCGGTGACGTCAATGCCCGGAACAAGGTGTCCGGGGTGAAAGGCAACCTGCTCGGTTTGCGCAAAATAGTTTTCCGGGTTCCGGTTCAGGACCATCTTGCCAAGCATCTGGACCGGTGCCAGTTCTTCAGGGACGAACTTCGTCGGATCCAGAAGATCAATACCTTCAAAAACTGAGGTACCGTCGTCGTCGAAGATTTGCACACCAAGTTCCCATTCAGGGAAGTTCCCGGACTCGATTGCTTCGGCAAGGTCGCGACGGTGGTAGTCGGGATCTGCGCCCGCGGTCATTTGAGCTTCTTCCCACAACTGCGAATGCACTCCCAAGCGTGGCTTCCAATGGAATTTGATCAGCGATGCACGGCCGCCGGGGCCGATCAAGCGGAAAGTGTGTACCCCGAAACCCTCCATCATGCGCAACGACCGGGGAATTCCTCGATCGCTCATGTTCCACATGGTGTGCGCTTGCGCCGGGGTGTGCAGGGACACGAAGTCCCAAAAGGTGTCGTGGGCTGACTGCGCCTGCGGGATCTCTACGTCGGGGTGTGGTTTGACCGCGTGAATGACATCCGGGAATTTGAGGCCGTCCTGTATAAAAAACACCGGCATATTGTTGCCCACCAAGTCGAAAACGCCTTCTGAGGTATAAAACTTGGTTGCGAAGCCCCGGGTGTCGCGTGCGGTGTCCATGGATCCGCGAGAGCCGACCACCGTAGAGAACCGGACGAAAACCGGAGTTTCACGGCCCGGCTGAAGAAAGTCAGCTATGCACAGATCCGCGGCAGTGCCGTAACTGGTGAATATTCCGTGTGCGCCGGCACCACGGGCGTGAACCACCCGTTCGGGGATCCGCTCATGATCGAAGTGCATGATCTTTTCACGCAGGTGGTGATCCTGCAATAAGGTTGGCCCGCGCTCTCCGGCTTTTAACGAATGGTCGGTATCCGCGACAGGCGCCCCTTGGCTGGTGGTCATGGTTTCGGAATCTTGCCCTTGGACGGGTTCCGCCCGATGGGCATCGGGGCCGGACTGGTGTGGCAAAGGATGGTTCATAACACGCTCCTATCGGAATTATTGCGGAACCCAGCTCGTGAAAAATCCTCAAAACAGTGCTCGGCTGGCCTCCGCTGAGTCACGTTCTGCCACAGTAGGTTTTGGTTTGTATTTTTGCTACAAGGCGATAAGACTCCCAAGCTTCTCCCATATTGGGGTATTCAGAGTCGATACGCTGATGCGAGGCGCGGACCGTACGGTTTCCACAAATCGATCGCCACTTGGACCACCAGCATTCTCGCAGGGAAAAATTAGGCTCGGCCGCATACGGTTCCATCATCTGCAGCTAATACCGCGCATTCCCGGATCCCCGCACCAACTTCGTGATCGGTCAAGTCGCTGTCGCGGCGAAGGAGAATTCGAGGTTGGCAGGGCTGTTCGCAGTCATTGGCCTTGATCCGCCCCGGTGGTTTTGTTGCACTGGGCGCATATCAGCGCTGACGCGTTGCACACGCAGGGGAACACCGCGAACGGTCCAGCCCCGCGACTGGCACCGCAACGATCGCAGATGCCGCCGCGCTAGTCCTAACGAGGGCGGCGGGCAGATCGGGTCCGTAGGCTGAGCAGTCTGCGGAAGCTGAGAGGAGCTCGGAACGCGGTTGCGCGCGGGATGCAGAAGCTATCTGCAGATCGGCAACATTCCTGATGTCAGTGCGGCAAATCTCCATCGTTCTCGGCAAATGCCAGACATCGACGTTTGCTCCCACGTGTGCAGCCGGCATGCTACCGGCCAGCCTAAAATACACCTGCGGAAAACGACGTAACCCATTGGCAGGAAGTGTGGTGTGCGCGGTACAGGTGTGAAGGATTCAGTGGTTTTTCTTCCGTGGCGGCAAACCTGCAATTCAGCGTGGCTTTAAGGCACGGGCCGGGTTCCGGTTCCCGGATCTCCAACTCCCGCCGTGCCGAAATTCCAAGACCGGAAGCAACACTGGGCAAATCTCCGGAGCGGAGAAGCGGTTCAAGGCATTGCCGACCTCCTTGATCATAGGGGCGCTGATATGTTGATTCAGCCAACGATGCCGCTTCAAAGCCCCGGCTCGGACCCTCCGAGATTGCGGGCTGGCTTGCGCCTCGACCAGTTCTTCGTTGCGGGTTTTGAACCCCGCGCATAATGGGTGGCCACCCCGCCGTCCGTCGCTGTTGTACGAAAGTACGCCAAACCCTGCTCCGGCCTGCCATCGATCCGAGGTACGGGCATGGGAAATCCCTAACCAGCCAGAGCGCCGGCATCCCCGCGCGGGAATGTTGACCTGGCAGAAGATCCACGCCAAACCCGATACCTGGAATCGGTGTGGAGGCTAGCCTGCCACCGGCGGGTTCAGCCTCGCCGACAGTGCAAAGGGCACCCCATCATGTGCAACTGGCAGTTGGATTGAGGGGCTTCGAATTGAACATTAACCAGTCCATCGACATGGCACCGCATGAGAGCGGTCGACGAGCCAAAAACCCTAGGCATCGATGTTTGATTGCGAGTGCTCTGCGGATGGGGTGGATGAACCACGAGCGGGACAGGCTCTGCGTGCACGCTATCCCGAGCCGATGTAGAGCGGCGAGAAGTCAGCCGGAGGCCCGTCGCCCCGCTTGGCGCGCCGCGTAGGTTCCGAAGTTCCCCGATGTCCGGTGCATCTGGTTCTGAACGCCAGCGCTCAAACCGAGCCCTGGAAGATTTGCGTCCGGTGGCTGGGATCCTTAACACTGATGATCTGGAGTGCCTATCCCCTTCGTGGAAGGAGACAGGCACTCGGAAACACAATGCATCTAGGGTTTACGGGTTTCAGCGCTGATGAACCAGGCTTGCTGTTCGAGCTGGGCGATGTACTCGTGCAAGATATCCGCGGAGGTGGCATCGGCTTCATCAACCGTGTCGTGAACCTCGCGCATCACCCCGACCACGGTTTCCAACGCTGAAACAATCGTGTCGACTGCGTGGGTGGTGAGAATTTCACCGGTTTCCGGCTGGTCGATCGTGCTGTATTTCGCCAGTGTCCCGGCTAATCCATCCGGGGTCGCGTGCAAGGCACGCATGCGTTCTGCAATCTCGTCCGATCCTTCGCGTGCGATGTTCACAATTTCATCGAGGTTTTTGTGCAAATCCCTGAAATTCGGTCCGACAATGTTCCAGTGGGCTTGCTTGCCCACCAGCTGGAGGTCGATGAAATGGACAAGAACCCGTTGCAAGGCATCCGTAAGTTCTACGGTAGCGGTGAAGCCGCTTTCGGCGTTTTCCTGTGCGGTGGTTCGTGCCGGGGTTTTCTGTTTTTTGTCAGTCACGGTTCGTTCCACTTTCTGCTTGCCGTACATTTTGTTGCCACTACCAGCACCTGGCGGGTGCAGATAGCCGCATCTGGATCTGCAGCGTTCAATCTACCGAGTTGGCCACCTGCGTCCTTCCGCCGGCACATGGGAATCTCCCCACCCATGGGGTATTGCTCAGCGCAGCTGAAAGGCAACAAGAGAGCCAGCTAATTAATAGATTGCCGACTGCATGCTAAGCATCGTACGGGAGGAGCAGAGAGAAAAAACTTGGCGCGATTTTTGTTCAGGCAGCGTTCAGTTTCATCAACGCCGTACCGTGCGCAGTGAACTGCACACTGCCTGCGCGCCGAACCAGTCCTGTGAATTCTCGGGGCGTTCCTGCGTGCCACGGCAATTTTCCTGGCTGCGACGTAGTGTGGGGTCATCCGGGCCAGAGCGCCACGGAGAATCTAGCCACTAGCCATTGAGCGAAAGGTGTGACATGACGGAGAATTTCGAGGACCACAAGGAAACTGTCGGCCCGGATCAAACACCAGATGCGAACGGAGAAAACCACTCGGTTCCCGACCCCGACAACGACCAATCGTCACCGATACCGTTCGCGCATGACGAGGAGTCATCGGAGAAAGAGCACTAGGGCATCAACATTTTTTATCGGCTTTGAACGATGTTGAATCTAAACCGATCCAGGCCCGAGCAACACAAGGTTTGATACCTGCGTTGCTCGAGCCTGGGTCGTTTATTGATGACGTCCCCGCACCGTGGCCGATATCGCGCCCGGTCAGGGCGAAGCTCGCCCGGTAGCCGCGGCCCCGGGGCCTTCGGGGTCGGAGGTTCGGCCTATCGGTTGGAGACCTTCACCAGCTTGCGGTTGACGAACTCTTCCATCCCGTACTTGCCCAGTTCCCGGCCGATCCCCGAGCGCTTCACCCCGCCGAAGGGAAGTTCCGCGGCGGTTCCCGACGGCTCGTTGATGGCAACCATGCCTGCCTCCAGCTGGTCAGCGATCCGGTGAGCCCGGTCCAGGTCTTGGGTATGGATTGAGGCACCCAAACCGTAGTCGCTGTTGTTGGCCAAGGCGATGGCCTCTTCCTCGCCGTCAACCTTGTAGAGCACCGCAACCGGGCCGAAGAGTTCCTCGGAGAACGCCCGCATCTGCGGGGTGACATCAGCCAGGATGGTGGGTTCGAAGTACGCACCGTCTCCGGAAACCGGCTTGCCGCCAGCCAGCACCGTAGCGCCCTTGGAGATGGCGTCTTCTACCTGGGCCGCCAGACCCTGCTGGGCCGCCGCTGATGACAGCGGTCCCAGGAAGGTGTCCTTCTGCGTTGGATCGCCGGACTTGATGCCGGCGACCTGCTCGGTCAGCGCCTGGGCAAACTGGTCATAAACTTCAGCATCAACAATGAATCGTTTGGCCGCATTGCAGGCTTGTCCGGTGTTGCCGAAGCGGGCGCGCAGTCCAAGTTTTGCCGTGCGTGCAATATCCGCATCGGGAAGCACCACAAACGGATCCGAGCCGCCAAGTTCCAGCACGATCTTTTTCAGGTTGCGCCCGGCGATTTCCGCCACGGCAGAACCTGCGCGTTCGGAACCGGTCAGCGAAACACCTTGAATCCGCCGGTCCGCAATGATGTCCGCTACCTGATCATTGGTGGCAAAAATGTTCACGTACAGTCCCTGGGCCGCACCGGCTTCCTTGAAGATCCGCTCCATGGCCAGGGCGGATTCCGGGCACTGCGGAGCGTGCTTCAGCACGATGGTGTTCCCGATCATCAGGTTCGGGGCGGCAAATCGTGCAACCTGGTAATACGGGAAGTTCCACGGCATGATGCCCAGCAACGCACCCACTGATTCCTTGCGAACCACCGCCGTGCCTCCGCTGGCTACCTCCAGCTGCTCGTCTTCCAAGAACTTGGGGCCGTTCGTAGCGTAGTAGCGATAGATGGAGACAACGATCCCGATTTCTCCGAGGGACTGGCTAATGGGCTTGCCCATTTCACGGGTGATGATCGCGGCCAGTTCGGCGGCCCGCTCCTCATAGATATCCGCGACCTTGTTCAGCAACGCAACACGCTCGTCCAGCGCGGTTTTGCTCCACTGAGAATGCGCGGCATCCGCGCTCGCCAACGCCTGCTGAATCTGCTGGTCCGTGGCCGTGGGGTAGGTCGCTTCGATGACCCCGGTTGCCGGGTTGGTCACTGCGTACTGGCTCATATTGCTCCTAGCTGACGTTGGTTGCGCTCGGATGTCCAAGCGTTCTGCCTTGTCCAGCGTTTCATGTTCACCACTGAAGGGACAGCGTTTCTGGCGTTTGATCCTTCCTGTTCGCAACCGATGAAATTTGGAAGCCATAAGTGAACAGGGAAACAATCAAGGGTGTTGGGCTCTGCCCCTAGCGGGGACGCATCCGAAGTCATAGAATGAAAAGAAAATACCGCAATACGAAAGTTGGAATCGTGGCTGAATACTCCACTCCCCTCACCGTGGGCCAGCAGGCTCCGTCGTTCTCGCTTCGCAACACCGAGTCCGAGACGGTCTCCCTGGCCGACTACGCCGGCAAAAACGTCATCGTGTACTTCTACCCGAAGGCCGCAACCCCCGGGTGCACCACCGAAGCCTGCGACTTCCGCGACAACCTCAACTCGTTGCGCTCGGCCGGATACTCGGTCCTGGGAATCTCCCCGGATGAGCCCGAAGCCATCAGCCAGTTCGCAGCCGATGAGTCCTTGAACTTCCCGCTGCTTTCCGACCCGGACAATGAGGTCGCCAAGGCCTACGGCTCCTTCGGCGAGAAGAGCTTTGGCGGAAACACCTTTGTGGGCACCTTGCGCTCCACCGTTGTGGTTGATCCGACCGGCGCCATCAGCCACGTCGAGTACGGTGTGGACGCCCAAGGCCACGTATCGCGCCTGCGCGAGGAGCTGGGTGTGTAAACGCCGGCGAACACAAAACTACGTGCAAAAGAGCTGATGGCGGTGGGGACCCACCGCCATCAGCTTTGGCATTTGCAGAAACAGGCTCTCAAAATCAGCTCACGGTCATTGCCTAGGTCCGAGAACTGACACGAACCTGGTGTCCCCGGAAGCCTGCAACGCGGGTAATTTACCCTGCTGATAGGCGATGGTGCTGCGTTTGTAGATCTTGGTGAACAGGGACAGATCCACCGAATTCACACCTTTGAGCGCAGAGATCTCGCGGACCGTGGTGTAAAGCTCCGCGAGATTGCGCACGGCGCTTTGAATCTGGAGCCGTCCGGCGACATTGACCGCCCACCGGGTGCTAGGCAGGTCGGCGAGGTAACGCCCCACCCGATCAACATCACTGATGTCCACCTCAACGGTGACCAGGCCCTCTACCGGATAACCAATGTCTGCCGGGTCAAGGACCGCACGGACAAACAACACCCCGTCGTTGATCAACGACTCAATCTTGCGACTGGCGGTGGTTTTGGAGACACCCAAACCGCTGGCCATCTCTTCAATGGTCAGGCGTCCGTTATCACGCAACAGGGTAATCAGCTTTCGTTGCGAATCATCCAGCACCGCGGGAGCCGAGGAAGAGTATCCGGTGACGAAACGCGGGTCCTCGGCCGGGCTGAGCTGCTCGTACTGTTCGGTGCTCAGGATATCCGGGCGCCATCCCGAAACGGTCCGGTAGTACTCAAACACCGGATTCAGCGAGAAATCACGGACCCCTTCCACGCGGGCCAGCTGCTCATAGAGGAACTCATTAACCTGCTCTTGGGGAAGGAACACTTCCACCGCGCAGCTGCTGGACCCGGCCAGCGAGCTGATCCAGTGCGTTTGTTCACGCCCTGCCAACCAGCTCGCGACCGCATCCATCAACGCAGGCTCGACATCCACCCGCAGCATATACAGGTCGACCCGTGCCAGCGCTGTGGGGCTGGGAAAAGATTGGACCCGAAGTAGACCGGAGGCCAACATCTTATTGGCCCGACGTGACACGGTGCGTTCTTGCTGGCCCAGCACCTCCGCAATGAGCCGGTAGGGGGCCCGCCCATTGCGAATCAGCGCGGCCACGATCTGTCGGTCTAACTCATCGGTCATAGGACATATCTTTCCATGTGCGGTGGCGGTCCTTTAATCCGCCACCGCGAGTCACACCGCGTTCAGCGTCCCAGGTACTCCAGCAGGACGGCCACGGCGGCGCCGGTTCCGTTGATCACGGAGAGTTCGGCATCCGGGGCGAACTGCGGCGAGTGGTTGCCCGCAGGGCTGGCACCGTCGGCAAAATCCGCTTCGGCGAATCCGCCGAAGGCCCAGAAGACCACCGGAACACCGATTGCATCCCCGAGCCATCCGGCATCTTCCGAACCCATGCCCAGCGGCGCCGCAATGACCGCGTCCTCGCCGAATCCGGCCTTGAGAGCCTTGCTGACGCGGTCGGTGTGCTCGGCGTCGTTGAACAGCCGCGGGAAGCGGTTGATTTCCACGATGCCCGGGGCACCGATGCCGGAGGCCTGCGCCTCGGCGGCGACGATGCGCTCGATCGAACCCAAGACCTTGGTCCGGACTTCCTCATCCGGGGTACGCACGTTCAGGCTGAACTCTGCGGTTTCCGGGATGATGTTTTCCTTCAGGCCCGCGTGGAAGGTCCCAACGGTCACCACGGCCGGGGTGTTCGGAGATAATTCACGTGAAACAATGGTCTGCAGGCGCATCACCATGGAGGCCGCGGCAACAATCGGGTCCAGCGAGACCTCGGGCTGCGAACCGTGGGCCTGACGCCCACGCACCGTGATCCGCCACGAATCGGCCAGGCTTGCCATGTTGCCGGCACGCAGCGAGAACTTGCCTGCCTGCATCGGCATCACGTGCTGGGCCAAGACCACATCCGGGCGCGGGGCCTTATCCCACAGGCCATCGTCAACCATGGCCTTGGCGCCATAGGCGGTTTCTTCGCCTGGCTGGAACAGGAAGACCACGGTCCCCTGCCACGCCTCGCGCCGATCGCTCAGGTACGCGGCCGCCGCCAGGGCTGCGGTGATGTGGGTATCGTGACCGCAACCGTGCATGGTCGGTGCTTCCTTGCCGTCTGGCAGGATACCGGTCGCGGTGCTGGCATAGTCCAGGCCGGTCTCTTCGGCAATCGGCAGACCGTCGGTGTCGGCGCGGAAGCCCACTACCGGGCCTTCGCCGTTGCTCAGCAAACCGACCACACCGGTTTTTCCGGAGCGGAAATGCTCGATTCCCAGTTCATCCAGGCGGGCTTCAATCGCTTCGGCCGTGCGGTGCTCCTCGGAGGACAGTTCCGGGGATTGGTGGAAGGTCTTGTACATCTGCACGTGTTCTGCAACAAACTTCGCGCTGGCTTCAAGGCCCTGAGCAAGCTGAACGGTGTCTTGAATATCGGTCATGATCTGTCCTTTTCGAATCTTTGGAACAAAATTAGCGGGAAATCTAGTAGTTAGTGGCCGACCGACGGCGGCGCTTGCTCAGCCTGCGTGTCGTCGGTGCGCTTGCGGGCGAACCAGGCGATAACGATCACCAGCACCACGCTGATTGCGGTGGCAAAGTTGGTCAGCGCCGGGGCAAACTCCACCACGCCAAACACTACAACTGCCGCCACGGCGGCGGCGATGATCGTGGTGCGCAGGTTCTTCATGGCGACCACGGTCTGGACGGTGACCGCGCCGAACACGGCGGCCAGGATGTACAGGCGTGCCACGGTGATCATGGATTCTGGCAGCAGGCCCAACAACCAGGTGCCCAATATGCCGACAAAAATGATCAGTGTGATGATGTGGACCGTTGCGGCGCCAATGATGGCCGCTCCGGCAATCAGCTCGGCACGGCGGGTGCCTGGCTTTTCCTTCAGGTCGGTCTGCGCGATGATGGCCGCCGGCAGCAGCTTGTTGGCGATATTGCCGATCATGAACGCCTGGTACATGGCCGAGCGTCCAAGAATCGGATAGTAGGAGATCGGTTCAACAATGGCGATGATGCCGAAGGTGGCGAACACAATGGCGAAAGCCTGCCAGACTTCCTGTCCGGTAATACCCAAGCCGGTACCGAAGGCGGCAAACAACGCCGCCGCAAGGGAGATCAGGAAACCGAGTCCCAGGGTAATAGGCCCCCAGATGGAGGTGGTGCGGTCGAATTGGGCGAGCCCGGACAAGTTTGAGTTCTGAGTAGACATGAGTTTTTCTCCAGGGCTCGGTTAGGCGGTAGCCAGGAAGGCGGCGGCAAGGGCAACAAAGATCGCGATTCCCAGGCCCCATTCACGCAGCCAGGGTTTGTTCAGGTACTTGGCTCCGAGCAGGCACAGGGCCATGACGGCGCCGGAGACCAGCACCGTGAGCAAGTGATTTCCGGACTTGACGGTTTCGGCGAACATCAGGGTGAAGAAGGCGGCAAGGATCGCAGCGGTTGGGACCACCGTCATGATGGCTGGATTAACCTTGCGAAGGGTTTTGTCGCCCTTGGCCATCAGCGGGGTGAGCACCAGCGCGGTGAGCATCCACACCAGGCCGCCAAGTGTCATCGCCGCGAAACCGATGGCGAAAACCTTCTGGGTGTAGGTCGGGCCGCCCAGCTCGGCGCCCAAGCTCTGCGCCGCCAGGCCAGCGGCGGCCACGTCGAATGCCGCGGAGCCGACCAGGCCGATACGAGTCAGTACCGCCGGGGTGCCAAACAGCGGAAGAAGTGAAATGGCAACAAGGGCCACGGCCAGCGAGGGGCCAATGGCGGCGATGCCGCCGCGGCGTACCGAGCTTTTGATCTGCTCATCTGTGAGGTCTGCCGCGGAGGCCGCCTTGCGGATGGCGCGCAGGTAGATGATCGATTGGAGTGCGATGACGGCGAAAACCGCGACGGCGCAGATCCAGAGAACAGGATGAAAATACACTGGGCCGAGGTCAGTGGAACCCGGGTCTACGGCGAAGCGTTGCATTCGCACTCCTTGAGCTTGTGATTTATTTGTAACACGACGGAAACAATATGTGATCTACGTCATTTCCGATTAACCCAATGAAATGCCGCTCAGTGCCCATAAGTCAAGATTACGAGCGTAATAATGTCGATTTTTTCTTTTTTGAGCTGATTTGAGGGCCCGGTGAGATCAGCCGAAGACCGCAAAAACTCTTTAGATCCGCGTCATCTCGGGGTGTGGAATCGGGTTCCGTGCTAGAAGATGGATCTGCACGCCAACACACCCCTTGGCTACCATGGGAATGACTCCGTCTCACCGGGCCCATCCCTGCGACAGCGCTCACCGCATCCACCGCATCCCCCGAGGTCCATGAAAACCATCCGCTCACGCCTTGAAATTCCAGTCCTGCTCGGAACTCAAACCCTGTTCAACATTGGTTTCTACGCGGTGGTGCCGTTTCTGGCGGTGGTGCTCACCGAAGATTTCCTGCTGGCCGCCACAGCGGTGGGGCTGATCCTCGGCATCAGGACCTTTGCGCAGCAGGGATTGTTCCTTGTGGGAGGCAGCCTCGCGGACCGCTTCGGGGCGCGAAGCATGATCCTCATTGGCTGCGCGGTGCGCGCAGCCGGGTTCTTCACGTTGGCCGCCTCATTATGGCCGGCCACCCCGAAACTGTGGATGTTCATCGTAGGAACACTGCTCACCGGCTTCGGCGGTGCGCTGTTTTCACCGGGCCTGAACATCCTGGTTGCCACGGCCCAGAACAACCGCGACAGCCAGCTGCCGACAGGTGCCAGAAGGGCGACACTATTCGCCTGGTTGAGTATTTGCGGAGAGCTCGGCGCGGTCACCGGTCCGCTGATCGGCGCAGCCTTGTGGGGCTGGGGCTTCTCCACCGTTGCAAGTTTTGGCGCGATATTCTTTCTTGCGGTGGGTCTTTTCCTGGCCGTGACCCTTCGGCGTCGCACCGGCCCGAACCATCACCGGCAACACGACACGGCTGCATCCTCCCACCCGGGAAGCCTGCGTCGATGCCTGTCCGACCGGAAGTTCGCGGCGTTCTGCGCACTGCATGCCTCGGATTTACTGGCCTACAACCAGCTGTACCTGGCTATCCCGTTGGAGCTGGCGCGGTTGGGGCAACCAACCCAGTGGCTAGGGCTGGTTTTTGCTTGGATTTCCATCCTGACCTTGGGACTGCAGTTACCGGTGGCATGGCTGGCGGCCCGGCTAGGTGCTGCCAGGACCTTGCGGTGCGGTTATCTGCTCAGTGCTACGGGTTTCATGGTCATTGCTTTTGTCCCGCCAGCAATCTTTGGGCGGCTTGACGCACCAGTTCACCTGCTGGTCGCCATTACGTTCCTGACGTTGGGGCATATGAGTGTGCATCCCACCGCATTGTCGCTAGTCCCCAAATTCGCTGGTTCCAACGCCACCGGTTCCTATTTCGGCCTGCTCTCCAGCTGCGGCGGCCTGGCAGTATTGCTGGGAAATATCGCCATTGGCTGGTTGCTGAGCCAGGCCGCGCTTGGCACGGTACCTGGCTCGATCCCCTGGCTGGTTCTCGCCATCCCCTTGGTTCTGGCCGCGTGGGGCGCAGCCCGGATAGTGCGTCACCGTGAGTTGGCTTCGGCGCCCGGGCTAAAAGGCAATATATGACATCAATGTCAGAGCAAACTTCCATGCGCCTCACCAACTGAGCACTACTCACCGGCGGGTCTTAAACCAGGACGCGCTGGCAGGGTTAGCGCCCCGCGTTAGCCTCCACACGTACTGGATAAATCAATACTCACTTAGGGTACGCTTACGAAGGCTCTAACGCTTTAGTAGCCGCTTCATCACGTAATACCTAAGGATTTCCATGAACACTGGACGTTTGAGTGTCGCCGCCGGCATAGCGGCCGTCGCCCTCGCCCTGACCGCCTGCAGCTCGTCCACAACGAGCGCTGCTCCCTCGCAATCCGCGGATCCGGAGGCCCGCGCAGTGGTGGCGAATTTCCGTGCGCCGGTGTCCAACTGGGCTTTGGAAAGTGATGACGCCTACGTGCTGTCTATCGCTGGATGCTTGGAAACCCTCGCGAAATACGACCAGACCGAGCAAAAAGTCGAGCCAATGCTGGCGGAATCGTGGACCCAGTCCTCGGATACCGAATGGGACTTTGAACTTCGCCAAGGTGTCACCTTCCAGGATGGCACCGCCATGGATGCCACCGCCGTAGCCGCCTCGCTGAACCATGTGCTGGAGGCAACCGCTCCGGCCCGCGCGGTTAATCCGAAAACCATCAGCAGGGTTGAAGCACTGGACGCAGATACCGTCCGGATCACCACCCCTGCAACCGACCCGTTGCTTCCCTACCGGATGGCCAGCGTCAATGCGGGCATCCTGGCTCCTGCCGCCTACACCGCCAAGGGTATCGACCCCTTCGGCAAGTGCACCGGCCCCTTCACTCCGATCTCTGAAAAAGCCGGTCAGTCCTTGACCCTTGACCGCAATGAGAACTACTGGGATGGCGAGGTGAAACTGGCTGGCGGCGAAATCCGCTACATCACCGAGGGCGCCACCCGTGCAACCCAGGTCCAGACAGGTGAAGCCGACATTTCAATGTCCATCCCGGCTACCAGCTTGGCCACCCTTGAGGCAGATGACGCAGTGAACGTGCTCAAGGCCGATTCACCGCGTACCGCTACGCTGTACCTGAACAATTCCCGCGCTCCATTCGACAACGTGGATCTGCGCAAGGCCGCAACCATGTCGCTGGATCTTCCGGCCATCGCCGCCAGCATCTACGAAGGCGCCGCCCAGCCGGCCACCGGCCCCTTTGCTCCCACCGAGCCTTGGGCCAACACCGAGCTGAGTGTTCCAGCGGTCAACATCGAGGAAGCCAAAAAGCTGGTGAGCGAGTCCGGCTACCAGCAGGAGAAGCCGTTGGAGATCATCGCCATCACCGAGCGCGCTGAGTTCGCCGGGGTAGGCGCCATCATCCAGGAACAGTTCAAGCAGATCGGGCTGGAAGCCAACGTGGTGACCAAGTCCTACGGTGCGGTCGAGCCCGAGGTCCTGGCCGGCAACTACGACATGATCCTCAGCCAGCGCAACCGGATGATCGATATCGCCGATCCGATTGGATTCCTGCAGGCCGACTACACCTGCGACGGCGGCTACAACCTGAGCCACTACTGCAACAAGGACTACGACGCGCTGATCGCCCAGGCACTGGTGGAAGGCGATCAGGCCAAACGCCACGATCTGTACCGCCAGGCCGGAGACATCCTGGCCGCAGATGCGGCCAACGTCTGGCTGGTCAACGAGCAGGCAATCGACGGGGTGGGCAATTCGGTTCAGGGGTACGTGCAGGACCCGCTGACCCGCTACGTGCTGACCAAGGATCTGGCGAAGACCCAGTAACTTGTTGCCCGTCACCGCTGTGCTGCGCCGAATCCTGGGACTCGGCGCAGCAGTCCTCGTGGCATCCCTCGCGGTTTTCCTAGTCCCATTCCTCTCCCCCGGAGATCCGGTGCGCTCGTTGCTGCGCGCCCGCATGGATATTGGGGCGGCGGATGAGGAAACTGTTGCGGCCTATGCCGAGCAGTTCGGCCTGCACGACCCCATGCTGGTGCAGTTCGGCCGCTGGCTCGGCCGGTTTTTCAGCGGGGACATGGGGATCTCCCACATCAGCGGGACGCCGGTGGCCGACCAGGTACTGCCTGCCATCGGCGTCACTCTGGCGCTGGCCGGCAGCGCGCTGCTGGTAGCCGTGGTGGTTTCCATCTTCTTGGGAGTTCTTGCCGCCACCCGGGCCGATCAGTGGCCGGATAAGGTGATCACGTCTGCAACCCATGCACTGATCGCCATCCCCGAATACGCACTGGCGCCGTTGCTGGTTCTGCTCTTCGCCGTGAGGCTCTCGCTGCTGCCTTCGGCCGGTTTCGATTCCCCGGCCTCATTGGTGCTTCCGGTGTTTGTGCTATGCCTGCGCCCCATCAGCTTTTTCACCGTTGCCGTGCGCTCCGGTGTGCGTCAAGCACTGGATTCCGAACATGTTCTGGCGGCGCGTGCTCGCGGGCTGAGCAGCACCCGGACCCTGATTCGGCACGTCATTCCGCACGGCTTGCTGCCCCTATGGACCATGGTGGGTGTGTGGTTTGCCGGCCTGCTGGGCGGCTCGGTTATTGTTGAAGTCATTTTTGCCATTCCGGGAATGGGACGGTTGATCTTCGACTCAATCGTTGACGCCGATATTCCGGTGGCCCAGGGCGGGGTTGTTGTGGTGGTTGCCTGCGCGGTCCTCGCCACCGGATTGATTGATCTGGTGCACAAGCTCAGTGATCCAAATGTGAGAATCGGAGCACGCCATGACTAGAAAAGCCGTCAAAGGCATCCTTCTCTCCGCTCCGGCACTCATCCTGCTGGCAGTCGTGTTCCTGACCATCGCAGCACCCTGGATTTCACCCTACGACCCGGATGCGCAGAGCCTGGTTGACCGGTTGCAGGGTCCCAGTTGGGCGCACTGGCTGGGCACCGATGCACTGGGCCGCGACACCTTGAGCCGAGTCTTGCATGGCGGCCGTTTCTCCTTGTCGGTGGCCCTGATCACCACACTGTTTTCTTTGCTGGTTGGAACACTTCTGGGTTTGCTCAGTGCGCTGCGCGGCGGGTGGCTGGATGAGTTTTTCCTGCGTATCAACGACCTGCTGCTGGCCTTGCCGGAAATCGTGATTGCGCTGTTGATCATTGCAGTGATGGGCCCGGGCTTTGGCACCATGGTGCTGTCCGTGGGAGTGGTCTCGTGGACCCCCACCGCCCGGTTGGTTCGCTCCATGGCGGCCCAAGCCCTATCCACACACCACGTTGAAGCCTCGCACCATGTGGGTGCCTCCCGCTGGTTTATCCTGCGCCACCACGTGCTGCCCTTTGTGGCCGGCCCGGTGCTGGCCCAAGCGGCGCTGCGTTTCGGCCTGCTGCTGGTGCTGCTCGGATCATTGTCCTATTTGGGAATCGGCGTCCAGCCGCCGCAGTCGGACTGGGGTTCAATGCTTGCCGAAGCCCAGCCGCACGCTATCCGTTCTCCGTGGGGACTTATTGCTCCCGGGGCGGCGATCTTCATGGTGAGTTTCTGTGTCACCCTGCTGGGCAACCGGATTACCCAGTCGCTGAACGGACAGGATGTGCTCGCCACCGAGGCCAAGGCGGAAACCCATGACTAGAGAATTAGTATTCACCGACCTTTGTGTCACCAGCGCCCGCAAGTCCCTGCTGTCCACGGTGAGCGGCAGCCTGCAAGCTGGCGAGCTGGTGGCCGTTGTGGGTCGTTCTGGCTCCGGGAAAACCATGCTCACCAAGGCGATCATGGGGCTGCTCCCAGCCCAGCTGGAGTTGACCGGACAGGTAGTGCTTGATGGCCAGCGGATAGACCAGCTCAAGAGCCAAGACATGGATCAGGTACGCGGTCAGCGGATCGGCATGCTTTTCCAGCAGCCCAAACGGGTGCTGAATCCTCGCCTGAGCATCAGGGCGCACATGCTTGAAGCCTTGGGTGCCTACGGCTGGGGCAAGTCGCGTCTCCACGAAGCCAAAATCCATTCGCTTCTTGAAGAAGTGGGCCTGTTCCCCGCGGCGGAGATTGCCGGCAAACTCCCGGACCAGCTCTCTGGCGGTATGGCCCAGCGGGCCATGTTGGCCATCGCCCTGGCCGCGGACCCTGATTTCATCTTGGCCGACGAGCCGACCTCGTCGCTGGATTCCACGTTAAAGGCCGAGGTGCTTCAGCTGCTGCGCAGCAAACAGCAGGAACGGTCCTTGGGTGTCCTGCTGATTACCCACGACATCTCCAGCATCCGTTCAATTGCTGATCGTGTGGTGATGGTCAGCGACGGCGCAATCGTTGACCAGTGCTCCACCACCGAATTATTTGCCGAGGACCGGCACCCGTTGACCCAAGAATTGGTTCAGGCAAGCCTGCCCGCCACGCACCCTGGGCGGGAGGTTTCCGCTACCGCCCTCCTGCAATCGGTGGAAGCGGGGAAAAACTACACCCGCAAGGCCAAGGGACCGGCGGCCCTGGCCCCCACCACCCTGACCCTGCACACCGGCGAAATCCTTGGTGTGGTGGGCCGCTCCGGCTCGGGAAAAAGCACCTTCGCAAGGTTGCTGGCAGGCCTGGAAAAGCCGAGCACCGGGCAGATCATTGCCCCCGAGGGGACAACCGAAATTCCTGCGGTCCAGGTGATTTCCCAGGAACCTTATGCGTCTTTTGATCCGCGTTTGCCCCTGCGCACCGGGTTGCTGGCCGCGGTGCACCGATTGCCGGCCGAACAGGCAACGGATGAGATCATGCAGGCGCTCGCCAAGGTTGGCCTGCCTCCCGAACTGCTGGAGCGTAAACCCGGCCAGTGTTCCGGTGGCCAGCTGCAGCGAATGTCCATCGCCCGAGCGCTGCTGGTCAAGCCGCAGGTGCTCATCTGCGATGAGTCGACGTCCGCCCTGGACTCGGTGGCGCAGCGCCACATCCTGGATCTGCTCCTCGAACTGCGTGAGCAACTGGGTGTGGGGCTGGTGGTCATTTCACATGACCTGGAAGTGATCCGTTACGTCAGCGACAGCGTTGCGGTGTTTTTCGAGGGCAGGTTGGTGGAGCACCGGAGCTTGGGAGATTTCCTGTCCTCCCCCGAACACCCGCACAGCAAGGACCTTGTGGCGGCCTTGGACCGGTCCGGCCCGGTGCAGCCAGCACGCTGAGCATCACCGGCCGGCCCGCCCACCTCCATTGGCTGTTTTCCATCTAGTGCATGTGGCTGCCGCCGTTGATGTCAATCGTGGTGCCGGTCAGGTAGGACGCTCCGTCCGAGGCAAGGAATCCAATCACCGAGGCGATCTCGGCAGTTGTTGCGGTGCGCCCGATCGGAATACCCGCGGCGATGGCGGCTTCCTGCGCATCGGTGCTCCCCACCCGAATGTTTGTATCCACCGCACCGGGGGCAACGGCGTTGACGGTGACCCCGGATGCCGAGATCTCGCGAGCCAGCGCCTTGGTGAAACCAAGAATTGCGGCTTTCGCCGAGGAATAGGGCACCTTGCCGAACACTCCGCCGCCACGTTGCGCGGAGACCGAGGACATGTTGATCACCCGGCCCCAGCCGTTGTTGATCAGCTCAGGCAAAAATGCCTTGGTTACCAGGTAGGTACCGGTCGCGTTGACCGTCATGATCTTGTTCCAGATCGCCAAGGTGGTGTCGAGGAAATCCACGGGAGACGTAATCCCGGCAATGTTGATCACGGCACCGGTAGGCGGCAGGTTTCCCAAGGCCACCTGGGCCGCGACCGCCTCCTGGGCGCTGGCAACAGAATCTTCATCAGCCACGTCGATCTGATGGCCGAAGGCCGGAACGGCAAACTCTTCGGCGATCTCGCGGGCGACCCGTACCGAGGCTTCCTGATCCAGGTCCAGGACGACGATCCCCCATCCTTCGCTGGCCAGGTGGCGTGCGGTTTCCAGGCCAATCCCGGAGGGAGAGGTGGCGCCAGTGAGAACGGCGGTGCGCTGGGTTTGATTCATTGGTTTCCTGCTTTCTGCTCAACTTCCCGTCCGGTGAATCGGGTAAGTTCATTCGCTGCGTTGTTCAACTCCGAACAAGCACCTCAAAAAAATCTGTGGTGCACACCACCATAGTAATGTTCACTGTTAACAGTCAACTGTTAAATTTCTCTTGACAATTGTTGTGCTGGCGCTCACACTTCTATTAGTGTTGACTGTCAACAATGAAAGTTCATTTGATCCACCAACCTACGAAGGGATCCACTCATGAGCAGCGAAGCTTTAGAAATGCGTGGCCCGATCCACGGCACCAAGGACGCCAAACGCGTCGCGGTCGGTTCCAGCGTCGGAGCCACCATTGAAACCTATGACTTCATCGGCTTCGGTACCGCCGCAGCACTCTATTTCGGCCACGCATTTTTCCCCGGCACCGATCCGCTGATCGGGACACTCGCGGCCTTCGCCACCCTGGGTGTCGGCTTTGCGGCCCGGCCGCTGGGTGGCATCATCGGTGGCCACCTGGGTGACAAGATTGGCCGCAAACCGGTGCTGGTCACTTCGCTGATCGTGATGGGTCTGGCAACGTTTTTCATCGGCCTGTTGCCAACCTATGACCAGGTCGGAGTTCTGGCCCCGATCCTCCTGGTGATTGTCCGCATTGTCCAGGGTCTGGCGTTCGGCGCCGAGTGGGGCGGAGCAATCCTCATGACCTACGAACACGCACCGTGGAAACAAAAGGGCAGGTTCACCGGCATCGTCCAGTCCGGCTTCCCAGTGGGGCTATTGCTGGCCAACCTGGTATTCCTGGTCAGCGTGCAGCTGCCTGGCGATTGGGGATGGCGTGTGCCATTCCTAGCCAGCCTGCTGCTGGTCATTGTGGGTCTGATCATCCGCTCGAAGGTCCCCGAATCCCCGGTCTTCGAGGACGTGAAAAAGTCCGGGGACATCGTCAAGTCCCCCATCAAGGAAGTTATTCGCACCGACTGGCGCAATATCCTGCGCGGCATTGGACTTCGTATCGCCGAAACCGCAGGTTATGCGGTTTCCGTGACCTACATGATCTCCTACCTGCACACCACCGGCCTGGCAGCCAACTGGGAAACCCTGACGGCCCTGAGCATCGCCTCGGCCATTGGCATCTTCGCCACCTACGGATGGGGACGGCTCACGGACAGAATCGGCCGGCGCAGCGTGTACCTGTTTGCCTGCACCTTTGCGGCCCTCTTCGGAATCCCCATGTTCCTCATGGTGAACACCGGATCATTCTTGATGATCATCGCGACCATCATCGTTTCCTACGCCATCTGCCAAAACTCGATGGCAGGGTCCCAAGGGGCTTGGTTCCCGGAACTATTCCAGGCCAAAACCCGTTCTTCCGGGGCCTCGCTGGCCTACCAGATCTCGGCCATGGTCTCCGGATTCACCCCGTTTATCACCACCTTGCTGTACATGCAGTTCGGCTGGATGGGCCCGGCCGTGTTGTTTATCGCTTACGCGCTCATCGGCCTGTGGGCAGCGCTGCTCACCAAGGAAACCTGGGGCGCACGGGAGAGGAAACTGGCAGATCAGGCCATCGCCGCCGATGCCCAAAAGTGCGACGCCTAAACGGCCCAACCGCATTGACCCCTGTGAATCATTGAAAGGACCCACCGTGGCAACCACCGCCATCAACCATCAGAAGCTGGATCTCACGCAGCGAACTGCGAAGGTCCGCGAGGCCGCCTACCGCATCCGCCACCATTCCTTGAATATGGGCGAAGTCCAAGGCCAAGGCTACGTAGGCCAAGCGCTGGGAGCAGCGGATATGCTCGCCGCCGTATTCACCGAGCAACTGAACTACCGCCCGGCTCAACCAGAGTGGGAAGAGCGGGACCGCTTCCTGCTCTCCACCGGGCACTACGCCATTGGGTTCTATGCGGCATTAGCCGAAGCAGGCATCATTCCGGTTGAAGAGCTGGAAACCTACGGTTCAGATGACTCGCGGCTACCGATGTCGGGCATGTCCACCTACACCCCGGGCATGGAAATCTCCGGCGGCTCGCTGGGCCATGGATTGTCCATCGCGGTAGGAATGGCGCTGAGTTTCCGCTATCAACACAAGAACCAACGGGTGATCAACTTCCTCTCCGACGGCGAGCTGGATGAAGGATCCACGTGGGAAGCGGCCATGGGCGCCTCGCACCACCAGCTGGGGAATCTGACCGCCTTGGTGGACATCAACGCGCTGCAGGCCGACGGGGCGACCGCCGGGGTGCTGCGCACCGAACCGGTCAGTGAAAAATGGGAAGCCTTCGGCTGGTACACCCAACGGGTTAATGGAAATGACCCCGAGGCGTTGCTGCAGGCATTCGATAATATCTCCGCGCAGTCCGCCAGCACCGGGAAGCCTTCGGTCATCCTTTGCGACACCAAGGTAGGCCGCGGGGTCCCGCTACTGGAGCAACGCGAAAAAGCTCATTTCATGCGCATTGAAGAAAACGAATGGCAGATCTGCCGAGACCAACTGACCGAAGGATTCCAAGGGAGCAACTCCTAATGTCTACCACCGCAAAACCACGCCTGAAGACCTCGGCCATGATCGCCTCATTCGCCGAGCCCGGTCAGAAAACCGCCCCGGCACCCTTTGGCCATGCCCTGGCGAAGGCCGCTGACGAAGATCCACGCATCGTGGGGTTGACCGCTGATCTGGGCAAGTACACCGATATGCACATCTTCGCCGAGCAGCACCCGGACCGTTTTTTCCAGATGGGGATGGCCGAACAGCTGCTTTTCGGGGCCGCCGCAGGTTTTGCCGAGACCGGGATGGTTCCCTTCGCCTCGACGTACTCGGTCTTCGCAGCCCGCCGTGCCTACGATTTCCTCTGCCTGGATATCGCCGAGCCAAACCTGAACGTGAATATTGTCGGCGGTCTGCCCGGATTGACCACCGGCTACGGCCCCAGCCATCAGGCCACCGAAGACATGGCGATCTTCCGGGGGATGCCCAACCTGACGATCGTGGACCCCTGCGATTCGATCGACATCGAGCAGGCAGTACCTCAGCTCGCCAAGTCCGAAGGACCGAGCTACCTGCGCCTGCTGCGTGGCAAGGTTCCCACGGTCTTGGATGAGTACGATTACACCTTTGAACTGGGCAAGGCCAAGGTTTTGCGCGGCGGGACCGACGTGGTGTTTGTCTCCAGCGGGCTGATGACCATGCGGGCGCTGGATGCCGCAAAACAGCTGGCCAAGCACCACGTGGATGTTTCGGTAGTGCACTCGCCCACCATCAAGCCGTTCGACTCGGAAACCGTCCTGAAGGAAGTAGCCGGCGACCGTCTTGTGGTGACCTTGGAGAATCATTCGGTCATTGGCGGGTTGTTCGAGACCCTGGCTTCAACCATGGTTCGTGGCGGAATCTCCAACAAGGTGGTTCCCATTGCCTTGCCTGATGAATTCCTTGATGCTGGCGCGCTTCCAACCCTGCACGATCGTTACGGTCTGTCGATCAACGCGATTGTCGCCAAGGTTCTCTCAGAGCTCGGCTAAGGCCTGGCGTGAACTTTGATGCCCGGTTCAAGGTGAGGAACTCAAACCCTCATCCCTGAACCGGGTATTCCCGTCTGATCCTGTCGACACGCTAGAATCAACTGTTAACAATCAACATCTGAATCTACTTCTTAGGGGCACGCCATGGCCATTGCCGATTCCTCCCTCGTGGGACTTCGCAAGAAAAGCCTGCGCGAACAGGCCTTGATCGCTCTGCGCCGGGCCATCACCACCGGTGAACTGGGCCAAGGCACCCACCTGGTGGAGACGGAGTTATCCGCTTCGATGCAGATCAGCCGCGGGACCTTGCGCGAAGCCCTTCGCCAGTTGGAGCAGGAAGGGCTTGTTTCCGCCGGCGAGCGCGGGCGTTTGTCGGTTCGGCACCTGGATAACAAAGAAATCCAGGATATTTTTGCCGTCCGGGCATCACTCGAAACCCTCGCGGCCATCACCTTGCTGCAGCGTGATGATCTCGACAGCGCGCTGGCTCAGCTGCGTGCCGCGGTGAGCCGCATGGATGACCTGTCCGGCAACGACATTGAGGAACGTATCGAGGCAGACCTCGAATTCCATCGCACACTTTGCCGGCTCTCGGAAAATGACACCTTGCTCCATTCGTGGGAGCAGCTCGAAGGCTCCATCCGGATGTCCATCATGTTTGGCGGTTTCGAACGTGGTGTCAAGAATATGGATGTCGCACGGCATTTCAAGCTCGTGGATACCATTGAGTCCGGGGACAGCGCCGCGGTGAACACGGAAATTGCCGAGCATATGCGTATCGCCGCGGAAACCCTCATGACTCCATAACCTGGACAGCCCGCAACAGCGAACAAAACCATCGGCTGCCCTCCACACGCCTGAAAGCGTGCGGAGGGCAGCCGATGTCAGTTGAGAACTGAACGGTTCAGTGGCTTAGTTCTGCCAGAAAGGGTAGTCCGTGTAGCCCGGTGCTCCCTCGGTGTACAGGGTAGAAGCATCCAGCTCATTCAACGGCAGCTCGTCGCGCCAGCGGCGAACCAGATCCGGGTTGGCAATGGCTGGGCGGCCAACCACCACGGCTTCTCCCCAGCCTTCGGCAGCCACGTTTCTGGCTTCTTCATACGTGGTGATGCTCTGGAAACCGGTGTTCAGCAGGACCGGGCCGGCAAAGGTCTTGCGCAGGGACTGCACCAGTTCTCCAGACGGGTCCTTGTGCAGAATGCTCAGGGCGGCCAGGCCCAGCGGGGCAATGCCTTCCAGCAGTGCGGTGTAGGTGGCGGCCACGTCCGCGGCATCCAGTTCCAGGACGTCCTGGATGTTGTGTTCCGGCGAAATGCGCAGCCCGGTTTTGCCCGCTCCAATGGCATTTGCCACCGCGGTCGCTACCTCGATCACGAAACGCGCACGGTTCTGCGGCGAACCGCCATAGGCATCGGTGCGGGTATTCGAGGTTGGGGCCAGGAATTCATGCAGCAGGTAGCCGTTGGCTCCGTGCAGCTCAACACCGTCGAATCCGGCGGCGATGGCGTTACGCGAGGCGGTGACAAACTGCTCGATGATTTCCGGCAGCTGTTCTGCGCTGAGTGCCCGAGGCACCGGATACGCATGCTTGCCGGTGTAGGTGTGGGATTCGCCGTTGATGGCGATGGCGCTTGGAGCCTCAACATGATCGACGCCGGTGGTTTCCGGGTGGGTCACGCGTCCGGCGTGCATTACCTGGGCCACGATCAGCCCGCCCTCGGCATGGACTGCGTCGGTGACCTTTTTCCAGCCGGCAATCTGTTCTGCGGTGACCAGGCCTGGCTGGCGAACAAAACCCTGTCCGGTAACGCTGGGGTAGGTGCCTTCGGTGACAATCAGACCCATGGAAGCACGTTGCCGGTAGTACTCGACAACTTCTGCGGTCGGCACACCGTCCTTGGAGGAACGGGAACGTGTCAAGGGTGCCATCACCAGACGGTTGGAGAGCTTAAGATCGCCGAGGGTCAGCGGGGAGAACAAATCCATGGGTGGTGCCTTCCTGGGGGTTGCGGATGCTTGGTGCAACCGGACTGGACCCTCAGGTATTCCACCATGACCTCGAAGGTGAGGTGGCTAACTGATCTCGGGGCAGCTCCGCTTCCCCAAACTGGGCTTAAAAACAGACACGCCACGGTACCGGGTTGCGGTCCGTGGCGTGCCTGAAACCCTGCTAGATTGCGGTGTAGCCGCCATCAACCAGGTGGTAGCTGCCGGTGATGAAGGAAGCGGCATCGCTGACCAGGAAGGCTACCAGCGCGGCAACCTCTTCTGGCTGGCCCAGTCGGTTGATTGGGTGCTTGCTGACCAGTGCGTCATAAGCCTCCTTTGGCATCTTGCGAAGCAGCGGGGTGTCGATGAAACCTGGAGCAACGCTGTTCACGCGCACGCCTTCGGTGGCGTATTCAATGGCGGCGTTTTTGCTCAGGCCAACCACTGCGTGCTTGGTGGAAACGTAGGCAGAGCTGCCGGCGAAACCCACCGAGCCGAGGATCGAAGCCATGTTCACGATCGATCCGCCACCGTTTTCGCTCATGACGTTAGCCTGTGCGCGGGTGCCGCGGAAGACTGCGTTGAGGTTGACCGAGACAACCTTTTCCCAGTCCGCGTCGGTCAGCTCGCCAACCTTGGCCGAACGACCGCCGATGCCGGCGTTGTTCACGCCGATCTTCAGCGGAGCCATGGCGGTTGCCGCCTTGATGGTTTCTTCAACAACTTCGGTTGAGCTGGCGTCACCGGACACGGCAACTGCCTGGCCACCGGCGGCGTTAATGGTCTCAACGGTGGCCTGAGCGGCATCAGCATCTAGATCCTGGACAACAACCTTGGTGCCATTCTCCGCCAAGAGAATAGCAATAGCATGTCCGATTCCGGAGCCAGCCCCGGTGACGATTGCTGAACGATCCGCTACATCATACTGAGCCATGATGAACCCACTCTCTGCTGGAAGTTAGTCACGGTGTTTCCGTTGACCTCTGATCTTTGACGTTACTCCGATTTAGCCAAAATATCGATGACGCGTCAATCAAAAGCGTGTGCGGTTGGCCACAAGAAGTGAGCAGCGCTGTTCTGCACCTGGAATCACGTTTATTTCCTTGAAGGTTAACAGAATGCTGCTGCTCGATGCGTTCATCCGCACTAACTCAAGGCTTCATTGGGTCGTAGATAGTCGAACAAAGCTGTGTCGATTCCTTCTTCAAAGTGCAGACTCATATGAACAACGTCCAGCGCTTCACCGTTTTTCCCTGGCATAGTGCTTTGAATTGCGTTCCTCGCTTCTGCCTGCCCTAGGTAGAAAAACTCTGTTCCTTCTGCATCGTCTTTCTTCACGAATACGTGTAGGTCGACGCTGTTGGCAACGATGGCTTTCACTTCGCCACTCTGTAAAGTGCGGCGCGAACGAGTAAACCATCTCATTTGAGAAGGGTCGATAAGTTCGTCTTGATACGCGGTGCTCGCGGACACCTCATCCGATTTGTGAAGCGTGACAAAGATTGGACAAACCGCTAGCTCTTCAACAACCCTGTATCCATACAACGTAGATGTCCATTTGCGTGGAAGGTCAAGAAGCCGCGTTACTTCCTTACGCGAATACTGAGCACCAACTACGAACGGTTTATCACCCGGATACCGGTCTTGAACTATGGCCAAGCCGGTTTGAATAATGTCGTCAACTTCGACGGTGAAATCTCCGTTACCTTGGTATGCATCGAGAAACCTCTCATCACCCAGGATCTCGTCACCCTCGCAATCTATAAGCGAGATCTTGTACCTTTGTTGATCAGTCTGCCCATGTTCTGCCAACGTGAAAGTATCAATGGCGCTTTGAATCTGAGAATCGGATGCGGGGTAGCCTTCAAGCTCGATCTGTTGCTGCAGATACTCCCTTGTTATCACTCGATGCTGAACTAGCTCTCGCAACAAAATGAGTTCATGCGGACGCTTCGCCGGCAGTACTTCGTGAGACAGCAACGAAAGCGCACTAAATTCAAACGCATTGAATTGATGCTCAGATTTCAAAAGCGTCTGAACCAGTGCAGGGTAGTTCTCTTTCTTAGTCGCAAGAAGTATCGGGTCTACCGATTGGAACCTGTAAAAGTCAAAGAGCCTAGGCACCTCCCCTACCCGGTTACGCATTGCCTGCATAGCACCCTTGAGTCGCAGGATACTGTCTAACGATGTAGTCCGGATAGATTCAAGCACACGTTGCTGCGATATCTTGTCGAAACGAACGCTCGACAAACCAGCCAAGACGCCAGCTTGCTCACTCGCAATCATCTTTTCTTTGAGGGATTCCTTGTTCAAAGACTCATCACCAAACAAAGCAATCGGAATCATGTAGTTATTCGTGTAGTTGCCTATGAAGTCGATGACTACCAGATAATCTTTCCGCGGCGCCTTGCGCAGCCCGCGCCCTAATTGCTGAACAAACACAATTGCGGACTGCGTCTGGCGCAGCATCACAACCTGATTGACGCTGGGGATATCTACACCTTCATTAAAGATATCGACAGTGAGTATGTAGTCGATTTCCCCGCGTTCTAACGCAGCAACGACCTTTTCCCTGCGCTCGATGGAATCTTCACCACTGAGGCTAACCGTTCGAAGTTTTTCTCCCCAAACCCTATGCTCGTTAAGCGCTACAGATAACTGACGGGCTTCTTCCTTTCGCGAACAGAAGATTAGACCCTTCGTTTTAACCCCGGCCTGTCCATACTTTCCCAATGCGTCAACTACGTGCTCGATGCGATCAGCCGAAACCAGATGCCGTAGATCATCAGTCGCGTCTAGGTTTGTCAGGTCATCCAGTTCAATATCGGCAATCCCGTAATAGTGAAATGGGCTAAGCATATTTTCTTCGAGGGCGTTCCCAAGCCGAATTTCGTATGGAACGTTGTAGTCAAAAAACTCAAAGACGTTGAACCCATCGCTACGCTCAGGAGTCGCGGTCAGACCCAGTAAGAAATTAGGTTTTAGATGATCCAGCACCTTTTTGTAAGTTTCAGAACCAACGCGGTGTGCCTCATCGATGATGATGTAATCAAACGATTCTGCGGGGAATGTGCCAAGCACGTGTGACTGCGACAGAGTCTGGATGGTCGCGAAAACATATTTACGGTCGCTGTCCTTGGAAGATCCGGCTAGTTTGCCAAATTCCTTATCATTTCCACCAAGCACTCTCCGGTACTCGTTTATCGTCTTGTCAAGGATCTGCTCACGATGCACCAGGAACAGAAAGCGGTGTGGTTGCGCCGCACGTACTTCCAACGCTGAGAGAATAGTTTTTCCCGTACCTGTGGCGGAAATGACGATAGCTCGTGATTCTCCACCTAGACGCGCTTTCTCAATTTGTTTCAGCGCTTCCTTCTGCATCGCATTCGGTACGATGGGCATCTGCAATTCAGGGATAGCAGGGTTTTCGGGTAGCACGTCCTGTGGATCACGTTTTGCATCCGATAAGACTTCTACCAGTGCCTCCAGCGATTCTTTCTTAACTGAACCTCGTTGTTCAGGCGAAACATAGCTCACTGCGTAGGCATCGATCCACCTTTGAGACAACTCGACAGAACCCACTATTTGGTTTTCCACTAGCGCGGATAGCTGTAAAGCAAGATCACTATCATCAGCAGCTGAAACTTTCAGATTCCATTCATGGTTCCGGACAATCGCGTTACCAGTGAGATTAGAGCTTCCCACCATTGCGGTGACAACTTGGCCACTTTTGAACACATACCCCTTAGGGTGGAACGCCTTGGCCTCGTGGATCCGAACATCGATACCAAGACTTCTCAGGTTGAGAAGCTCACTGAACGCTTGTGGCGAGTTGAATCCCAAGTAGTCTGAAGTGACGATAGTACCTCGACCAGTGAACTCCACGAGTTCTTGCTTAAGCAAAGCAATCGCGTTCGGCGTTACAAATGCAACAGAGAAAATGAATTCGTCACACTGCACGATCTCTTCGCGCAGAATGCGCAAGACCGTACTGCCGTCAGCGTTCAATACGACACGTGGATGATGCTGTCTCCTAGACTGCTGCCGCCCATCGAGGAATCCGAAGGTCACATCTCCGGTGAGGTCACCAGTCAATACCAAATCTTGTGGATTGCTCACTATGCCCCTCGGATCAACTCGACAGCCGGAATATCTGCAGGTGCCCAATCGATCTCAAGGAGTCGAGACTTTGGCAACCACACAGTTTCTTCGTGTTCGGTAAGTTGTGGCTCTCCAGCAACGAGCTCACAGTAGAACGTTGTCAGATAAACGATTCCAAAATCATATTCATGAACAGTTGTCGTTACTTCGCTTCCAACGCTCACTTCGCACAGCAATTCCTCTCGGATTTCACGTTCCAATGCTTCTCGAGGAGTTTCGTTGGCCTCAATTTTTCCGCCTGGGAACTCCCACATTCCGCCGAGACTTCCACCGAAACCTCGTTGCGCACACAAAATCTCTTCGTTTCGTACAATAACTGCGCCGACTACGTTGATCCGCTTCTTCAAACTTTTGCCCCCGAAATTTTTTAGTTTAGGTCTCGATCGTCCAAAACGATCCTATCTACCGAGCCCGACGCTTTCGGAATTTCGCAGCAGGCGATGACAAAAATCAGAACGGAACGCTATATTCAGTCTCTTTCGTTCTGAACGGCCAGCGTTCGATGAGTCTCATGCTTGATGAATTCCTCGTCATGGCTGGTCAGCAGCACCGAGCTTCCCTGCTCAAGCGTGAAATCAATGATTTCCTGCAACCGCAGCCGGCCCTCATGGTCAAGCCCCTCGGTGGGCTCGTCCAGGAGAAGCACCGCCGGCTTGCGAACAACTACCGTTGCCAAGGCAAGCAGCCTGCGGCCGGAGGCAGAAAGCTCGTACGGATGGCTATCGCTCAGGTGTGAAAGCCGAAGCACATCGAGCACCTCTGCCACCGCACCGCGTTCAGCGCGGGACAGGCCGAAGCTCACTTCGCGCAACACGGTGCGTTCAAAAAGTTGATCAGACGAATTCTGCAAGAGCAGGCCCGGGTTCACCACACTCAGTTGCCCGGCCAGCGGTTTGATCAAACCAGCTACCGTTTTGAGCAGGGTGCTCTTTCCTGTTCCATTAGGGCCAGTGATCCCCACGCATTCACCGGCATGCAGGGTCAGATTGAAGTTCGCAGCAAACGCTGTGTCATAACCGAGACTGACGTCCCGTAGTTCAAGATTGATCTGCTCGGTTGGCGTGTGAGGTGCACGTTCTGCCAATGTCAGCAAGCTCCGGGAATGAGTTTGGCTCGCATCAGCCCTGCTCAGATACACGACGTCATCAGAACTTTCCTGATCCACCCGGTCAGAAAGAATAACAATCCCCGTGCCCTTAGCGCGCAACCGGCCAATCAGGCTGTGTACACGTTGTTTCACGTGGACATCAAGCCCCGCAAACGGCTCATCCAACACCATTACATCGGGGTTCGTGATGGCCAAGGCAGCCAGGGCGACCAAACGCTGTTGCCCGCCAGAAAGATTCTCCGGTGCGCTGTCCAGAAGGTGACCTATCGAAAACTCTGCAGATGTTTCCTGGACGCGGTCGTGCATGAGTTCTCGCGCTAGACCTTGATTTTCCAGCGAGAAAACCAGTTCTTCGCGAACCGTTTCTCGGATACCTGAAAGGTAGTGCCTGGCGTCCTGGGGCAGCAATGCCACGTGTTGAGCCCAGCGGGCCAAATCAATCTCCGGCTGGCTCTCGGTGGTGAACTCGACCTGTTGGCTTCCAACACTGACGGTGCCAATCAGCCGATCCATTCCGCGTCGAGGAAGCATTCCGGCGAGCACCATACCCAGCGTGGACTTTCCGCTTCCAGATGGCCCGGTCACCGTGACCAGTTCGCCTGGTGCCAGCCAAAGGCTGATCTCCTGCAGTGAGGAGTCCCGCACCCCGTCATAACGAAAGCTCTTGAGTTCAAGACTCAGCGTCACGGTTCCCTGGTTGCTTTTCATACTCCGGCTTTCTGAACAAGAAGCAAGGTCAGCGGGCCGAGCACGGCAACACCCAGCGCCGTGAACCTCATGGCGCGTTGCCAACCTGAGTCATGCAGCGTGCGCAGCCTGCTGGTTGCCTGTTTCGCAGGAAAACCACGCGCGGCCAGGTGCGGTGCACGAAGCGAAGCATCTTCAAGCGACCCCAGCACCAAGGGAACTGCACGCAAACGAAGCCGTTGAAACCACCCACGCACCCCGCTGCCTGTGCCCGCGTGACGCAGCTGCTGTGCCTGCCCAATCGTTTTCTGTTTACGCGCCAGTTGCGGGAGCAAAAACAGGGTCGAGGCCAGGAGATAACCCAGCTGCGGTGGAGCCTTAGACATATCGATGGCGGCCACCAGATCATGGATGTCAATCAGCAAAACACACAGCAAACCCACCACCACCAGTACCGCGGTACGCAATCCCAGCAGCAACGCAATTTCCAATCCAGCGGCAGTGACCCGCACCGGACCGGCCTCGAACAATGCCGGCACCTCGGAGCTGGCGACCAGTCCATGAATCAACAGCTGGGATCCCATTGTGGGAACAATCAGCGCCGCGGATAAGGCACTGAGTTTGCCAAGCTTTTTTTGCCACCCTGCGACGGCAAAACTTACGGCAATCACCGCGCAGCTCAAAGGCCACGAGCCCACCGCGGTGGTGACCACGACGCCGGCAATTCCAAGGCTGAGTATGGTGAAGGGATGAAGGGTTGCTTCACTGCGGGACATACGTGATTACCGGTTGTCTGTCCGGCGCCCCAAGACCCGGTAACGACGAACAAATTCGAAGCTGCCGCTCAATCGTTTGGGCAGCGCGTAAACCAGCAAGGCCGCAATCAGGAAAACAATTGCCTTGTCTCCCGGATCGGAAATGAGCGCCTGCTTGGTCACGGCCGAGAACAATGAATCCCCCATGGCCCGGAACGCGGCGACAACCGCGCCGGTTCCCACACCGGCGGTGCCACCGTAGACAAAGGCTGCTACAGGGGCTGAAATCACCCCGGCCACCACACCGGCGAGCGCACCAGCAATGGGTGCAAGGTACACACGGCGCAACGCACCGAACCGTGCGGCGGTTCCGGCCAAGAAACCTACCAAGGCGGCCCCTGCGGCGAAAGGCAAAACGGTGGGCGCGAAGAGCGACCAGATCAGGGTGCTCAGCACACCGGTGGCAGCTCCTGCACGGCGTCCGGCCAAAAATCCGATCAGCACGGTTCCAATGGAATCCAGATACAGCGGGAGCAAGACCGATCCGACAAACTGGCCTAAGAGGATATTCAGGGCCAAGGCGACGGGGATCAAGGTCAAGGTGGAAACGGGGATTTCCGGAAGCACCGCTGCCAAAAGCAGGATGGCGGCTACGAGGTACGCGGCAAAGGTGGCCAGTGCGACGCCCTGCCCCAGCCCTTCGGCCAGTTCAACCGGCTGGGTGATCACTAGGGTCAGATAGGTACCGACAAGCAGGACGGTTCCGGCGCTTGCCAGCAGCCGGTTGCGCAGAACGTGCGCGGGTTTGGTCTCGCTCACGAGCAGATTTGGTGACATGGTGGGAATATTCCTCGGTCGGTTCTGGGGCCGACAACGGGAATACCGTCAGCCGACAAGTTCCGGGTCTATGTCACCTCGACCCGGTAGAAGAGTATAGCCGATTAACGGTTTGCAAGTTCCTTTGAGATATCCCTAAGGCTCCCGGACCTCCCAAGCGCCTACACCTGTTGGGCCAAGGCGGAGAGTTTTCTTTTCAGCTCCGCGAAGCCTTGAACGGGGTCATTATCCGAGACCACCCAGGCATTGGATTTTTTGCCCCATAGGTGACGGAAGTCCGCCACGGTGGTGCCGAACAGCAAGGGCGACTCGGTTTCGACATCCACGGAAGCAGGGCGGACAGAGTATTCCAGAGTGCCTGCTGCGACCCCTGCGGCAAAGTAGTCATGCACGTGGGCGATGTATCCCTGATCGTAAGCACGGTGGAACTCAAAGTAGAATCGCAATGCGTCAGACAGGTATCGGATCAGTTGATTGCCTGACTGGCTTCGGGTGCCCTCCGGGTCTTCGGGGAGGACAGGTTCTGGTCCGTACCCGGCGGCTTGGGACAGTTCGTTGACGAACTCCGGCTGCATCTCGAAGCGCTCGGTGGTGTCCAGCGAGCAGACGATGGGCAGTTTGTTTTCATCCAGCCCGGCTTCGGCCGCCGCGGTGTAGGCGGCAAAAACCTCGGCCGCGGCGTGCGGGTCCACGTGGGTGTTCCATTCCGCGGTTGGGGTGGTGTTCCCCTGATAGTAGAAGGCTCCGCCCATGATCACCACCTTGCGCAGCAACCACGGCAGGCGCGGTTCTTTGCGCAGTGCCAAGGCAAAGTTTGTCAGTGGGGCACACAGCAGGGCCGTGAGCTCACCCGGTTGTTCTCTGGCGGCCTTGATCCAATAGTCCACCGCGTCCTCAGCACCCAAGCCATTGGAAGGTGCAGGGTCCGGCAGCGTTGCATAACCGACACCTTGCGGGCCGTGGGTTTCCTCCGTGGTGGTCAGCGCGACCTGTAGCGGGGTACGGGCACCAATGAGCACCGGTACCTCCGGCCTGCCGCACAGGGCCAAGAGCGCACGGTTGTTCGCCGCGACGCGGTCCGCATCAACGTTCCCCGGAGTACTTGTCACCGCCACGATCTCCACATGCTCACAGGCGCACAGATAGGCCAGCGCCAGCGCATCATCAATGCCGGTGTCATTATCCACCAGCAACCGGACACGCTCCGCAGTTGTCCCATCCATGTTCACTGGCTAACTCCTCGCATTAGGTGTGACGGTGTCTTTGGTAGTCACGGCTGTAACCCCTCACCTCACCAAATGCTACCGGGCTTTGGGTATGGCGCGTTTTGAGCCAGATTTTTGATCAACTCTGCGTTCTGAAAAGCACAAAGCCTAGATGGTGGGATCAGATGAAACAGATCCCACCACCTAGGCTCACGCACCCGCCCACTTTGCGCGGGTCAGGAGAGATTATTTGGAGGTAGCGGAGAAGTCCTCGAAACCTTCAACGTCCTCAACAATGTCATCCACCAGGCTCTTGTACGTCAGGGCGAAACCGAAACGCTGGGCCAGGTTGCCATCAATCCAGTTTCCTTCCTCAACGGCAGGAACACGCTTGAGCACTGGGTCCAGGTCAGCGCCTTCGTCAGCCTTGTACACCATGAGCATATCGGCATCACCAAGAGCCTTGACCGCATTCTCGTAGCTCAGCACGTGACCGGTGCCGGTCTGCGCTGCCGGGGCATCGTTGATGACGTCGTTTTCCAGGATGCTGAAGCCAAGGGCCGGCAGTACTACCTCGTAGATCGCTTCATCCGAAATCACGTTGAAGTTGTCCACCGGAGCGTGGATGACGCTCGCGGTTTTGCCTTCGGTGTAGGCGCCAATCTTTTCCTTGGCTTCGGCAACCGAGGTCTCGTAGGCGGCAATTGCCGCATCCGACTGGCTGGTGCGCTCAAGCAACGCCAGCTGATCGGTCATGGCCTTGAACGGTTCCTTCGCCGGATCTTCGCTCACATCGGTTCCGCTGTTAACCTGGAGGACCGGCGCGATCTTGCCAAGGTCGAAGCCCTCGCCGTCGTAGTATTTGCCCCAGCCGTCACCCACCACAATCAGGTCCGGGTTGTAGGAGGCGATTTCTTCACGGTCCAGTTCAAACGCGGTGCTCTTCAAGTGCTTCGCATCCGCGGAAACCAGCGGTGAGAGCGGTCCGTCTTCGTCATAGGCGGTGGCAACAATTGGGTATCCGGCAAGCAACGCCATTTCCAATCCGGCGCGGCTGTCCAGGACCACCACTCGCTGCGGGTTGCCCGGGATTGTTGCCGTGTAGTCCTCGTAGCTGAAGTTGATCTCTTCAGAAGGAGTGGGGGTAGCTGCGGCCTCGGGCTCTGCGGATGCGCCACAGCCGGTGGCCAAGCCGGCCACAAGCAACATGCTCACGGAAGCGAGCAAGGTTCGGGAAGCCGAGAACCGGCGTACCGGTAGCGAGGTTAGAGACGACATGAAATGAATTCCTTGACTGATTGCGAGACCCATCCTGGCAGGACGGGTGGTATGGGTAGGACGCCATAGCCCAACTTCAACGTTAGGGCTCATGGGCAACGCTGGGCAGACGAAGCACGTCGCCTACCGGACACGTTGAAACGAGAAAACTTAACGGACACCGCTGCGGTCTCGGCCCAACGGAATTACCGAAGGAGTGCCGGTCACCGGATCCGGGACTACCCTGCAGGCAAGACCAAAGGTATGTTCAACCATTTCTTCGGTGACGATCTCTGCCGGCGGTCCCTGTGCCACAATTTTTCCGTCTTTCATGGCAATCAGGTGAGTGGCATACCGGGCCGCATGATTCAGATCATGAAGCACGGCGACCAGGGTGTTTCCATCAAGGTAAAGGTCGGTGAACAGTTCCAGCAGGTCAATTTGGTGGGCAATATCCAAAAATGTTGTTGGCTCGTCCAACAGCAGGATTGGTGTTTGCTGGGCCAACACCATGGCAACCCAGACACGTTGACGCTGCCCGCCGGACAGCTCGTCAACCAGTCTGGTGGACAGTTCGGTGACGGAGGTTGCATCCATGGCCTGGGCCACGGCAAGTTCATCCGAGTCGGTCCATTGGCGAATCAATCCCTGGTGCGGGTACCGCCCACGGGCCACGAGGTCTGCCACGGTGATGCCTTCGGGAGCCACGGAGCTTTGCGGCAGCAGCCCCAACGCGCGGGCAACTTCCTTGGCCTTGATGGAGCTGATCGATTTCCCATCCAACAGCACTTGCCCTTGGCTCGGCTTGAGCAGGCGCGACAAGGCACGCAGCAAGGTGGATTTTCCGCAGGCGTTCGGACCCACAATTACGGTGAATGAATGCTCCGGAATCTGTACGTTCAAATGCTCGGAGATGATCTTGCGGTCATATCCAAGCCGTACGTCTTCGGCTTGAAGCCGGTGACCGGTCGTTTGGCTGATCGGTTCCAGACCCATTTTTGTCATCAGTTGTTTTTCCTTGCTTCCCTGACCAACAGCCAGATCATGTATCCGCCACCAATCACCACGGTGACGGTTCCCACCGGTAGCATCATGGGCAGTGCGTGTTGAGCCACGTAGTCCGAGGCAGCTAATAGGACCGCCCCCATGAGCGCCGAAGGCACCACGGAGTTTCCTGCCGTGGCGGCCACCCGTCGAGCAATCTGCGGCGCCGCCAGCGCCACAAAGGAGATCGGTCCGGCAGCCGCGGTCACCACGGCGACAAGCCCCACCGAGAGCAGCATCATCAGCAGCCGCACCGGTTCCACCCGGATTCCCAGTGCGCTGGCTGCGTCGTCACCCATTTCCAGTTGGCGTAGGGTGTGGGCCAGCAGCAAAATTACCAGCAGCAGGCCGAGGGCCAGCAATGACCCAACCCCGGCCTGGGTCCAGGTTGTTCCGTTCAGCGACCCGGCGCCCCAGACCGCCGCCATCATGGCGGTGTCCAGGTCGGTGGTCAACAACAGCCAGGTGTTGATGGAGCTCAGTGTCGCGGAGACTGCGATACCGACAATGATCAAGCGGAAGCCCTGAACACCTCGTTTGAATGCGAGCAGATACACCAGCGCAGCGGTGATCAGTCCCCCAACCAGTGCACCTGCCGCTACCTGCAAGTAGTTTCCGGAAATCACAATGATCACCAGCAACGCTCCGGAGTAGGCTCCGGCCGAGAAACCAATGATGTCCGGGCTGGCCAAGGGGTTGCGGGTCAGCGATTGGAACACCGCGCCACTGGCCCCCAGAGCCGCGCCGAAGGCCAGCGCAGCCAGGGCTCTTGGCATACGCCATTCAACAACCACCGTTCGGGTGAATGACTCGGTGCTGTCGGTTAGTGCTTGCATCAGCTGCGGGAGTGAGATTCGATATTCGCCGCTGGCTAGGCTGAACAGGAAAACTGCAATCCCAACCGCGGCTAGGATCAGGCAGACTCCGACTACACGCAGGTCGCTTTTGAACCACAGTTTGCCTACGCGCCACCGCACCACGCGGCGACCGTAGTTCACCGGTGCATAGTGTTTAACTTCAGTTCCTTCGACTACTCGCTGTGTCATAGTCCACTAGCCTTTCTGCGACGGACCAAGACAATTAGGACCGGGGCTCCAACAATGGCGGTCAGAATGCCAACGGGGATCTCCATGGACGGAATGATCAACCGGCCAACCACATCCGCAGAGAGCAACAACAGCGGCGAGAGAACCACGGTATACGCCAGGATCCATCGTTGGTCTGGGCCTACCAGCCACCGCGAAACGTGCGGGATCATCAAGCCAACAAATCCAATAGGGCCGGCCACCGCGGTAGCGCTGCCGGCCAGCAAGGTCACAGCGATAATCACAAGAATTCGAGTGCGCAACACTTGCGTTCCCAACGCCTTGGCGAGGTCGTCTCCCAGGGCAATCGAGTTCAGCGAGCGTGCGCAGAATGCCGCCAACAGCAATCCGACAACCATGAACGGTACCGTGGGCCAAAAGACATCAAGGCTGCGGCCCACAATAGAGCCGGCGCCCCAGCCGCGCATTTGGTCAAAGGCCTTGGGATTAAACAAGGTCATAGCGCTGGTCAACCCGCCGAGCACAGCGCCCAGGGCCACACCGGCCAGCACCAGTCGCAGTGGATCCGCTCCCCCGCGCCCGGATGACCCAATGGCGTAGACGACCACCGTGGCCAGCAGCGCACCGATGAACGCGAACCAGATGTATTGCTCGATAGCCGAGATCCCGGCCACCGATACTCCAACGGCCACGGCAAATGCCGCGCCAGAGTTCACCCCGAGGATTCCGGGGTCGGTCAGTGGATTGCGGGTCAAAGCTTGGATCAGGGCGCCAGCAATACCAAGCGCACATCCGACACCCAGCCCCACGATGGTTCGCGGGATGCGCAGGTCCCGGATCACAAAGTGTTCGTCGATTTCCTGGGGGTTGGTCATTGCTTCCCAGACCACCGAGAATGCGATATTGCGGGCTCCGACCATGATGCTCAGGGCGGTCACCACGGCCAGCAAAACCACAGCGCAGATAAGGATTACCAGCCGGTTTCGGTTATTGGCGGCTACTCCACGGACCGTGACCGGCTTGCCGCTGGTGTCTGTTGCGGTCGCCGTGGGGCTAGAAGAGCTCAACGTGGTCACTTTCCAAACATTCTGCGGGCATAACTTAATCCACGCTATGCGTTGCGGACGGTTTTGGGCAGACAGTGCGTATCTCACGCCGGACAAGATCCGGATTGATCCCCTTTTCCGTGGGGATTAATCCAGGCCTAGCTGGTCATACATGTTCCCGGGGGTATAACCGGTGACTTTGCGGAATGCCGCGACAAATGCACTGGTGGTGCTGTATCCGACCCGGCGGGACACCTGTTTCACGTTCATTCCGTCTCCCAAAAGAGCCATGGCTTCGCGCATCCGCACGAGCCTGCGCCACCGGGTGAAGCTCATTGAAATCTCCGCAGCGAATACCCGGGATAACGTCCGTGAGGTCATATTCAGATCTACGGCCCACTGTTCCAGTGGCCGGTCATCTGCCGGGTCATAAAGCACAGTGTTCACCAACGGGGTCACCCGTGGGTCGCGGAGCAGTGGGACATCAAGCTCAACGGTATGCGCGACATTCAGCATGTCGATGCAGACCTGCTGCGCTCGTTGGCGGTCCCGTTCGGAGAGTTGCGCGGTTTTCAGGTGGACCAACAGCTCGCGCAATGCCGGGTGAATGGTGACCGGGCAGGGAGACGTCCAGTCTTTGCTCCACATTTCTGGGCTGAAATAGGTGATCCGTACAGCGGTGTCCCGTTGGGCATAACCTTCATGGACCATCCCGCCAGGAATCCACAGGCCGACACCGGGGGTGACGCTCCAACGGCGTCCTTCCACGAACATGGTCACGGTACCGCGCACGGACCAGATGAGTTCATGTTCAGCGTGGCGGTGAGAATCCCAATGGGTCTGCCGGCTAAGGTCCCGGATGTCCGTAGCCAAGAGGTAGGATTCGGGCACCTCACGATCAGGTCTAAACACGGCGGGTACCTGAGGCAGGACCTCTCGCGGCGACGAACTCAACAGTGACATGCGATTCCTAGCAAACAAACATTAGGGCAGGCTAATCTTATCGCATCACGGAAAATCGGCTATGAACATGTCCTCAAATGCCATGGCGTTGCCGGCTAGCCAGCGGCAACGGCGGCCTCAGCCAACGCGCGCGCCTGCAGTCGAAGGTGCTCCCGGCGGGCTTGCACACCGGCCGGTCCGAGAATGAGCTCAGCAGCGTGGCTCAACGTGCACGAGCTGACCGCCAGCGCCACGATACTGAAGAGCAATTGGGCGGCAGGCTCCGAGCTTGCTCCCGGCAGCGCTTGCTGCATCTCGTCCACTCGGGCTGCGCACCCCAAGGCCCTGGCGTCAGCGTTTGCCGGTCCAGCAAGTTCAAGACTTTCCCATGCCAACAGTCGTGCCAACTGTTCATATTGCTCCAACTGGTCAAAGACTGCCACAGCGTAGTCGCCAACAGCTTCGACCCCACGGCCTACCGGGCCGCTGCCCTGGAAAAAATCACCGAGGGAGTCGGATAGCACCGCATCAAAGAACCCTTGTTTGTTCCCGAAGTACTGATAGATCCGCTCTTTGTTCACCCCGGCGTCGCGCCCAATGGCCTCCATATGCGCGCCGGAAAATCCGCGGGCGGCGAACTGCCGGGCACCAGCGTCCAGCAAGAGCCTTTTTGTCTTCTCGGTATCCCATGCCATGACTCAAGCGTAGCCGATTCCAAACGATCGTTTGTAAATTTCGTTTCAACGGGTTAGATTCTTTCCAAACGAACGTTTGGAAATCTTCCGAGCGTTGCATCCCACCAAGCAGCATCGCGAAATGGAGAGTCCTACCAAATGAAAATTCTTATCCTCGGAGGAACGGGAGCCGTTGGTTCCGGCATAACTCAGGAGCTCCGCAAGGAAGGTCATCAAGTTGATATCACCGGACGCCGTCAAGGTATCCGCGTAGATCTGGCAAGCACTGCTGGCTTCTCGCAGCTGCGTACCTTGGCGCCGGAATACGGGCTCATCATCAACGCTTCAGGGGTGGAAGACCCAGATCTCTTGACGGCAGTTTCGCCCGTGCCTTTTGTGGAGGTCTCTGCCACCGCGAGCTACTTGGCCCAGCTTGCAGATCAGGCGACAAAGGGACACAGCGTACTCTTGGGTGCTGGACTCATCCCCGGGCTCAGCACCTTGATGATCCATGAACTGCCGCATGAACCGGGGGACGATCTAGATCTTGCGGTCATCCTCGGAACCGGAGAACATCACGGGCCGGCAGCTGTCCAATGGACAGCTTCCCTAGCTGGGCAAGAAATCTATGCTCCACCGGAGGGCGGGAAGATCCGGAATTTTACTGAGACACGAACCTTGTTTTCGCCTACCGGGCCACGGACATATCTACGGACAGACTTTCCAGACCATCTGCTCACCGGTGATCAACTTGCCGTCAATGTTCGCAGTTATCTCGCGGTAGGCGACCGATTGACCACCTTTGCCCTGCGGATGGTAGGGAAGATCCCTTCCCTGTCTTCGCTTATGCAGCGGGTGCCAGCCATGGGCTCAGATCGTTGGAGCCTCACCTTGCATAACCGACGCAACGGCATGCAGCTGCACACCAGCGGACATGGCCAATCGCGTGCCACCGCCTGGTTTACCGCTGCCGCGGCGTTGGCTCTTCGTGAACACAACCCGGGCACGGTTGTGACCACCGGTTCGCTCATGCGGCTAGCTGATCTTACGGATCAGCTCCAACGCCTCCAAGCACCTGCCTGACCTTGGCTGGCAGGTCAGAAACGGGATCAGTCGACGTGGCCTTCACGGCCGGCGGTCCAGTAACCCACCGCGCGGTGGCTGTCCCGGGGCATGCCGTGCTGCTTGCGCAAGGTGCTTCGAATACGCCGTGCGGCTGCGGCCTCACAAGCGACCCAGGCGTACCCGTCCCCTGCAGGCAACTGCAGCTGGGCGACTGCCTCGGGAAGCTGAGAGTCCAGTCCACCGGATCCCACAAGCCACGTCCACTGGATAGTGGCCGGAGATTTCAAGGGCAATTGGTCTTCCTCGGTTGGCACCTCGGCAACAGCCTGAACGCTTAGCCCGGCGGGAAGGTCTTCAAGAATACGTGCCAGGCCGGGCAGGCCTGTCGCGTCCGCGACCAATAGCTGCCAATCGTGCTGGGCCGGGGGCGCATAGTAGGCGCGAGGGTGCTCCGATCCGGCAAAGAGCCCAACAATGTGTCCGGGCTCAGCCCGCTCGGCCCAGCTTGAAGCTATCCCACCGTCATGAAGGACAAAATCAACATCAATTTCTTTGCCGCCGTCATGTACCGCGCGCACGGTGTAGTGCCTCCATGGTGGCCCCGGCTCGTCAGCTGGCTGACCATAATCCGGCCGGTTGAAGTACTCAAAATCTGCAACAGTCTCCCCCGGTAGCGGGAAACTGATATCTATCCGTTCGTCGCCAAGACCATTGACGTGCCACTTCCAGTTGCCGACAAGACGCAGGCGAATCCGTTTGAGCGAAGGGCTCAGCTTTTCGCTCGAAATCACCTGAGCTGGTTTGCAGAATGTCATGTACTGCTCTTTTCGGGACGTCGCTTGTGGCGCATCAATCCCCTGAACAATTCATGGAGACCTACGCGGGGTACATCAGTGATGCTAGGCGAGCATCCGACTCCCGGCCTACCCTTATACCGTGGCTGCGCAAGAATTGTCCGCCGTGCGACATATTTTGTCTTGGCATGTTCTACGTGCTGACGCTCAGACACAAATTCTTATTCAATGACACCTACACCAGAGTGTCAGTCAATGCATGGAACAATCCCATGTGGCCGTATCGTCATAAATTCTGACGCAGGTCATGCGTGAAGGAGGAATTCTGCAGGTGTCCGCAGCAACGTCATACGGTCAACAACGCACAAATATCGCGTGGATCATCATTGTGCTTTCCGGGGTAGTTGCCGGCCTGCATATTTGGAAACTGTCTCCGGCGCTCCCGGTGATCCAAGAACAATTGGGCTTCTCTCTACTTTTTGCTGGAACGTTGTTGGGTGTAGTTCAGGTAGCCGGCATGGTCGGAGGCTTGGCGGTCTCGCTGCTTTCAGAAGTCATTTCACAGCGCAGAACCCTAGTGTTGGGCCTGTTGTTACTTGCCCTCGGCTCGGCACTTGGCGGTGCGTCACAAGATGCCTACGTGCTGCTGGCTACCCGCATGCTCGAAGGCGCCGGAGTCATCATGACTACGGTGATGGGTCCTGGACTGGTACGCCTGCATGCTCCACTGAAAAACCTCAACATGGCCGTCGGCTGGTGGGCGGCATACATGGGAATGGCCACGTTCATCGGAGTCTTCAGTACAGCGTTAGTCTTGCAACACTTGTCATGGAGCACCTGGTGGTGGCTCCTCGCCGCACTGACACTCGTACCCATTCCGTTGGTTTTCAAGTTCGTGGGTCCAGATGCTCCGGCAGGAGCATCTGGCATGCGCGAAGCCGCACAGCGTATCGGCATCACCGCAAATTCCGGACGTGTCTGGGTCAGCGGTCTGATCTTCGGCTGCTACACCGTGCAGTGGATGGCGGTTGTCGGTTTTCTTCCCACCATCTATGAGGGTTTCGGACTCTCTCCTGTTTCCGGTGGACTGATCACTGCGGTGGTTGGCGGCCTGAACGCGGTCGGTGCAATCATCAGCGGTTCACTGCTTCACCGCGGAATCAACGGCAAAACTATGCTGCTGGTGGGCTTTGTGCTGATGGCAGTCACTTCCACGCTGACCTTCGTTTTCGACTACCCGCAACACTTGTTATGGATTCAGATGATTGCCGTTGGGCTATTTTCTGTTTGCGGCGCAACAATCCCTACCACCATGACCCGAGTCGCCGTTGATCTGGCACCGGCCGGCGGTTCTGCACCTGCCTCCATGGGCCTCATCCAACAAATCTTCAACATCGGAAACTTCACCGGCCCAATGCTCCTGGCAAGCGTTGCAACGCTCACCGGCGGCTGGAACTTCACCTGGATACTGACATCAGCGTTCGCGGGGCTCGGCATCCTGCTCACGGTCTTGCTGGCACGGCGAAATTCGCCTTTCGGTTCCACCACTGCGCACTGATGAATACCCGATGCTTGCCGGAATCGGGACGTTCTTGATATATCCCTAGAGTAAGAGGTTCCGTGTTTGTTCCTACGACAGCCCTACCGCGTCACCGTACTCATCCACGTCCATATTCATCGCCGCCGGCACTTTGGGAAGTCCGGGCATGGTGGTGAGAGCTCCGGTAATGGCCACGATGAACCCAGCACCGGTTTTAGGAATCAGCTCCCGGACCTGCAAAGTGAATCCACCGGGATCACCCAAAAGTTTCGGGTCATCAGAGAACGAATACTGGGTTTTGGCTATGCATACCGGCAAGTTGTCCCAACCGTTGTCATGGATCTGCTCCAGCATGCGTTTGGCGCTGGTGGAGTATTCAACTCCGCTGGCACCATACATCTCACGCACCACGGTGGAGACCTTTTCTTCGATAGGAAGTGCCAGCTCATACAGCGGAGAGTACTCAGCCGGTGCCTCAATAGCCCGCAAGACGGCGGCAGCCAGGTCCTCCGCTCCGGCACCGCCCTGGCCCCAAACGTCAGCCACGGCACACTCAATGCCATGCTCAGCAGCCCAACCAGTGACCACAGACAGCTCAGTCTCGGTATCCGTAGTGAAGCGGTTGATCGCAATCACCGGCTGAATTCCGAACTTTGAAATGTTCGCGGCATGCCGTGCCAAGTTCGGAAGCCCTGCGGTAACCGCGTCAACGTTCTCTTGTTGCAACAGGTCCTTGGATACTCCCCCATGCATTTTCAGCGCACGTATGGTTGCCACAATCACCACGGTCGCAGGCGCACATCCAGCATTTCTTGCCTTGATATCCATAAACTTCTCGGCACCTAAATCGGTGCCGAACCCTGCTTCGGTCACCACCACGTCGGCGAGCGCCCGGGCGGTATTAGTTGCAATCACCGAGTTGCATCCGTGGGCAATGTTGGCGAACGGTCCACCATGGATAAAGGCCGGGGTACCGCCAATGGTCTGAACCAGATTGGGTTTGATTGCTTCCTTGAGCAGCAGGCTCATGGCACCGGCAGCTCCCAGGTCGTCAACGGTCACCGGGGTTTTGTTGTACGAGTAGCCTACGGTCATTCGGCCAAGCCGAGCCCGTAAGTCTTCAAGGCTGGTCGCCAGGCAGAAGACCGCCATCACCTCCGAGGCGGCGGTGATCTCGAACCCTGTTTCTCGTGGAATCCCGTCGGCTGGAGTGCCCAGACCGATCACCACATGGCGCAGCGCGCGGTCATTCATGTCCAGGACTCGTTTGAAGGTGATACGTCTCGGGTCGATCCCCAACGCATTTCCCTGGTGCAGGTGGTTGTCAATCAGTGCCATGAGCAGGTTGTTGGCGCTGGTGATGGCATGGAAGTCGCCGGTGAAGTGCAAGTTGATCTCATCCATCGGCAGCACTTGGGAGTACCCGCCACCGGTGGCTCCTCCCTTCATTCCGAAGCTTGGTCCCACCGATGGTTCGCGCAGGGCAATCATGGTTTTTGTCCCGGTGGCCGCCAGTGCATCCCCCAGTCCCACCGTCACCGTGGATTTGCCTTCACCTGCAGGTGTTGGGGACATGGCGCTGACCAACACGACTTTTCCCAAGGTTTCGTTGCGTGCAGGTAGCAACGACGGATCAATCTTGGCTTTATACCTGCCATAGGGTTCTACTGCGTCGTGCGGAATTCCGGCCGAACTGGCGATCTGCATGATTGGTTTGAGCACCGCACGCGAGGCTATCGCAAGATCGCTCATATCTGATGCTGTGGTTTCAGACATCGTATGTCCCCTATCTGGCTTCCAGTACTCCGGGAAATGATCAAAAACAAACCTGATGGTTTTTCCCGATCATGCTTCAAGCTACCATCACCCCGATGCCGGATGCTTGCAAACCCTCGTGCGCATCCCGTGTCCGTTTGATCTGTACGGTTAGGTGTGGAGCTGTTTGTGCAACACGATATGCTCAGTGCCGGAGAAATCAATCGTGAAAGAGTGAGCACCATGCCCCTGAACAAAAACGCAACCATCTTGGTTGGCTTCCTCGCCTCATGAAACTTTCAATCCTTGACCAGGTTCCGCTCACCCAGCACACATCCACCCGGTCTGCCGCGCTGTCCAGCGGCTTGCAACTGGCTCAAGATGCCGAAGCGTTGGGTTATCACCGTATCTGGTTTGCCGAGCACCACAACTCGACATCGTTTGCCAGCGCAGCCCCGGAAATGATGGCAGCGCTTGCCTTGGAACGAACCAGCAGGATCAGGGTTGGCACCGGCGCTATTCTTTTGCCGTATTACCCGGCGCATAAGGTTATCGAAACGATGGGACTGCTTTTAGCAGTGCACCCGGACCGGGTTGATACCGGGGTGGGCCGTGCTGCACTGAGCGATCCGAACTACGCAGCGAAAATCGCCTCGCTTGTGCAAGAGCTTGGAGCGTCCCACGCAACCTCAAATGACGAGCCGGTGGGAGGTGTCTGGGTGCTGGGAGCCGGCGGGTCCAGCGCTCCGCTTCCGGGCACCTTGGGAGCAGGGTACGTCCATGGCCACTTTCTGCGACCTGCCGGTGGCGAAGCGGCAACTGCCGCATACCGTGAAGCCGCCGCACACGCAGGCCACCGGGCGCATACAACCTTGGCGGTACGCTTCGTTACCGCTGAAACTGAGGGACGCGCCCACGCGCTGGCCGAAGCCTTGCTGCTCTGGCGTGTGCGCAAAGACTTCGGTCAGGATGGACCGATCCCGTCGTTGAAGGCCACTGCCGGGTACCACTGGAGCGATTCCGAGCGCGCACGCGCCGAACAGCGTAGCCAATCTTTGGTTGTTGGAACGCCTGCCCGCGTTCGCACCCAACTGCTAGCTCTTGCCGAAACACACGGTGCCGATGAGCTGATGCTAAACACCTTGACCAGCGACCCGGCAGACCGCTTGAATGCCTACCGGCTGATAGCAGACGAGCTGATCAACTGATTTTGGCGAGCTATTTAGAGAACGCAGGAGTGTTCGCAGCGCACTGAACCCGCTCGCCCGGCGCCGAGGTCTCGACTGCTATTTCCTTGACCCCATCAAGCAGAATTCGGCACGTCGCGGTGGCTCCCTTGCCTGGAACCGCTGAAATCGAGGCATCCTTTTCTGCGGTCACAATGCTCTCTAGGCTCCAGACCGCCTTGCCTTGACCGTCAGCTGTCGTTTGTCCCGAAGCCAGAGACAGCTCGGTGCCAGCTTCTCCACGCTTTTCGGATTCAAGGTATCTAACATCGGTGATCTTGCTGGTGTCTCCTCCGGCGACTGACACTTCATAGGTCACGGCCCATGAATCAGACGTCGACTTGTTGAAATCCTCAACCGCGCTACAGCCTGTTGCTCCCACGATGAATACCAGTGCTGCACTGCCAATCATCATTTTCTTCATCGATGACAACCGGTTTGCAGCTGCTGTGTCCGACATTCGTTGGTGCTCCTCAAATTGGTACTCATTTTGGTAACTGTTGGTGATCGGTTCCAGCCTACGCATCGGGCAAGACAGACACCTCGCCCCTGCGCAGTAATTACCCGGGCCAACAGCTCAGCCCAGGGTTCTAGGAAGCAGGTCACACCAGCATGCCGCGCGGCATAATTCCTGGGTGCCCAACCGGCTAATCAAGCCTTCAACGGACAATGCCATCCATGATTGGAGGACAACATGGCGGGAGGCAGCTCGCAAGCCGGGAGGAGTGTCACCTCCAAAATCCTGGCGATACTCTTCGCCTCTGAAACCTCGCGCCGGGCGCTGAATCTCACCGAAATTTCCAAGTTTGCAAGTCTTCCACTGTCCACCACGCACCGGCTGGTCGGAGAGCTGGTTGATGAAGGAATCCTCAGCCGCAACGGCAACGGCGGAATCCAGCTCGGGCTGCGGCTGTGGGCCATCGCCCAGAACACCGGTCGGCAGCTGCGCGACACCGCTCGGCCCTTACCTCGTTCAGGACTTGTTTTCCTTGACCGGTGAAACCAGCCCGGAGTTATGGCCGGATGGACGCCTTCATCCTGCTACTGAACGGAGGCCTATCGCGCCCAATCTTGTCTCTAAGGTTGGAAACGCAACTGCTTCGGAAGGTCCGTTGATTCATGCAGAAGCCTCACTACTTGTGTAGCTTCCGGTTCGATCCGATAGAAAAACAGGTGGCGCGGAGACCCTACGACTTTTACATCATTCGGAACGTGAAAGCGACTGATTTTCAGATGACAGCTTCGAATATCTGTTCCAAGTTCAGGACGATTTTGGCTTCCCGGAAATTAAGGATTGTCAACCATCCTCTTAAGCGCGGCAGCAATTAGTGCCTCGTATCCGTCCTTGGCGGTTGCCCCGAAATATTTTTCAGACCACGACAATACATTCACTATGTCGGCTCTCGCCGTGTCGGCGAGGATGAGAGAACGCATGGTTACAGAGCTTCGTGAGCTTCGTTTCCTAGATTGGCAACAAGGTCCAGAATCCCATCTGGTGGAACCTCAGTAAAACGTCCTTCTTCGAGGTCTGCCACGCCAGTGTCAATGGCGCGGCGAAGAGCTTCAAGCTTCAATGCCTGTAGTCGCTCGCGCGCTTCAACGAGCCGTAGACCTTCTCGCAATACCTCGCTCGCGTTCTGGTACCGCCCGGAAGCGACCAGACCATCGATCAGCTCATGCTGATGTTCGGTGAGTACAACATTTCTAGTCGGCATGAATTCTCTCCTTACCTGGAATCCCCATGCTAGAACGTATTGGCATAATCTGCCATCGCTTTTCCTGATCTCACAATCTCAGGAAACTGTTGTGCGTTCCGATGCCGGTTTCACAAAGTTCACCAATGAGCGCTCAACCAACTTCCGTCAGTCCCGCTGTACAGACCTGCGCGTGAACACCTAGGTTGGAAGTGCGCTTCATCCAGCGTTCCGCCGAGTACCTATGCAGCAGTGACGAGGACAGACTTAATGAAAACCCCAATTCCTGACTATCTGAACGAGGTGCTCGACAGCCTCCGGGCGGACACCAGCGGCAACACCGCCCAGTACATTCCCGAATTGGCTCAGGCGAATCCCGACCTCTTTGCGCTCTCGGTGACCACAGCCACGGGAAGCACCTATTCTGCCGGGGACCACCTCACCGAATTCAGCATCCAATCCATCTCCAAACCGTTTGCTTACGCGGCGGCCATCATGGACCGGGGGCTGGAACGGGTGCTTCAGTCAGTTGGGGTGGAAGCCTCGGGCGAAGCCTTTAATGAGCTGTCGCTGGAAGACGGAACCCACCGCCCCAAAAACCCGATGATCAATGCCGGCGCCATCACCACCCACGGCCTGTTGGTCAGCCAGACCGCCAGTGCAGAAAGCCGAGTGTCCCGAGTCTTGGAGCTTTTCTCGCACCTGGCAGGGCGCGAGCTGCGGATCGATGAGAAGGTCTACGCCTCCGAGATTCAAACGGCAGACCACAATTTGGCCACCGCCCACATGCTGCGCAGCTACGGAATCATTGATGCCGACGCCCACGAGGTTGTCTCCGGCTACACCCGGCAGTGCTCCATCCTGGTCACCGTCGAAGACCTCTCGCTGATGTCTGCCACCCTGGCCAACGGCGGCATTCAGCCACGCACCCGGGAACGGGTGCTCACCGAAGATGTCGCCCGGCAGGTCATGTCCGTCATGGCGGTAGCCGGGATGTACGACGGGGCCGGAGACTGGCTCACCAGGGTGGGCATCCCGGCCAAAAGCGGCGTTGCCGGCGGTTTGGTCGGGGTGCTTCCCGACCAGGTGGGTATTGGTGCGTTCTCGCCACGGCTTGATGCCCACGGCAACAGCCAAAGATCCGGCCGAGTTTTCGAACGGCTCTCCACCGATATGGGCTTGCATCTCTTCGCACCCAGCAGCGGCCAGCTGGACGTCGTCGATGTTCGCCAGGAAGCCACCCATGAAGTCTTCACGCTTCAGGGCAACGTGCAGTTCATGGCGGCGGCCGAGCTGCTTGACCTGATGGCAGCCTCCACCTCACGCACCGCGGTCCTGCTGGACATCTCGCGAGTCTATTCGTTTACCTCGGTAGCCCGCCGGATGGCTTTGGAAGGGCTGCGCCGCTTGCGCCTGGATTCACGCCGCGTCATCCTCAATGACCCGTTGCAGGTTTTGGCGAACCCGGATCTGGGGGACGGCAGTTACCCGGAATCCCCCGCAGATGAACACCATGAAGTCTAAATCTGACGGCCTCCGTCACCCAGGATATTTACTTGGCGCTGCTGGGCCTCGAAGTTCTGCGGACATCTTGCCTTCATCCCGAGTTCACCACGCACCGCAATATTTTAGATAGCATGGGAATATAATTGACACGTCATGTGTTTGCATGAATATCCGGCACGGAAACCCCGATGCCGTAGAAAGGGAATGCATTATGGAACGTTTTGAAGGCAAATCAGTCATCATCACCGGCGCCGGTTCAGGCCTTGGTCGCGCTGCGGCGCTCCAGGTTGCCAAGGAAAAGGGCAAGCTGGCACTCGTTGATCTCAACGAAGCAGGACTGAAGGAAACCGAGCAGGAAATCCGCGCCTTCGCACCCGACGCAGAACTGATTTTGGTCACCGCGAATGTCGCCAACGAGTCCGAGGTGGAAAACTACGTCACCGAAACCCTGAACGCATTCGGCCGGATTGACGGATTCTTCAACAACGCCGGTATCGAAGGCAAACAGAACCTCACCGAAGAATTCGGCGCTGACGAATTCAACAAGGTTGTCGCAGTTAACCTCAACGGTGTGTTCTTCGGCCTCTCGCACGTCTTGAAGGTCATGCGCACCCAGGGTTCCGGCGCAATCGTCAACACCGCATCGGTTGGCGGCATCCGCGGCGTAGGCAACCAGTCCGGCTACGCCGCTTCGAAGCACGGTGTTGTTGGCATGACCCGCAACTCGGCTGTGGAATACGGCCAGTACGGCATCCAGATCAACGCCATCGCACCAGGTGCAATCATGACTCCGATGGTTGAAGGTTCCCTGAAGCAGATTGATCCCGAGAACTGGGAAGAGGTTGGCAAGGGATTTGTCGAGCCAAACCCCATGAAGCGCTTCGGCAAGCCAGAAGAAGTTGGACAGCTTGTCGCCTTCCTGCTCTCCGGTGACGCAGGATTCATCAATGCAGCTGTCATCCCAATCGATGGCGGCCAGTCCTACAAGTACTAAGGCCTCGTGCCCTGACCGGCGCCATCAATAGGAGAAATACGTCCGTGGAATCCGTTGGGTTCCGCGGACGTTTTTGCTGTTCGGCAAATTCTGGTGCACCCGGGATCACCATGCGGGGCTATCGATCTGCCATGCTCCGCAGTCATCACTTCTGGCCATCATGCCGGCGGTAACGGATTACCAGAAGCAATTTGCCAGCGCCAGATTCCTCAGCTCAGATTGGGTGTCCGCCTCAGGGATGAGAACCGCAACCGCGAATTCGTTGGCCCGATCATCCATATCGTCACCACTATAGTGAACGTGCATAACTAAGTGTCCAAGCTCATGAATGGTAGACAGGCGCTTACGGTCCGTTGGCACATTGGTGTTGAGGATACTCCCCTGCACAGTGCGAAAACCCATCGACTCGTGGGGTATCAATATTCCAAAGACACAACCAACGCTGAGGTTCGAACCAACGGGCATCGGATAACTGCGATGGCCAAATGATCGGTGTTGAAGGCCGCCACCGGGCGCTTGATAAACTTATCAAGCAAAATCGAGCTTGATAAGTTTATCAAGCGGGTCTGATGCCACCGGCTGGACCAAAGATTTTTCTGCTTCGTTCCAGTTTCCACACGTGGCTAACCGCATCGGCTACGGCAATTAGAAAGATCTGGACTACAGGCTTGTTTGGGCCGATTCATCCCTGTTCAGCCATGGCATCCTGCTGAATACACCACAGCGCTTGGATCCGTGCCATTACTCGGCTCCAAGCGCTGCGGCTAGACGAACCCCGGGTTATGCTTCGGAAGCAACCGCCCGAGTCTGGTCCCTCATCTCGCCCACCAATTCGGCGAGCATATCCTCCAAGGTCACAATGCCGGTGACCTCACCGCTGTCTGCATCCTTCACCAAGGCCAGGTGGGCACCGCTGCTCTGCATCTGCAGCAGCGCGGTACGCACCGATTGCTGTGCGGCGAACTCAGGAAGCTCACGCACCACAGCCTGTTCCAGCGGCTCTAACCGTTCTGATTCGCTGCGTCCCAGCACATCCTTGATGTGCACATAACCCACCGGCTTGCCACCCTCCATCAGCGGGAAGCGGGAGAAGTCCTGCGCGGCGGCCTCTTCGACCTGCGCGGGGGTGCTGTCCCGGGGCAAAGTCCGCACCTGGGCAAAGTCGATTGCCACCGAGCCGACGCTGCGTGCGTCGAAGGTCAGGGCACCCATCAGCAGCTGCTCGTCGTGGTCATCCAGCACACCGCCGGCGCGCGACTCGGCCACCATATCGGCAACTTCGTCACGGGTAAACGCACTGGCCACTTCGTTTTTCGGGGTAACCCCCAGCATACGCAAAAAGAGGTTGCCTAATGCGTTCATGCTCCACAGCACGGGGCGAAGGATCTTCACCAGCACCACCATGCTCGGGCCCAAAATCAGCGCCATGCGCTCCGGGCCTGCCAGCGCCATGTTCTTGGGAACCATCTCGGCCAGCACCACGTGCAGGTAAGTCACCAGAATCAGGGCAATGGCATAAGACAGCGGGTCGATCCAGCCAGCCGGGATGCCGATTGACTCAAACGGCCCGGCCACCGCGTACTTCACCAATGGTTTGGTGACATAACCCAGCGCCAGGGAACAGACGGTAATACCCAGCTGCGCGCCGGCCATCACCAGCGAGACGTTTTCAATGGCCCACAACGTCATCTTGGCGTTGCGGCTGCCTGCCTGGGCCTTGGGCTCAATGATGCTTCGGCGAGCGGAAATGAGCGCGAATTCGGCGCCCACAAAGTAGAAGTTCGCCGCGAGCAACAGCACGGTGAGAATGATTCCGGTCAGATCACTCATCGGTTCTCCTCCTCATCGGCCAGCTCTACCGCGGTGAGATACACCGAAGCGATCCGCGGGCCGTCAAGCTGCCGGATGGTCATGCTCAGTTGCAGCTGCGGTTTGCCCACGGCTCCCGGGACAACAAGCTGCACCTCATCCCCCAGTTCGCCAAGGCGTCCCAGGTGCAAGGTGATCAACCCGGCCAGGGTTTCATAGTCCGCGTCATGCGGAATCTGCGAACCGATCAGTTCATCAACCTCATCCGGGCGCAGGGCACCGTCCAAGATCCAGGTGTTTTCATCCAGCACCTGCACGGTGCCGTCTTCCGGGTCGTGTTCGTCGCGAACCTCACCGACGATTTCCTCAACCAGGTCTTCCAAGGTGAGCAGGCCTGCCACGGCACCGGATTCATCAATCAGCACCGCCATCTGCAGATCATCTCGGCGCAACTGGTCCATCAACTCATCCAGTTCCACGGTGTCCGGAACCAAGGTGGCTTCTTCCACCAAGGTGCCCACGGCGGTATGCGCTCGCTGGGCATAGGGAACCGAGAGCAGAGTGCGGATCCGCACCAGCCCGTCAACCATCTTCGAGTCGGCGCTCAGCACCGGGAATCGTGAATGGCCGGTGTCCGCGGACAAGGCGAGTACCTGCTCGACACTCTGTTCCGCGCTCACCGTCACCATGCGCGAGCGTGCAGTCATGGCATCATGACCACGTCGGTTGCCGAAAGCGACGGTGCGGCGCATCAGCTCTGCGGTCTGCGAGGGCAGCACCCCTTCGCGGGCCGAGTGCCCCACCAGTGCTACCAGTTCCTCGGAAGAGCGGGTCGAGGCAAGCTCTTCTTGGGGTTCAATACCAAAGCGTCGCACAATCCAGTTGGCGTTGCCGTTGAAGAAGATCAGCAGTGGTTTAGTCACGGCGCTAAACCCGCGCTGGAAACCGACCACGGCTTTGGCCGTGGCAAAGGGTTTGGCAATGGCCAGGTTCTTGGGGACCAGCTCGCCGAAAACCATGGTGAGGATCGTTGCCAGCACCAGGGCGATGGCCACGGAGACCGAGCGGGCCAGCGTCGCATCCAGTCCGGCATCCTGCAGCGGACCGACCACCAGGGCCGCGATGGCAGGTTCGGCAAGGAAGCCGATACCCAAGTTGGTGAGGGTGATACCGAGCTGCGCTCCTGAGAGCTGCGTGGACAACGTGCTCATGCCCTTGAGCACACCAGTTGCGCGACGGTCGCCGGATTCGGCCGCCTGCTTAACCTGGTTTCGGTTAACTGTGATCAGCGAGAACTCGGCGGCCACAAACAGTCCACATCCTGCAATCAGGACAAGGGCTAGCAGCAATGACAACCACTCCATTATTTACACCCCCTGCCGCAATGCGTCCGAACGGCATTCTTGCCGGGCAGAGAGTTAGGCTTGTGACATCTACTGTCGCCTGAAGCGTCCATCATTCCCTTCCGACCGAAGTATCTTCCTCCGGTCCGACTAAATTGAATATTAATTATGCTGGATCAGCGGGCGGAATGTCGCCGGATTCTCAAGAGTTTGCCAGATCCCCTACCTACTCACAGCGGATTCAAATATTGACTCACGGATTCAGGCAGATAGCGCAACGGCACCCCAAAGGATTTTTGAGGTGCCGTGGCAGGATCCCGGGCTTAGAGCTCGACAACCTCGAACTCCATCAATTCGGCGCCCGTGGCGACCGGCTTCTTGGCATCGCCGCCGGCATGGGCCGCCCCCGAACGCTTGTCGCGCCAGTTCTCAAAATCTTCGCGCGTAGCCCACTGGGTGTACACGAAGTAGCGATCCCCGCCATTGACCGGGCGCAACAGCTTAAAACCTTCGAAACCCGGTTCCTGGTCAACTGAATGCTTGCGCGCCGCGAACCGCTTCTCCAGTTCCGGGCCGGCCTCACCCGGAATCGACAGTGCATTAATGACAACGATCGACATGTTCCACCTTTCGTGACCCGGCAGAATCCGGGAATGAATGCTACATTTCTCAGCCTACGCTCGCCGCCGCACTTTCCAATGACGCATGACATCGCAAGAATCAAAACCCGGCGGCTACAGTGCCGCTACCGCTTCGGCAAGCAGTTTTCCATAGGCGGCGCTTCCATGCGGTCCTGGATGGATCCGGTCACGTGCCAAATCGTCAATCGTTGGCGCCGTAGCAGCCCAGTCCACCACGTGGGTTTTGGGATCAGCTGCGGCGGCAGCTCGTAGCTGGGTGTTGGCACTGTCGATCCACCGCCGTGGAGCGTAGGCCGTGATCAGCATCAGTTCCCGCTTCGGCCCGATAATTTCCCTCACCTCTTTGAGTGTTACTCCCGATACGTCCCCGTTGGTTCCCAGACCCAGCACCACCACGTGGCGTAGGCTTCCGGCACTCTTCAGTTCACGCAATCGTGCCGGGGCATCCCAGATTTGGGCACCGACGTTTGCCTCGATGGAAATTCCCGGAAGTTGTTTGAGCAGCTGCTGCGACGAGGCAAGCATGACCGAATCACCCAACGCGGTGACATCCCGGCCCGTCAATGTCCGAGCGGCATGTTCTCCTTGTGCCATATCGGTTTTCTTGCCCGTTGCGGTTTTTCCGCTCCCTTCCTCAGTGGATTTTTCAGCCGGGGCGGGCTGTGATGGCTGTTCGGCCAGGATCTTTTGGGCTTGGGTGAGCTGCTGCTCCAAGGGGGATTCTCCCGGCGAAGCAAGCAATACCGCCATGGAGCAGGCCGGGACAAGTATCAGCGCCGTGAGCGGCAACAGGGAGGCAAAACTTCCTGAAGTCCCATTCCAAAATTCACTGATTTTTGTTGAAACTCGTTTGGCAGATTCAGCTGCGGTGCTTCTCCAACCGTTCGCGAGGATGGGTACTTCGACAAAGCGCCAGGACAGCTCCGCCGCAAGCAGCACCAACGGCACCGTACACAGCACTGCCGCGGTGGCGGCCTGCGGTGGAAAGACCGTTTTCGCCAGCATCAGCAAAGGCCAATGCCACAGGTACAGGCCATAACTGCGGTTGCCGAACCACCGCAGAAGCTTGAGGCTCAAGAGGGCATCAACAAAACCGCCGGGCACCTGCAGCAACAGGATCAGAAGCGTTCCAAGGGCACAGAATAGTGCCATGCCTCCTTGGTAGGCCACGGCGGAAGTGTCGGGGAGCAAACCTACCGCCGCCAGCATGATCACCAGCAGAAATACTTGGGCAAGCCCGGCGAGTTTCCCCGTTCGCAAGCCAGGTTGCCGGGCGCGGGATTTCATCCGTTCGGCCGCCACCGCACCGGCGGATCCAAACAGCAGTCCGAATCCGTGAGTCCACGTTCCGAAATACAGCACGCTCGGGTCGGTTGCCGGCTCGAAACCCCAGAACATGCTTGCCGCCGAGGCAACCGCCAAGAGCACGATCCCCCACATCAAGTTCCGGCGGGTCCGCAACACCCACGCCAGCCCGGCCAGCGCGAGCGGCCACACCAGGTAAAACTGCTCTTCCACGGCAAGGGACCACAGATGCTGGAAATACGGCGGATCCATGGAGGCGAAGTAGCTGTTCCCGTGGGCAATTTGCATCCAGTTGCTGGAGTAGGTCAGCGCACCGAACCATTGCCAGCGCAGGCCAGCCGGAAGATTTTCGGCAGCCAAAAGAGCCAAGGCAGTGGAGCACACCAGCACAAGGAGCATGGCCGGCAAGAGCCGCCTTGCCCGGCGCACCCAGAAGGTGCGCAGCGGAGGGATACGTTGAGACTGCATCTGGCGAAGGAGTCCGCCGGTGATCAGAAAACCGCTGAGAACAAAAAACAGGTCCACCCCGAGAAAACCCCCGGGCAACGCCTGGGGCCAAAAGTGATAGGCCAGCACCGCCAACACCGCGATACCTCGCAGCCCATCCAAGGCCAGGTTGCGCGGCGGGACGACGGAAAACAGCGAGGTGCCCCGTGGCAGGGGCTCGGCGAAAATCATTGGGCGGTTCACACAGATCATGCTTCCAAGCCGCTTAGACGGAGAACTTTCGAACGCCTAACGGAAACTCGTCAATTTTGTTACACAATCGACAGATTCGCCGTGGGCAGTTCTGGACTTTTTCATTGACGTTCCCGGGCATAATTGGCAGTGCCGGACCGCGGACCGCGAACACCGGCAGGCAATCGAAAGGGACCCACGTGGATTTACGGCGTGCGCTGGGCATGCTTTGTGCACTGTTGTTCTGCCTGGGAACAACTGCGTGCAGCACCGCGGATGCGCTGCGGGTCGAATCGCCCGTGGCCCAAGCCAGCCCTGGCGCAAACTCGACTGACCCGGCAAACGGTGATGAACAGGCCTGGGAACAGCCGTTTTCTCCGAGCCAAGTTCGACAACTATTGCTGGATACCGATCTGAGTGTGGTGAGCACCCAGGATAACTCCGCCGCGGACATCCGCGAGTACCTCGCTGAGTGCGATAAGTGCTTGGTCTCCCTTCCGAGTTATGAAACGGCCGGCGAGAAATTCCAGCTTTATTCCATCAGCACGGCAGGAGATGCGTATAGCTTCGCCTCGTTTGCCATCAGAAATGCCGGCGGGACCCCCAAGGTAGCCCTGGCCGTCGGCGGTTCTGACGTGTATCTGAGCGCTGGCAAGGAAGGAAGCCTGGTGGCGCAGGAAGCCATCTATGCTCCCGATGACCCCATGTGCTGCCCCTCGGGCTGGTCCGTGCGGATGTTCCGGTACCAGGATGGCCAATTCATTCAGGCAGATTCATTCTCCAGCCCGGTAGATCCCTCCCAGGATGGAGACACAGATCAGTGAACAGCACCTCCATGCGCATCCTGATGATCGAAGATGACGCGGTCATTCGCGAGGCGACAAGTATCGGCCTTGAACGGCTGGGTTACCAGGTGCTCGGCGCCGAAGACGGTTTGGAAGGGCTGGAACTTTTCCGGAAGCTTCAACGGGAGAACCCCGTTGATGCGGTTCTTCTTGATGTCATGCTGCCGACCATGAACGGCACCCAGGTGTGCCGAGAACTGCGCAACGCCAGCAACGTTCCGGTCATCATGCTCTCCGCCCGGGGTGATGGCCTGGACATGGTCACCGGTCTGGATGCCGGGGCCGACGACTACCTCGCCAAACCATTCGATCTCCAGGTGCTCGACGCCCGGCTCCGGGCTGTGCTGCGCCGAACCAAAATGCACACCGCGCCGGTGGCGCCCGCGCCAGACCGCGTCGCTGAATCACAACAGCTGAACATTGATCCGTACCGATTGGTGGTTTTGCTTGATGAGCGGGAAATCCATTTGACCCCCACCGAGATGAAGATTCTACTGATGCTCAGTGAAGATCCCGGAGTGGTCGTTCCCCGCAACAATATCCTGACCGAGGTTTGGGGCTATACCTGGGAAGCGGATCATCGAGTGATCGATGTCCATGTGCAACGCCTGCGCCGAAAAATCGGCGCATTCCGGATCGAAACGGTCCGCGGATTCGGCTACCGGCTGCGGGATAAAAACTCATGAGTTTGCGTTGGAAGATCACCGGCATGACCATCCTTTCGGTGCTGCTCACGTTGATCGTTTCCGCGTTGCTGGTTCGCCAAATGATCACCATCACCGAGGAACAACGCCTTCGTGACGAAGCGACAACCTCGCTCAAACAAGCCGTGCATATTTTGGACGAAACCGGCATCAGCATCCTTGGCGCCAAGGTAAATGACCCGCAGCTTCCGGCCGAGGCCCGGGATGCCGCCAAGGCCGGCCAATACATCACCTACCGGGCAACGCTCGATGGCCAGGAGGTCATCTACGCCGCGGCTCCCGTCACCCTCGGCACGCAGCCGGCGGTCCTGTCCCTCTCGGTGTCCTGGGCCAATAGCCAGCAGATGCGGGACAGCGTGGATACCGCGCTGATCTGGGCAGGTATCGCGACCTTGGTACTAGTCTCAGCGTTTGGCACACTCATCGTTTCCCGGCTCGTCACTCGCCTGTCCAAGGGCTCCCACGCCGCGCGAGCCATCGCCGCCGGGGAGCGCCGGGTCCTCGTGGAAGATGCAATTGGCAAGGCCTTCGGCGGGAAAGACGAAGTTGACCAGTTTGCCGAGGCGGTGGATGCCATGGCCAAGGAGCTCAACGCCAAAATCGTGTTCGAACAACGGTTCTCTGCCGATCTGGCCCACGAGCTGCGCACACCGCTGACAGGACTGGTGACGGCCGCGAGCCTGCTTCCGGAGTCGCGCCCGACCGAACTTGTCCAGGACCGGGTCGCTGCCCTGCGGAACCTCGTTGAAGATCTTTTGGAAGTTTCGCGGTTGGAGTCGCGGGTTGAGCCCACCGAACTTGTGGCACTTGAGCTTGATACCTGTGTTCGCCAGATCTTAGGGCGCATCAAAACACGACGGCCCGAACAATGCGCACAGCTGAAACTGCAGCTCAATTCCGGTGACGGCAAGGTGCTTGTCGAACCGAAACGCCTTGAACGTATTTTGGAGAATCTCATCAGCAACGCCTCGACGCATGGCGCCGGGCCCGTCATCCTCGAAACAAGTTCTGGTTCCCTAAGCCTCCAGGATCAGGGGCCCGGCTTTCCGCAAAGTGTCCTTGAAACCGGCCCGGAACGTTTTGTCTCCAAGGGTGGCGGCATCGGCTTGGGGCTGACAATCGCCAGCGGCCAAGCACAGGCCATAGGCGCCCGAATGAAGCTTTCAAATCGTGGTGGCGCGCGGGTGCAACTCACCTTTCAGGTGCCCGACACCCCATAATTCAGCCGGGCCGTTAACAATCAATCAATTCGAACCCGAGTACGGCAAAACTCTGAAGCGTAATGCGTGAAGTCCGCCCAAATACCTGACTTCTTTCGGGTTTGGCCTGCTCAGCAATAATCCACGAACTGTGAATAAAATTCAGCGTGTCTTTCGCAAATGCTTGGTCTTGGTTGAATTTTGCGCTAATGATTAGAGAATGGAAAGTATTGCCCTATGAGCCAACGCCGCGTCTTCAGACGTTTTGTCCTTCCGATTGCCTGGTTGTTAATCGGTGCGGTGATCGCCATCAGTCTTGTTAATATTGCCTTTAACGAAAACGCCACAGCCAATGAGGATCAACTGTATCCCACCGGCGAGATTCCGGCAGAAACCATCATGGTTGAGACCGCCACCGTCAAAAACAATCTGACGCTTGCTGGAAGCATCAAACTCGACGAAGCGCAGACACTCAACGCCTCGGTTGACGGCGTAGTGAACTGGGCTTTCGTGAAACCCGGCGACAATGTGAGCAAGGGCGACCGGATCTTCCAGATCCGCGCCGAGACCCTGCCGGAAAGCACCCCAACGGACACCTCATCCAACACCGATCAGGACGCTTCGGACGAGCAGCAGTCCCAGCAGTCGAGCGCACCGGTGGTGACCTATCACGACGTGCTGTCTCCGATCGCCGGCAAGGTTGGAAAATTCGCCATTGAATTATCTGACGAAGTCGCCAAGGGTGATGAACTAGCCAAGATCCAGCCCCAGAACTTCAAGGCAGTCGCCGCAATCAATCCGCTTGACCGCTATCGGTTGATGGAAGGAGCTCTGGAAGCGGAGATCACCATCGAGTCCGGGCCGGAACCTTTCGACTGCAAAAACTTGTCGGTGGAAGACACCGCCACACAATCCATCACCGCCGAGTCTTCGACCCAGGAATTCGACCCGATGCTCACCGACGTTGAAGGCCAGGGGGCCAACGAGACCTCCGGCAATGAGATCTCCTGCGATGTCCCGGATGATGTTGTTGTTTTCGACGGTTTGGTCATGAGCATGGCCGTTGATGCCGGCTCCGCTGAAGACGTCCTGACGGTGCCGGTCACCTCCGTGCGCGGACAGGTCGGCCAGGGCACCGTGTGGGTACTGAACGACGAGGGCAAGGAAATCCGCACCGAGGTTGAGCTTGGTGTCACCGACGGCAAAATCATTGAGGTGCGCTCGGGCCTGAAGGCTGACACCGAAGTACTGCGTTATGTCCCTGGTTCCAATCCCGTGCCGGAAGAGGAACCGGGAATGGAGTACTACCCTTGAGCAGTGACTCCCAGCTTTTGACGCTTGAAAACGTCACCCGCAGCGTCCTCTTGCCCGATGACAGCGACCTGCATATCCTGACCGGCATCAACCTCAGTGTGAACGAAGGTGATCACATTGCGATTGTCGGCCGTTCGGGCACCGGAAAATCAACCCTGCTGAACATTCTCGGCCTGCTGGATCGCCCCACCTCGGGAACCATGACGTGGCGAGGCAAAGATGCGACCCGGCTCAGCGCGCGCCAGGCCGCTGGAGTTCGCGGCCGGGATCTGGGTTTTGTTTTCCAGCAGTTTAATCTGCTGCCCGGGCGCACCGCCCTGGAAAATGTCATGGCCCCGCTGATGTATTCAACCGGCCGCGACTTTTGGCAACGCCGCAAGCTGGCCTCCCAGGCCCTGGAACGGGTGGGGCTTGGCTCGCGCCTTGATTCGATGCCGCAGACCCTATCCGGCGGTGAACAGCAGCGTGTGGCCATTGCCCGTGCGTTGGTGCGCCGGCCTCGGGTGGTACTGGCCGATGAACCGACCGGCGCGTTGGATGTGACCACGGGCCTGGCCGTGATGCAGTTGCTCGACGAAGCCACGGTGGAATCCGGAGCCGCGCTGATCACCATCACCCACGATGCAAATGTCGCGGCGTTGGCCCGCGAACGTTTCCGCCTGGATGGCGGGCAACTGCTTCCGCTGAGACAGGAGGTGGCCCAATGAGTTTCTTGTCGCGTCTGGGCACAGGATTTGTCGCGGCTCTCCTGGAAGCCTGGCAAGAACTTCGGATCCACCGCCTGCGGGTGCTGCTCTCCCTGATCGGCGTCACCATTGCGGTCGCTTCGCTGACCACCGCGGTAGCCGGTGCGGGGATGGCGCAACAGCTGATGACCGAGCAGCTTGAACGCTACGGGCGTCCGGCCATGATCAGCACCTACGTGATGAACCCGGGAGTGCAACCCACCACTCAGGGCAATATCCAGGTCTCCGAAGCCTTCGAGAAAACCGTAGAGCGTTTTAACATCAGCTACTCGTCGAAGATCGGTAGCATCTACGGACCGGTGGCATCCAACCAAGGCATGCGTGTCGATACACAAATCCAGGTGGTGGATCCCGCCTATGCGCCAATGCACCGGATCTTCGCCCAGCACGGGCGCTGGCTTGAAGCCGAGGACGCCCAGAACCTCTCCCCCGCGGTGGTGGTGGACCGAACCGTAATCAGCCAGCTGGGCCTGAGTGATGCCAAACTCCCGGCAACCATTGAGCTGGCAAGCGGCAGCGACAGCGTCTCGGTCACCGTCATCGGCGCCACCTCAACCCGGGATAACGGGATGCAGGGGCAATTGTGGATGCTGCCCGAAACCTATGAGCGCTGGTTTGCCGCCGGGACACCGCTAAGCGATATCACCTACGCTACCTGGGTGCCGATTGAAGGATCAGAAGAATTAGCCGCACAGTTTGCCAAACAAATGCAGGCAGAGCTTCCGGGGTACTTCGTTGAGTCCAGTCGCCAGGACTACTTGGCGTGGGGGCAGGATGAGAGCCTGAAACAGGTGGCCTGGGTGGTTGCCGGAATTTCAGGGATTATCTTGTTGCTTGGTTCGCTCAGCCTGCTGAACGTGGCCATGGTGACCATGAAACAGCGGATCCGTGAGGTTGGCATTCGGCGTAGTTTCGGTGCGACCACCGCGCGGGTGTTCTTCTCGGTCATGATGGAAAGCGTGGTGGCTACCGCCGTGGCCGGTGGGCTGGGGGTTCTCATTTCCATGGCCATCGTAACTAATCCAAAACTGATCAACACGGTGTTGTCCACCGGGCTCGACCAGATGCCGGGCTTCCCGCTGGGGGCCGCGCTGCTGGGCATGGGGGTTTCCATTGGGGTGGGCGCCCTGACCGGCGTTTTGCCGGCCCTGGTGGCGGCGCGAGTGCGTATTGTCGACGCAATCCGCGTTTAGCCGCCAGTAAAAACACTCACCCATATGATGGTGATATGGCCGCGATAGCTACCGAGGTAGCACCGTTACGCGGGGAATCATGGCAAAGTCAATAACATGGCCCTTGATGAACCACAACGAACAAATATGTCGGCAACATCCGCAGCTTCTTCGGCTCCTGCCAGCACGCAGCTGAAGACGTCCGGCACAACACATTTGAGTGGTTATCTTCCCGGCATCATCCTGTGCCTGGCCGTGGGCGGGATCTCGCTGGCAGCGGCGAAGCTGCTGCCAGCGATGAGTCCGCTGTTGATCGCTATCCTGCTCGGTGCGCTGTGGCGCAACCTTGCCCCCGTTCCGGCGGTTTTTGATACCGGGGTAGCCTTCTCCGCGAAAAAGTTGCTGCGCGCTGGCATTGTGCTGCTGGGTTTGCAGCTTTCGCTGGGTTCGGTGCTCGCGTTAGGCCCCGGGGTGCTGGCCATTGTGGTGCTGAGTGTGGGAGTCACGTTTTTGTGTACCGTGTGGATCGGCGGACGCCTTGGAATTGAATTGCCTCAACGTCTGCTGATCGCCGCCGGCTTTTCCATCTGCGGCGCGGCGGCTGTGGCCGGCGCGGAGGGCGCCACGGGAGCCAAACAGAACCAGGTAGCCACCGCGGTGGGTCTGGTGGTGCTCTTTGGAACGCTCATGATCCCGTTGACCCCGGCGCTTGGCGCGCTGCTAGGCCTGGACGAAACAAGCACCGGCGTGCTGATCGGGGCATCCACCCATGAAGTGGCCCAGGTGGTCGCCGCAGGCGGTACCGTTGGCGCGACCGCACTGGGTGTCGCAGTGACCGTAAAACTTGCCCGGGTAGCGATGCTCGCCCCGGTGATGGCCGGACTGTCCCTCTACATGAGCCGCAAGCACAAGGTTGAAGGCGGCAAAAAGCCGGCGATACTGCCGCTGTTCGTCGCCCTGTTCCTGATCGCCATGATGATCCGTACCACCGGTGTCCTGCCGGAATCGGTGTTGCAGCTGGCGACAACGGTGCAGAGCATCCTGCTCGCGGCCGCCATGTTTGCCCTCGGTTTAGGTGTGCACCTCAAGTCAATCGTGAAGTCCGGCGGACGAACGGTGGTGCTGGCATTGCTCTCCACCATCATCATCCTGCTCATTGCCACGGTCGGCGCGTGCCTCTACGCATAACTTGCGAAGCTGATCCGTAATGATCCCCGTGGGGCAACCGTTTGTCAGGACGCGGATTGGTCTGCGTACTCCGGCGGCCAGCAGATCTCATTGTGCTCCAGGATGAGTTCTTCACCGGCCTCGGTGGTTTGTTCCGGTGCCCAGTCCCGACCGATGGCCGCTTGGGTTCGTGTCCAAAACTTCTTGTGTTCCCGGCGCCAGTATTCCAACGACAGGTCTCCTTCGCCTTCTGCGGCGGCAAATTCCGCGGGCACCTCGTAAAAACTTGATCTCTTGATGGCTACCACTCGCTGAATAATACGAGGCTGACCGGACCCGTCGCAGACTACCCAATGATCGCCAACACGAGGTTCCTGTATTCCCTCATAGGCATATTCATTGGCCAGTGACGACGTTGCACGTTTTGTCCCGAACATCACCTCGTGAAGCAATTCATCCGCCAGCTCGGCCGAATCTCCATAGCATTCGACCACGTAGGGTGGTGCGTCGACGAGGTCGATGGAACGCGAGGACAGGTACTCCTGCCACATTTGATTGGCGGCGGTCAGGTTCAGCTCAGGCAATTCGCTCATTGGGCAATACTACTAGTCGCGCCCCAGGGTGAATTCCTTGAGGAAGTCCGGGTTAGACGGCATGGTGAATCGAGCAGTCTGCTTTCCGAATTCAACCACCATGTTGACGCGCACAACCGCAGGACCGGTGCAGGAGAACTTCATTCCGAGCAGGTTGGCTCCTGTCACACGGCAATTACGCGGTGCATCGACCAAGGTGACGCTGATGCGCTCGAACCCAAGTTCCAGCACGTACTCCTGGTCATCGTCCTGGGGATCGAACGTGAAATCATAGGCCGCAAATGGCAGGCCCTTAACAGAATTCATCGAGATCCCTACTGGATCAGCGTTTTCCTCTTCTCCGGGGTCTACCGGCTCGTCGGTAGGCTCCGGCGTTGGTTCAGCAGTCGGCTCAACCGAAGGCTCAGTCGGCTCAACCGAAGGCTCAGTCGGCTCGACCGAAGGGTCAGTCGGCTCGGCAGTCGGCTCAACCGAAGGCTCAGTCGGCTCGGCAGTCGGCTCCGGCGTCGGCTCAACCGAAGGCTCAGTCGGCTCGGCAGTCGGCTCCGGCGATGGCTCAGCAGTCGGCTCGACCGAAGGGTCAGTCGGCTCCACCGTTGGCTCAGCAGTCGGCTCCGGCGTCGGCTCGACCGAAGGGTCAGTCGGCTCCGGCGTCGGCTCAGCAGTCGGCTCGACCGAAGGGTCAGTCGGCTCGGCAGTCGGCTCCGGCGTTGGTTCAGCAGTCGGCTCGACCGAAGGGTCAGTCGGCTCGGCAGTCGGCTCCGGCGTTGGCTCAGCAGTCGGCTCGACCGAAGGGTCAGTCGGCTCCGGCGTTGGCTCAGCAGTCGGCTCGACCGAAGGGTCAGTCGGCTCCGGCGTCGGCTCAACCGAAGGCTCAGTCGGCTCGGCAGTCGGCTCCGGCGTTGGTTCAGCAGTCGGCTCGACCGAAGGGTCAGTCGGCTCCGGCGTCGGCTCAACCGAAGGCTCAGTCGGCTCAACAGTTGGTTCCAGAGTCGGCTCTACCGAAGGCTCAGTAGGCTCCGGTGTCGGCTCAGCCGATGGTTCAGGAGTCGGCTCCACAGAAGGTTCGGCGGAGGGGTCAGAGGAAGGTTCAGTCGGTGCTGTTGGAACTGTCGTTTCAGCAGGCGTCGCTGAAGGGCCCGCTGATGGTTCTGCGGAGGAAGATGGTTCATGCGTCGCATCCGGTTCTTGGCTCGACTCGTCAGAATCGTCCAGAGTGCCTTCAGGATTCAGTATCTGGGCAGGGCCCGGTACGGCCGGCTCCCTGCCAAGCAGCTCTGAGACAAACTGATCGTTTGGCGACTGGCTGGAGCCCACCTCTGTTGGTGTCTCGAAGATCGCGTCACCAGAACCGTTATCCCGTCCCAAACCGATACGTTCGCCGAACATCTTACGAGCTGCTTCTGATTTCTCCCCAAGCACAGCCCGGTGGCTAGGTTCTGGAGATATTTGTTCTTCTCCCACAGCGGCAACAGCAGCCTGCGGTTCGTTGCCGAACATTGAGGGCAGTAAACCCGCAGCAGAGACGGCGACTGCAACAACCGTTAAGCCCACACCCACGCTGACGCCAACAGCCGCGACACTACCACCGGCAACTCCGGCTCCTGCCCCGGCCACAGTGGTTGTTGAAGAGGTGCTGGAAGCCGCACCAGCGGCCACAGAGCCTTGAGCAGCTACAAGTGACCCTGCCGCTATGCCTCCGGCTGCAGGAATACCCAGCGCAGTAACTCCGCCAAGCACCAAGGGAAGAATGTATGCGTGGAGTTTGTGGCCCACTTGGTTGAGTTCGCCAAATACCGCCGTGCATTCATCACACGTAGCAAGGTGTGCGTTCACCTTGCGCTGTTCGCGAGCGCTTGCACTCTCGCGGATCAAAGATGGCAGAAGTTGACGGATCTCGGCACAAGTTGGCGATAAATCACTCTGCGCGTTCAGGTGGGCGGCCAGATAAGCTTCGCGTAATCCCTCACGTGCGCGAACGGCAAGAGCGGAAACAGCGTTGGGAGTCAGCCCCAATATGGGCGCGACCTCGCGCGGCCGCATATCTTCAACTTCGGTATGCCATAGGACAGCACGCCAACGTTCCGGCAACGATTTGTAAGCGTTGATGATGAATGAAGCTTCCGTGCGCTTTAGTACATCATCAGCATGAGGATCGCCAGGTTCGAATTCCTTGACATCCTCGGTCGAAATCTGTTTGGATGCTGATTCGTTCCGCGCAAATGCCTCCCGCGAAACAACTGTCAGAAGATAGGCGCGAAAAAATTCGTCCGGTCCGGTTCCCCGACGCAAGGCGTTAAATACGCGCAGAAACGATTCTGAGACAACGTCTTCCGCTTCCCACCGCATATCGGTATGACGGTAGGCCACAGCCAGCGCCATTTGCTTATGGCGCTTGTATAGTTGGGCTTCAGATTCACGGTTCCCGTTTCGGACACCAAGAATGAGGTCCGCGTCGCCTACATCAGCAAAACGCTTTCCCGAATCAATCGTCATGACACCCCAATCGCTCACGTGTCCGTAGCCGGTTGACCAACGCCAAAGAGCGACACAGCCCACTATTTACGACTATATCGAAGTTTGGCTAGCGTCCCTAGCGATCTGATCCCCGTTTATGTGATACTGCGGACAGTTCAGCTAATCAATCACATCGCCTTCTACGGTCTGAAGCATTGCATCCCCCATGTTTTGAAGCAATCCGTCAGACCGTATCAGCGACATCTACCATTGCGAATGGTGTTGTAGGTGCCAAACACAATGTGCTGTTTGTTCCCTACACACGTTAAGAGCAGCGCATGCGGGTTTCATGACGCGAAAAGTCGAAAGTTTTTGAAAATATTTTTTGACAAACGAAAAGCACTGGATGATCAGACCCGTAGCCCTGTTCGTCCGGCGCTCGGTCAGCCGTTAGCTACGACTAGCTATGGCGCCTGCGGTTGCGACATGCAAGCATCACGCCCGCAGCGACCATCAGGACTAGCATCAATGCCGTGAAAGTATGATCCGGCATCTCCCATCAAAGTTCATGGCATTTACAACAGCTGAAATTCAACATTGATCAAACTCGAAGCCCGCTACGGCCAAGAAGCTCGCAACTGCTAACGAGACGCTTCACCGTTCGCGAACCACTACGTGTCCTTCGAGACGGTAACATCTGATTCCTAGTCCTGGCGCTTAGCCGACCAGTCGACCTAGCGACTGGTGTCTAGCAGCGGACGTGGCCACCGACATGCGCTAATTCTCAGATACCTCGGCGGTGCGAAACCCCTGGTTGGCTGATGAGAAAATCAGCGCCTGCATCAGCGATGCATGCGCGCACTGTGCATTGGTTGCTTGAGCTCTTCCGTCGACAAGATTCAAAAGATGGTGTGGATGCAGCGTGCCTCATTTATGGAACTGAGACGCTGGGATATTCCTAGGTTCGGACCTGGCATAGCGGGGTCAAACGCAAAAGGCAGAACGCGTGGTTGAAGTTTTCAACCAAACGTTCTGCCATTTTGCCGTTACGGGTTACACCGAACAAGTTTTAGCTTGAACCATATCACCCGTAATGACGCAGGGTTTGCCTAAGTTAGGCCTTCCGCCTGCGTGCAATGAGTAGGCCCAATGCACCCAAGACAATTGCACCAGCGCCAGCCGCAATCAAACCGAAGTTGTTTGCACCGGTCTGCGCTAGGTCATCCTTCGGATCCGCTGGATCAGACGGCTCTGCCGGAACGGTCGGTTCCGCAGGATCAGTCGGTTCCGCAGGATCAGTTGGCTCCGCCGGAACGGTCGGTTCCGCAGGATCAGTTGGCTCCGCAGGATCAGTCGGCTCCGCAGGATCAGTCGGCTTCACCGGATCTGTGTAGGTGATAGTCACGGTAGCTTCGACCGAGTTACCGTTCTTGTCCTTCACGGTGTAATCAACCGGAGTTGGATTACCCTCGAAGCCATCCTCAGGAGTGAACGTGATGTTGCCTTCTTCATCAACAGTCCAAAC
>NZ_JBIUXY010000002.1:0-132555 GCF_044744225.1 Glutamicibacter sp. NPDC087344 | reverse complement strand
CGGTCGAAGGATCCAAGCCCTCCGAATCGTTACCCAAAACCTCAACGGTCACCGGGCCACGCTCGTTATTCAACGACTCATCATCAGCAGCCTCAGGCGGCGTGCTCACGTTATTCGTGAAGGTGCACTGAATGTTCGTAGCGTTGCTACCCTGTGGCAGGGTAAACGTTCCGCTATTTCCTTCGCCGGAAGCAAATACTTCACCGTTGGACAGGTCTACGCACTGCCAAGTGGTGGTGTACTTTTCAAGGTCGGTTTCATCAATACCGGTTTGGGTGATCGTGTACTCATTGCCAGGAATAACTACTGTGGCGCCAATCGACTCGCCATCTTCCTGATCCTGCACACCGGGCTCGTCGCCGGTCGTCTCAGCGGTATTGTTCTCGGTAATACCACCGCCAGTCAGTTCAATTGCAAACTGATCTTCTGGATCTACACGACCTGACGGAAGATCTACGTTTACACCTGCGGTGGATGGCGATGACCAGGAGGCTAGGTCAGTAAGTGCACTGGTATCACCGGAGAGCGGCTGAATTGACACCAACGTACCACTGGCGGGATCAACCTTGAGCAATCCGTTCGTAGCGTAAAGGTAAAGGTACCCATCGGCACCGAATGCCATCGAGTTGGTGGTGACAACATTGCTAATCTCACTACCAACTTTGGTACCAGTTACCTGTCCACCGGCCTTCACATCTGCCGCGTTGATACGGTAGAGCTGTGCCGAGGTACTACCACCGGTGACGATAAACAGGTTTCCCTGAGCATCAAAAGCGAGGTCACCGTTACCACCTGGGGTACCAGGCAAGGTAACGGATAGTGCGTTGGGAACGAAATCTTGGGTATTTACATTCAAGCTCGCGTACTCGAATTGATCGCTCCCGTTAGCAACAGCTCCACCGTACAAGTACGTGTCGGTAGCAACGTCCACACCGCCCATGGTGTTTCCACCAAAGTTTGAGCTCATCCCATCAGTTCTTGGAATTTGCGTCCAAGTCTCAGCAGACGCTGTGTAGATGTAGATGTCCTGCTGGCTCGTGAATACGACCTTGTCGCCACCACTAGCGATACCGATCTGATTGAGGGTATTGCTTCCGCCAACGGTAGGAGCGAGAATCTCCTTGGTTACGCCGGTTGCCGGGTCGACTTCGTAGACCTTTTTCTGATTTGTTCCGTAGAGCTTCGATGACGGGAACGGGTCGGCAGCGAATGCTGCTGTTGGTACGGAGACCACAATGCCGCCAGCAAAAACTGCCGTCGCCAATGCCCCCGATGCCAGCTTTGCCCCGGCACTATAGCCACGGTTCTTTGATCGTTTAATCTGAATCTACCTCTCGTTTTGTGCAGACCAACTAGATAAGATGCGCCACCCAGACTCGTCAGTATTCGTCCCCCAGCTTCAGCGATATTTGGACGCGCCAAATCACCGCAAAAGCCGAATCAATCAAGCAGTCAGCTCCCAGAACTAACAATTACGCCAAGCCCAATATCCCAGATCTTGAGTTCAAGCGATTTCGTTGATTTCGGATTACGTCCGAACCGTGATTAAACATTCTTAGGTCCATCTAACTACAACTTCAAACCAGCTTCAACCCCAAGTGGACAACTAACCTCCGGCGAATATCCACCTAACCACATGGCGAAACTTTATAGCCACTTGGATATAAACACTAGTCGGAGAGGATTCAAGCAAAGCAAGGCATCGCCACCTTCAAGATCTATCTACTTGGAACAATTCACTAACAATTCGTTAGGATGCGGTGAACTCGCCACTGGACAAGGGGACTGCTGCCGCTAGAAAGCCAAGTCTTACGATCCTAAAGAATGCAGCGCCAAAGGCGGCGGATACTACAAGACACTGAAACTTTGCTGAAATCGGTAGGGTCGATTATTTAACATTGAGAAATATTGAGATTTCTTCGTGGTTCCGCGTCACGAAATGAACGTTCCGCACTCTTAACCTCTTTACCCACTTGTGAAGACGTCCAGAGTCTTCGTATACACCGCCGAACCACTTGTTACATGACGCCTAGATCTTGCCAATGTTGCCCCGAAATACAATTCGCGCTAGCTACAGCACTCCTCCTTTCAAGTCAGTGAGTCCGAGTGCTCCGCACGGAACACAATCCGTCGAGATAGAGCCGTTCATTACCAACACTGCAGTTGAATACAGCCAACGAGATTGATGCCAACTTCGCTCTCCTCTGTTGGAGTGGTCGTTATTCGTCAAACTGCCGTTGCCCGTCCTCGTCTTAATGAGTACGCCTGGAACCGGCATGCCAAGGATCAGCGGAAGCGGCGACTTCCATCCTGCAATCGTTTGACCCGGCCCTGAAGAGCAAGGTTTACTGCTCCGCCACTCACTGGCTGTGAGGCTTTCGGGCTGCATCCCGGCAGCCGTTCGCTTCCCATACTTCCCTGCCACGAGTACTAATGTTGCAACTCGCATTCACATCAGCAGCCAACGACGTGTCTCGTACAGCAGAACTGCGCTTGGTTAGGCCGGTTCATCTTGCCAGTATGACCGTAACCACCTGCGGAGCACTGCTTCGAAGCGTAGACAGGGTCATCAAAAAACCATGGGGGAACAGCCCGTTGAGTTTTACAGAAGATCACCGCGGCTAATCTAGCGAAAAGCCCAGGAGTGATGCACGGCCCGTTGAGGCTTTCTAGGCCGTGCCCGGTCGAGGATTCACTTGGAGTCTTCAAGGGCGATACCACGCCCGGTGCGTTGAACCTCGGCTACAATCTCCATATTCACCAGTGGGTCTTTTAGGTGCTGCAGCGAGGTTCTTTCTTCGATCGCTTCTAAAGTTTGCGTTTTGTCGAAATCGTCCTATGGGCTGCAACTGCACGCGTAAATGCCGGTTCATCTTTCCCGTACATGCCACGGCCGCACCGGACCAGACCTGCCCTGTGGAGGTCGTGGCGATATTCCCGATGCCAAGGCCAACACCGATAAACCTGTGAAGAGTGATAACCTCGGGTACTGGCCCGTCAAAGGTCGCCACGAGGTGGAAACCCGTTCTGAAAGTCAGGTCAGTTTCGCCCTTACGTAAGGCCACTAGAAGTTGCAGTTGAATTGTTGCATCGACGCATGGATCTTTCGGATCCGCCCGGCTGCAGCCCAGATAGTTGTGGTCTGCCAGGTGAATTGCCAATACAGACGCCGCGCGTCGAACGGCCGAGAGTTAGGTTGCTTTTCAGGACCGCGTAGCAGGAAGCCACCTAACTGATCATGAGCAATGCCGGGTGAGCGACATCTATCCTTGCTAATTGTGTCGAAGGCGCCGTACACAATCTGCTGTTTGGCCGCTGCATCACTTAGAAGCAGAGCCTGAAGGTTTCATGACGTGAAAAGTCGAAAGCTTTTGAAAACTTTTTTGGCAAACGAAAAGCGCCGGATGTTCAGACTCGTAGGTCTGTTCATCCGGCGCTCTGTCAGCCGTTAGCTATGACTAGCTGTGGCGTCCGCGGTTGCGACGTGCAAACATCACGCCCGCAGCAACCAGCAGGAGTCCAGCCAGCAGGACTAGCATTGCGCTAAACCCGGTGCTTGCCAGATTATCCTTGTCATCCTTCGGAGCTTCAGAACCGCTTGGGTCCTGAGATTCCGTAGCCGAATCGCTCGAGGCAGGAGCCTCGCTCGAATCGGTTGGATCGGTCGATTCAGCCGGAGTCGGCTCAGTCGGATCAACCGGAGTCGGATCGGTTGGATCAACTGGAGTCGGATCAACTGGCTCTTCTTCTTCAAGGTAGAAGCCGAAGTCAAGAGTCGAATCACGATCACCATCATTGGTCAGGCCCTCAGACTTGGCTTCCCAAGTCGAAGAATCCTTATCACGATCAGCGCCGTTCTCCTTTGTCGGGACGTAACCCTTCAAAGCATCCTCGGAAGCTTCACGATCAATGACCACGGTGTAAGACTGGCCCTCTTCCAGAACCGGCAGGTCCTCGAAGGTGTAGTAACCATTCTTATCGGTAGTTACCGGCCCAACAGGGTTGCCGTGGATGTCAGTAACTTCCTTGCCGTCTGGTCCAACGAGCTTCAGAACGACACCTTCGATGCCCTTCTCGTCCTCGTCCTGGATACCGTTCTTGTTGGTATCAACCCAGACGTAGTCGCCAACGGAAACCTTTGGCTCCTCAACTGGATCAACCTCTTCAACTACGAAACCGAAGTCAAGAGTCGAATCACGATCACCATCATTGGTCAGACCCTCGGACTTGGCTTCCCAAGTCGAAGAATCCTTATCACGATCAGCACCGCCTTCCTTTGTCGGGACGTAGCCCTTCAAGGCATCAGCCGATGCATCCTTGTCGATCACCACGGTGTAAGACTGGCCATCCTCCAGAACCGGCAGGTCCTCGAAGGTGTAGAAACCATTCTCATCGGTAGTTACCGGACCAACAGGGTTGCCGTTGATGTCAGTAACTTCCTTGCCGTCCGGGCCGAAGATCTTCAGAACGACACCTTCAATGCCCTTCTCGTCCTCGTCCTGGATGCCGTCCTTGTTCGAGTCAACCCAAACGTAGTCACCAACGGAAACCTTCGGCTTCTCAACTGGATCGGTAGGCTGAGTTGGCTCAGTCGGATCAGTCGGATCGGTAGGCTGAGTTGGCTCAGTCGGATCAGTCGGATCGGTAGGCTGAGTTGGCTCAGTCGGATCAGTCGGATCGGTAGGCTGGGTCGGCTCAGTCGGATCAGTCGGATCGGTAGGCTGGGTCGGCTCAGTCGGATCAGTCGGATCGGTAGGCTGAGTCGGATCAGTCGGATCGGTTGGATCAGTTGGCTCAACTTCTTCAACTACGAAACCGAAGTCCAGAGTTGGATCACGATCGCCATCGTTGGTCAGGCCCTCGGACTTGGCTTCCCAAGTCGAAGAATCCTTATCACGATCAGCACCGTTCTCCTTTGTCGGGACGTAGCCCTTCAAAGCGTCAGCCGATGCATCCTTGTCGATGATCACGGTGTAAGACTGGCCCTCTTCCAGAACCGGAAGGTTCTCGAAGGTGTAGAAACCATTCTTATCGGTAGTCGTCGGCAGCACAGGCTCACCGTTGACGTCGGTAACTTCGTTACCGTCCGGACCAACAAGCTTCAGAACGACACCTTCGATGCCCTTCTCGTCCTCGTCCTGAATACCGTCCTTGTTCGAGTCAACCCAAACGTAATCTCCAACGGAGACCTTCGGGTCTTCAACCGGTGCAACCTCTTCAACTACGAAACCGAAGTCCAAGGTTGGATCACGATCGCCGTCGTTGGTCAGACCCTCGGACTTGGCTTCCCAAGTCGACGAGTCGTTCTCGCGGCTATCCTCAGTCTCGATAGTCGGGACGTAGCCCTTCAAAGCTTCAGCCGAAGCTTCGCGGTCAATCACCACGGTGTAAGACTGGCCTTCTTCCAGAACCGGCAGGTTCTCGAAGGTGTAGAAGCCATTCTCATCGGTAGTTACCGGACCAACAGGTTCGCCGTTGACGTCGGTAACTTCGTTACCGTCCGGGCCAACAAGCTTCAGAACGACACCTTCAATGCCCTTCTCGTCCTCGTCCTGCAGGCCATCCTTGTTCGAGTCAACCCAAACGTAGTCGCCAACAGAAACCTTCGGAACAACAAAACCGAAGTCCAAGGTTGGGTCGTGCTCACCGTTGGTGTTCAGACCCTCGGACTTGGCAGACCAAGTCGACGAGTCGTTCTCGCGGCTGTCTTCGGTTTCAATGGTTGGCACGTATGGTGCCAAAACCTCGGCCGAAGCATCCCGATCGATTTCAACAGTGTAAGACTCGCCCTCGTCCAGAACCGGCAGGTTCTCGAAGATGTAGAGGCCATTCTCATCGGTGGTTACCGGGCCAACAGGGTTGCCGTTGACGTCGGTAACATCGTTGCCGTCCGGACCAACAAGCTTCAGAACGACACCTTCGATGCCCTTCTCGTCCTCGTCCTGCAGACCGTCGCGGTTGGTATCAACCCAAACGTAGTCGCCAACCGAAACCTTCGGAACAACGAAACCGAAGTCCAAAGTTGGATCACGATCACCATCAGTGGTCAGACCCTGCGAAGAGGCCTCCCATTCCGACGAGTCGTTCTCACGGCTATCTTCAGTGGTGATAGTCGGAACATAAGGCTTCAACGCTTCCGCCGAAGCCTCACGGTCGATCTTGACGGTGTAAGAATCGCCCTCTTTCAGAACCGGCAGGTTCTCGAAGGTGTAGAAGCCCTTCTCATCGGTGGTTACCGGGCCAACAGGGTTGCCGTTGACGTCGGTTACTTCCTCACCCTCCGGACCAACAAGAGTCAGTACAACACCTGGAATACCAGGCTCGCCCTCATCCTGCAGACCGTCGCGGTTGGTATCAACCCAAACGTAGTCGCCAACCGAAACCTTCTGAGGCTTCAGAACGAATCCGAAGTCAAGGGTTGGATCGCGATCGCCGTCGGTGTTCAGACCCTCGGAATTAGCAGTCCACTTCGACGAGTCGTTCTCACGGCTGTCCTCGGTCTCAATGGTTGGCTCGTATGGAGCCAGCACCTCGGCCGAAGCATCCTGATCGATGATCACGGTGTAGTAGTCGCCATCTGCCAGAACCGGGAGGTTCTCGAAGGTGTAGTAACCGTTCTCATCGGTGGTGGCCGGAGCGACCTCGTTGCCGCGGACGTCCAGAACTGGATTGCCCTTGGAATCAACGAGCTTCAGAACGACACCTTCGATGCCCTTCTCGTCCTCGTCCTGCAGGCCGTCCTTGTTGGAGTCCAGCCAGACGTAGTCGCCAACCGAAACCATCTGCGGCTTCAGAACAAAACCGAAGTCCAGGGTTGGATCGCGGTCGTCGTCGGTGGTCAGGCCCTCAGACGTAGCTACCCAAGTCGACGAATCGTGCTCACGGTTGCCTTCGATCTCAATGGTCGGCTCGTATGGAGCCAACGGGATCTTGGACGCTTCCTGATCAATGGTGACGGTGTAGGACTGGCCATCTTCCAGAACCGGGAGGTTCTCGAAGGTGTAGTAACCGTTTTCATCCGTCATGGTCGGCAGCACTGGGTTGTCGTAAACGTCAAGGACAGGCTGGCCGTTGGGACCAGTCAGAACCAGGACAACGTCCTTGATTCCCTGCTCGCCATCGCCCTGCTCGCCGTTGTTGTCTTCATCAAACCAGACGTAGTCGCCAACCGAAACCTTGGCAGCCTCAACAGGCTTGAAGGTGATACCGGTCTTGATCGGCTCCTGGCTGCGGTAATCGGTTTCACCGTTTACCTGGGCCTGGGCCGCGTAACCAAACGAGTTCCATGCCGGCGCGAATGGTTCCGCACCGTCAGGCATCTTCGTTTCCGAGGTGGTGGTGAAGCTCAGCTTCACGCTGTCGCGTGGCTGCATGCCCTCACCGGTGAAGTCCAGCACCAGCTTGAGACCATTAATCTCCTTGGCGTTGGCTGGGCGTTCGGTGGTCCACCCATCCTCGCAACCAACCCATGGGTTGGAAACGTTGCCGGTAGGCCTGCAGTCAGTCGCGTCACCCGTCAGGTAGTACAGGGTCATCTCGGTGCCCTCCGGAACTTCCGGAAGCTTGATGTCTTGTACGGTCGGAACCCAAACGGTGCCACGCTGAACGGTGTTCTGCGACGGAGTCACACCGGTGTCGCCCACATGCGGGAAGACATCCAGGATTTCCAGGTGCTGCGCAGGAACGTTACCGGTGTTGGTGACGCTCAGCTGCCATTCGGCAGTTCCGCCCGGCTTGGTTTCAACAATGCAAGGGTAACGATAGAAACCGCCCTCAAACTCGTAGCACGCGGTGTCATTCTCAATACCGGTTGCAACATTGTAGATACCGGTCTTCTCGGTCTGCTCGCCAGTGAGTACTTCACGGACCAGCTTCTGCGAAGCGTAGGCCTGCCCCTCAATGACGTCCAGTCCGGTTCCACCATTGCTGGTCTCCGAGTTGTCGCCGCTGAATTCAACCGTGTTGGTCAGGTCGCTCTTTGCAACCAGGCCAGCACGAACGGTGGTTGGAAGAACAATGGTGTAGGACTCGCCTGGGTAGAGCTTGGCTCCATCCTGGAACGAGAACACAACCTTGTTTTCATCCTGCACAGCAGAAATCAGCGCACGATCGGTAGTTACCACAGTGCCCTCGGGAGCCTGGTTGAACTTCGCATCAAGCGAGTATTCAACCGTTGATTCCCAATCTGGTGCCAGGATCAGCTTTGGACCCTCGTCATCAGATGGCAGGATGTCGGTGATCACCGGGTTCACGATTGCGTCGGTACCGGTGTTCTTCACGGTAATCATGTAGTTCACCTCACCGCCGGCAGAGATCCTGCCGTTGTTCGCATCCGAGGTCTTGTCAACGCTCGAGGAGGTTTTAGCCGGTGGGAAAACAACCTCATCGGTGGCGTCGTCGGTCTTGTGATCCTTGTCCAGACGGGAAACCGAAGCCGACGCGGTGTTCTCCACGGTCAGTGGAGCGTCCTCTGCCTCCCCTGGATTTACAGCGCCTTCTTCCAGAGCGATCAGATCACCGCTGCGCAGGGTGTAGCGCGGAGTCGCGTTGAACTTGATCGTGGTGATGTTGGAAGGCAGCTCAGCGTAGTTGTCGCCCTTGAAGACCACACGAATACCCTGAACCTGGTTGTTATCCGGAACTTCGTCGGTCCAGCCGCCACCGATCCGCTCCAGTTCGCCTGCATCGTTGGACTCAAAAGTCGCACCGGTGAAGTACTGGATGGTGGTCTGGGCATTGCCTGCACTCGGAGCGGGCTGCCATCCGTTGAAATCAAACGCGTTCCAGAAGGTCGGGTCCTCATCCACAATCTCGACGTAGTCGGCCTTGTGAACGCTGTTGTTCCTCGTGGTGTCGCTGTTAACGCTCAACTCAACATTGACGTCCTTCGGGTTGCCGGTCTCCGAGAAGAAATCAACACCAGAATTAGGCGAGATCTTCTTGGTCAGCTGTGGATGGAGATCCACCGAATCATCGGTGGTGATTTCCAGGTTTGCCTTTGGACTGTCGGTTTTCTCATCAGCACCGCGCGAAATGAACGCGTCAGCGGTGTTCGGCAGAACCCAACCGGTTCCGGAACGATCAGCGTCGCCATTCAGATCAGCCAGTGCATCGTCAATCGCGATTACCGGATCGGAACCACGCAGATCATTGCGCAACTGGGTGCCAACGGAAATGTTGAAACTGACGTCACGAGCAACCAGGTTCTCCGGATCCGAGGAAAGCAGGGCGAACTTGAAACCATCAAATTCATCCCAGGTACGACCCTCAAGAACAGGGTTCAGCGCAGCCTCGCCAGTGAACTCCAAAACTTCGTCACCCTTGTACAGGTACAGGTGAGCCAGTGCCTTGGCAGCATCGTTGTTGACGGTGGCGGTGAAGCCGGTCATGTTCACGAAATCGAACGGGTTAACTTCCCCGTCCTTCGGATCAACGATTGAAAGTTCATTCACACCATAGGTAGAACCGTTGGTGGCCTCGAGCTTCAGCGTGGACGTTGGGTTCGCATTCGTTGGGTTCTCATCGTTCGTCGGCTTCTGCACGATCGAGTTTGATTCCCAACGCTTACCGCCGGTCACCGTGATGTCCTTGTCAACCTCGATGGTTCCGGAGGCACCCGGGTCATTATTCACGCCGAGGATGTTTTCGACCTTAACATTGTTGTCGATGACAACGCCCTCGATGACTTGGAAGCCAAGCTTAGCCTGAACATCGTTGTCCGTTGGGAAGGTGCCTGCATCACGGGTGTAGGTGATCTGAACGGCGGTGGTGCCACTTGGCACATCGGTCTCCTCAATGGCACTGCCATCGGAAGAGGTCAGCTGGGTCCATTCACCGTTACCAGCCCGAACCTCAACAACCACAGAGTTTGCACCCTGGGTCTGTGGAACGGAAATGGTGGTCGGCGCGTAACCTGCATCAACCATGTTGCTGAAATCATCGGTCTGGACGATTTTGCGAACATCGACGTTGGCCTTGGAGGAATCCACGTGCGTGCTCAGGGTCGCGGTGGTCTCATCGCCTGGGATGCCTTCGATGCGGTCTGGCGAGAAGCCCTTGGTGCTCTTGTTGGCTTCAACCGGATCCACAACCTTAAGAGTTGCCTCTGCGACCACAACCGGTGTTTCGCCACCTGGGTAGGTACCCGAAGCGTCGACCTTGTTAACGTAGTCGCCAGCCTCCACGCCAACAACACCGAATTCAACGTTGTAGCCGGTGCCCGGCTGGAATTCACCGGTGAAGGTGATTTCGAAAGCGGTCACGGCGCTGCCGGTTGGAACACCGTCGAACCCGATCTGGCCGTCGTTGTTGGTCAGCTCGTAGGTGTCGCTTCCAATCACAATGACGCCGGATTCGGCGCCCTGCGGCCAGGTGCCTGCGGTGAACTGGGTGAAGTCAATACCGTTACCGAATGGATTCTCGATCCCCTCGGCTGGTTCCTTCAGCGTCAGCGTCTGCAGCGGCTGGTTAGAAGTATTGGTGATACCAAGCTTCACGGTGGCGGCGTTGCGGCCTTCACCAATGACGCTCGGATCGCCAGCGACAACCCTATTATCCTTGTTTGGCGTAAAGGACTTGGTCGCGCCGACCGAGTACTTGGTAGCTTCAACCGTAAAGTTGTCGTTTGCCTTGAAAGGATCCGAAGATTCTCCGTTTGGCAGTTCTGCGACAATCGAGGTTTCGTTGGAGACAGTAACGTCCTGGGAGTCCTCGCTCGCGCGCAGTGTGGTGTTAAGTTCAATCGAACCCGCAGTACCGTTGGCTGCAATGCCGCCAGTTGATTCGGTAGATGCGGAAGATACGAAGGTCAGTTCAAACCCGGTGATGGTGGAAAGATCTAGGTCGTCAGGGAATGCCGGTGGCGCATTCGGCTGAGCGTTCCCGGAAGTCGCTTCGTGCTTTTCATCACCTACGTAGTAGGTAACGAGCAGCTCAGTTGCACCCTCAGGGTAAACAATCTCTCCGAAACCAGTGAATGCAACCGAGTCAAAAGGCTTGGCGTCACCGGACGGTTCGGTGATCTTCAGCGAGGTCGCACCAACCTTGGAGGTGTTCTTGATGCCTCCGAGGGTTACGGTGTTCTCTGCACCGGAGTTCTGCTTCAGTACATCGTTGGCCCAAGACTTGGTGATCTCCGCCTTTGGCGCCAGATCAATCTGCGGAACAACAGGCTCAGCTTCGTTTTCGATCGAGCCAGTTTTACTGGTCAAGGTAGCCTTGTTGATCAGTTGCTGGCCGTTGAACTTCGGATCAGCATCTTCAGGCAACTTGGCAACAACGGTGATCGTGTAATCGGTACCGTCGTTCAGTCCGACAGTATCCGGACGGTCTGGAGCAGTTTCGTTGAAGATCAGCTTGACCTGAGTTTTGTCATCCGAAATTTCTTCGGTGACCGGCTTGGCAAAGCCTGTATAGGTCAACGATTCCAGGACCAACGGTTCTGGAAGCAGATCCATCATGTAGGCATCAATACATGGCTGTTCGATTGACGAGCAGCCAACCACCACCTGGTAGGTAACGGTGTTGCCTGGAGTGACCGTAGGGTCGCTGATCAGCGACTTCTCCACGAACATGCCTTCGCCCACGGTTGCATCTGAAGGTGCAGCTGCCCGCGCATTCTTCTGGCTTGCTTTTGGCGCGCTCGTGGCGGGCTGGCTCTTATCAGATTCAGCCGAATCCGGCTCTTCGGAGTCCGTTGCCTCGTCGGCAGCAGGCTCCTCAGGAGCTGTTGTTGTTTCCGAGGCACTCGCCTCGGGTTCTTCTGTTTCTGGCTGCTGCGTACTATCGCTCGGCTCAGATTCAGTCGACGGTTCCGGGCTGGTTGTTACCAGCGTATCGGCCCCCTGCGTCTCCGAATCAGGAGCGGCGAAGGCTGGCGTTGCGCCAACCATACCGACTCCGAGCGAAAGTGATAGTACTGCAGCCAGCAGCGGCTTAAGGCGCTTTTTTGCGCCCAAGTCACGTTGCTCTCGCATACTTTTCCCCTAATCTGAACTGCGTAGAATTGGGGATCCGGCGCACAGGTGCGCATGGGCCGCTATTACACCAGATAGCTGACCCGTCAAGAACCCCAACCTCTGACTCTAGCAATTCACTTGAGTTTGTATGTGAGTTCACCAAAAGGCATTGCCGCTCTTTTCCGAAGCTGCACGTTCGTCACCATCTCAACGCAAGCCCTTGAAATCTCTCAAAAAATCTCAAGTCACAACGTCAATGCGTGCCCACTTTGCAAGATTGCACTCCAGATGCGGCAGAAAATCTAGGAAAATTCTTCGCCCCAAACCACGCCATTGCCGGATGCTTGATTTTGCAGGCTCAAAACAACCTTGTCAGGTCGGGTAAAGTGGAAACAATTCCTCCTGTGGCATGAATTGGCGAGCGCTAACATTCGCAGTACACGCTTGGCCTGAATGGCGCAACTCGAAACCATCAAGCCGTGGGCGTCCCGCACGCCCGAAGAGATGCCAATCAGCTTCCGCGCACTCGTCACCCACTGAATCCGCCCGCCGTCAAGATCAAGCAGTTGCGGTAAACATCACACATAAGACTAAGCGTTCGTGGGTTCACACCCAGCGAGAACACTCACCCAGGGCAATTCAGATCACCAGATCATCCTTGAGTCTGCACACAACTGCTTGTCCCTCAACCGCGCGTTCTTCAAGCACCTTTGACCCCTTGCTGGCCTCGGGCTCGCGTAGCCAAAACAGGGTGTGAGCACGTTGCCAAGTGTTCCAATCAAAGCCACACTGCCCACATGGTTACCGGCCCTCGTCTCGCAGCAGCGGCATCCAAGATTCAACCGCATCCAGCAGCATCTGCGGCAAACAAACCCACAACAAACCTCGGGACGCCGAAACACCGCAGGGTGCCACCGGTGAAAGGTGGCACCCTGCGGTGTTGAGCTTGGTTGTGGTTTAGGCCTCGCCGCGACGGATCAGACGTCCGTTCGGGCTCTGGAAGTCCACATCGTTGCCGGCAATAATCGACTGGCGAACCACGCCGGCCAGGGTCTTGCCGTGGTACGGCGAGATGGGATTCTTGTGGTGCAGCTTCTTCACGTCAACCACAAATGCATCTTCCGGAGCGAACAGCGCGAAGTCCGCATCGTTGCCCAGGGCGATCGAGCCCTTGTGCTTGAGGCCCGCCAGTTCCGCAGGCTTCACGGCCATCCACTGGACCACCTGTTCCAGGGCGATGCCGCGCTTCTGCGCTTCGGTCCAGATCAACGGGAGGCCAAGCTGCAGCGATGCCACCCCGCCCCAGGCCACCCCGAAGTCGCCGTTTTCGACGTCCTTCAGGTCGATGGTCGACGGCGAGTGATCCGACACGATGCAGTCGATGATGCCCTCTTCCAGGCCCCGCCACAGCAGCTCGCGGTTGGAGGCCTCGCGAATGGGCGGGCAGCACTTGTAGGCGGTTGCGCCGTTCGGGATCTCTTCGGCCAGCAGCGTCAGGTAGTGCGGGCAGGTTTCCACGGTGATCTTCACGCCGTCGGCCTTGGCGGTTTTGATCATGGCCAGGGCATCGGAGCTGGAGAGGTGCAGCACGTGGGCGCGCACTCCGGTCCAGCGGGCACGCTCGATCACCTGGGCAATGGCGACGTTCTCAGCACCGCGCGGGCGGGACTTCAGGAAGCGATCATACTGGTCACCCTCGGCATCCGGGGCGCGGTCGATGGAGCTTGAGTCCTCGGCATGCACAATCATCAGCGAGTCGAAGGAACGCAGGACTTCCATGTCCTCTTCCATTTCCTCGACGGTCAGCGACGGGAACTCGTCCACCCCGGAGTGCAGCAGGAAGCACTTGAACCCAAAAACACCTGCATCATGCAGTTCGCGCAGGTTCTCCTTGTTGCCCGGGATCGCCCCGCCCCAGAAGCCGATGTTCACATAGGCCTTGGGCTCGGCCGCGGCCTTTTTGATCTGCAGCGCTTCCAGGTTCACCGTCGGCGGGATGGTGTTCAGCGGCATGTCGATGATGGTGGTGACACCACCGGCGGCGGCGGCCTTGGTGGCCGACTCGAAACCTTCCCATTCGGTGCGGCCCGGCTCGTTCACATGCACATGGGTATCAACCAGACCGGGCAGCAGCACCTCATCGGCGGCGACCTCGATCACGCGCTCGCCCTGCAGGTTGTTTCCCAGGGGTTCGATCGCGACGATTTTTCCGTCCCGCACACCGATTTCCCGTGCGGAGATCCCGGCGGTGGTCAAGATGCGTTCTCCGCGCAACACCAGATCGTATGCGGCGTGGGCCGACGACTGCGCGTCGCGTTCAACAGCTTCGTTGATACTCATGAGGCGTTCCTACTCGTTTGAATTTTATGCTCTGCTACTCAAGCTCTATTCAAGCTTAATGGGTTGTGGCGCGGGACACACCCTTGATGGTGAACCGGTGTCCCGCGCCAAACTTAGTGGTGACTAGGCAGTGACGACTGGCCTTTAGGCATCCACAGTGGCATTTTCGCCCAGCGGCACCAACGCGGTTGGTGCATCGCCCGGTTCCAATGCCAGGTCTTCAAATTCATTCACGGCATCCAGCTGCGCGCCCATGGCGATGTTGGTGACCTTCTCCAAGATCACTTCAACCACCACCGGCACCTGGAATTCGTCGGCCAGCGCCTTGGCCTGGGCAAAGCCTTCGGCCAGCTTGGACGGATCTTGGACCCGCACGGCCTTGCAGCCCAAACCTTCGGCGACCTTGACGTGGTCCACGCCGTAGCCGTTGGTTTCCGGGGAGTTGATGTTATCGAAGCCCAGGGAAACGTGGTAATCCATCTCGAACGGACGCTGCGACTGGCGGATCAGGCCCAGGTAGGAGTTGTTGACCACCACGTGCACGTACGGCAGCTTGAACTGCGCGCCCACGGCGAGCTCTTCGATCATGAACTGGAAGTCGTAGTCGCCGGAGAGTGCAACCACACGCTCGCCTGGCTTGCCGCGGACCACACCCAGGGCGGCCGGACCGGTCCAGCCCAGCGGGCCTGCCTGGCCGGCGTTGATCCACCGGCGCGGACCGTACACGTGAAGCATCTGCGCACCGGCGATCTGGCTCAGGCCGATGGTGGAGACGTAGGTGGTGTCCTGGCCGAAGGCCGAGTTCATCTCCTGGTAGACACGTTGCGGCTTGATCGGGATGTTCTCGAAGTTGGTTTTGCGGTGCCCGGTGCCCTTGCGGGCGGTGGCTGCGTTGGCCCATGCGGAGTAGTCCGGGACCAAACCGGCGGCCTTGCGCTCGCGCACTACCTCCAGGATTGCATCGATCGCGGCCCCGGCATCAGAGGTGATGCCCAGATCCGGGGAGAACACCCGGCCGATCTGGGTGGATTCGATGTCCACGTGGATGAACTTGCGCCCGGCCCGGTAGGTGTCCAGCGCGCCGGTGTGGCGGTTGGCCCAGCGGTTGCCCAGACCCAGCACCGCGTCGGATTCCAGGAAGGTGGCGTTGCCGTATTTGGTGTGGGTCTGGATGCCCACCATGCCCGACTGCAGGCGGTGGTCATCCGGGATGGCGCCCCATCCCATCAGGGTCGGGGAAACCGGGATGTTCAGCTCTTCGGCCAGCTCGACCAGCTTGCCGCTCGCGTTGGCGTTGATCACGCCGCCGCCGGCGATGATGATCGGCTTCTTGCCGCCCAGCAGCAGGTCGACGATCTTCTCCGCCTGGACGCGGGTGGCCTTCGGCTTGTCCACCGGCAGCGGCTCGTAGGCGTCGATGTCGAAGTCGATCTCCGCCAGCTGCACGTTGATCGGCAGGTCCAGCAGCACCGGACCGGGGCGCGAGGAGCGCATGATCTGGAAGGCCTTGGCGAAGGTGCCCGGAACCAGCCCCGGCTCCAGGATGGTGGAGGCGTACTTGGTGACCGGCTTGGCGATCGACTCGATGTCCACGGCCTGGAAGTCTTCCTTGTGCAGCACGTTGGTCGGCGCCTGCCCGGTGATGCACAGCATCGGGATGGAGTCGGCGATCGCCGCGTACAGGCCGGTGATCATGTCGGTGCCGGCCGGGCCGGAGGTGCCAAGGCACAAACCGATCTTGCCGGTGGCCCGCGAGTAGCCGTCCGCCGCGTGGCTGGCGCCCTCAACGTGGCGGTGCAGCGTGTGGCGGATGCCGCCGTGCTGCTTCATCGCGGAGTACAGCGGGTTGATGGCGGCGCCGGGCAACCCGAATGCCTCGGTGGCGCCTTCCTTTTCCAAAATCAGCACAATGGCGTCTACAGCACGCATTTTTGCCATGGGATTCACGTCCTAAAAATGTGGGTTTTCCGTCGCCGGATGAACGCAGCGGGAACCGCCGGCGGGAAATAAAAATGTGGGAGAGGTAGTACCCTGCGGCGAAGGGCCAGGTGCATGAGTCACCATGACTTCGCGCCCTTGAGCACCGGAAACCGGCGATGAACTGGAACAGAGCTCATTGCGCACCGTTGATGATTTTCTCTGGTGGTGTCGTGTCAGCACCACGCACAGTCAGCGTCATCGTTCAGGGATGGTGCGCCACCGGATTCCGAGAGGTTGAAGTTACCCGGTGCCGCTTCGCCGCAGGAAGTTCAGAAACGCCCTAGGCGTCGATGGTTGATTCGACCTTGCCGGACAGGCGCTGGACCCCGCGGAACAGGCCCGAGTGGTCCAGGGCGCCGTCGCCGCTGGCGACGGTGGAGGTGACCAGCTGGGCCACCAGTGCACCCAGCGGAAGCACCACGCCGGCCTCGCGGGCGGCGGAGGTGACGATGCCCATGTCCTTGTTGTGCAGGGCCAGGCGGAAACCCGGGGCGAAGTCGCGGTCCAGGATCTTCTGGGCCTTCTGGTTCAGCACGGCCGATCCGGCCAGTCCGCCGCCGAGCACCTTCACCGCGGCGTCGGTGTCCACGCCGTAGGCTTCAAGGAACACCACGGCCTCGGACAGTGCCTGGATGTTGGCCGCGACGATCAGCTGGTTCGCCGCCTTCACGGTCTGCCCGGAGCCGGCCGGGCCTACCAGCACGATGGTTTTGCCCACCGCGTTCAGCACGGGTGCGGCCGCGTCGAAGTCCGCCTGCTCGCCGCCCACCATGATGGACAGCACCCCGCCGATGGCACCGGCCTCGCCGCCGGAGACCGGGGCATCCAGCGGGCGCAGGCCTGCGGCGCGGGCATCGGCCGCCAGCGCAACCGAGACATCCGGGCGGATCGAGGAGTTATCGATCCACAAGGCGCCGGCTTTGGCGTTGGCGAAGACCCCGTCCTTGCCGGAGACCACACCCTGGACATCCGGGGAGTCGGGAACCATGGTGATCACCACGTCGGCGTCCTTCACCGCGTCGGCCACCGAGCTTGCGCCCTGTCCGCCGGCGGCGGCCAACGCGTCGATAGCGCCCTGGCTGCGGTTGTATCCGGTGACGTTGAAGCCAGCGGCGACCAGGTTTTTCGCCATGGGCAGGCCCATGATCCCCAGACCGATGAATGCTACATTCTGCGACATGTTTCTACTCCAAAACTTGTGGTGCTCGATGGGTGCTTAGGCGGTGGCCGAAGCGGTGTTCAGCCACTGGAAGGCGGTGGCGGCGTCCTGCTTGTATTCCAGGGCGACCTTGCCGGTGTAGCCCAGCTCGATGGATCGGTTGACCCACTCAAGCAGCGGCAGGTTGCCGGTGCCCGGTGCGCCGCGGCCCGGGGCGTCGGCGATCTGGATGTGCCCGAAGTCCTTGGCGTGGGCTTCGATGACCGCGGCCACGTCATCTCCGTTCACCGAGAGGTGGTAGAAGTCGGCCAGCAGGGCGATGTTGCTATTCCCGGCGGCCTTGACCGCGTCCACAACCGCCAGGGCGTCGGCCGCGGTTTTCAGCGGGTACGCTTCGGTGCCGGAGACCGGCTCGATCAGCACCGTGCCGCCGATCTTGGCGACCCCTTGGGTGGCGGCGAGCAGGTTCTTCAGCGCCAGCTCGTCTTGCTCTGCCGCGGTGTTGCCCTCAAGGCGGTTGCCGTACAGGGCGTTGAAGGAGGTGCAGCCGGTGGCTTCGCCGATCGCGGCGACCACCTGGACGTTGTCCTTGAACTCGCCGCAGCGTCCCTTCCAGGACACCAGCCCGCGGTCCCCCGCCGGCATGTCGCCGGCGAAGAAGTTCAGCCCGTCCAGCTGCACGCCGGCGTTCTTGATGGAGGCAACAAATTCGTCAACCTGCTTGTCGGTTGGCACGGCCTGCCCGAAGGGCCACCAGAACTCGACGCTGTCGAACCCGGCGGCCTTGGCGGCGCCGGCGCGTTCAAGCACCGGGAGTTCGGTGAGCAGGATCGAGCAGTTCAGAGTGTACGACACTGGTTTTCCCCTTCGAGACCTTGGTTCAAGTTTCAGCTTCAAGATTCCGTCTTATGGAATTTGAGTTTTGCTTTATGAAAACTGTAGGGCGAGATCCGCGTCACTGTCAAGCGGCCCGCCGCCACAATTTTCCATCGGCCTGCAATGACTGAACCGGGTGCGTGCGCGTAAATCCCACACAATGCCCCCGCAATGCAAACATGACGCAACAAGCCTCAATCCAGGCGTAAAAATTCCGGCTGGCGAAAGGAAGCCTTTTCGAGATGCGGAATTTATCTTTTTTCTTGCGAAATTCACGTGAGTCAGATCACATTCGATCTCGACAGCGAGACGGCACATACCTCGGAGACACGAAAGACTCAGGAGCAGCCATGAAGGTACCCACCCCGAACAACACCCTGGACACCAGGCCCGCGCGCAAAAAGCGATTCTATTCATCGTTGTTTTTCCAGCTCGGCGTCGCGGTAGCCGCCGGCATCCTGATCGGGCATTTCTGGCCCGGCATCGGCTCGCAGCTGCGCCCCCTGGGCGACGGCTTCATCATGTTGATCAAGATGATCATCGCTCCGCTGATTTTCCTGGTGATCGTCACCGGCATCGCCGCCGTGGGGGACGTCAAGGCCGTGGGGCGCGTCGGGGTGAAGGCGCTGCTGTATTTCACCGGCGCCACCCTGTTCGCCTTGGTCTTCGGCTTGATCATCGCCAATATCTTCCAGCCCGGCGCCGGGTTGAACATCGACCCCAGCACGCTGGATGACACCGCCCTGAAGGAAAGCACCGGCGAGGCCAAAGACGCGGCCAGCTTCATCCTGGGAATCATTCCGGTCAGCGTGATCGGCGCCTTCGCGGACAACAACCTGCTGCAGGTCCTGTTTTTCTCGGTCTTCTTCGGCGCGGCAATCGTCGTCGTCGGCCAGGAACGCTGCGCTCCGCTGCTCGCGGTGTTCGACAACGTGCTGGAGCTTGTTTTCAAGATCATGAGTTGGGTCATGCGCGTCGCCCCGCTGGGCGCGCTGGGCGCCATGGGTTTCATCATCGGCCAGTACGGCATTTCAACCCTGGGGACCTACGCGAAGCTGATCCTGGCCTGCTACCTGGCGGCTTTGCTGTTCATCGGCGTGCTTTTCCTGGTTGCCTGGGCTTTCGCCCGGGTGCCGCTGTGGCAGTTCATCCGCTACACCCGCGAGGAATTCCTGCTGGCGCTGGGCACCGCCTCCACCGAATCGGTGATGCCGCGCATCATGACCAAGCTGACCAACGCCGGGTGTTCCAAGGCGACCACCGGCCTGGTGGTCCCCACGGGATATTCATTCAACCTGGATGGCGCGGCGATCTACCTCTCGATCTCGCTGCTGTTCCTAGCCCAGGCCTTCGGCCACGACCTGAGTTTCGGCCAGCAACTGGCGGCCCTGGGCATCTTGCTGCTGACATCCAAGGGAATGGCGGGGGTCCCCGGCTCCTCCTTCCTGGCCCTGTCCGCCACCGCGGCCGCCCTGGGAATCTTCCCGGTAGCCGGCGTGGCGCTGCTGCTGGGCGCCGACCGCATCATGGACTCAATGCGCGTCGCCGTGAACCTGCTGGGCAACTGCGTGGCCACCTTTGTGGTGGCCAAGTGGGAAGGCCAGTTTGACCGCGATGCCATGAAACGGGCGTTCGCCGGAGAGATCACCACCGTTGAGGCAGCCCGCATGCTCGGCAAGGAGGCCGAATTCGAGTCCAGCCAGATCGAACGGCTCAAGGCGGAGCAGGCCGCCGCGCCGGCCCCGGAAACCGCAAAAGATACGGCTCACCGGCGGGGTTAATCCCAGTCAGGCCACGGGCGGCGGAGAACTTCGGTTCCTCGTCGCCCGTTTTCGTATTGTGGAAATTCAATTTTCTATTGCGGTAATGTGATCTGTGGCATACAGTTGTCTCACCAAGCACGATTGGCACATATCTCGGAGTCTGAATTACCACTCAGGAGCAGCCATGCACCAATACCTCAGCACGGAGCACGTCATGACCGCGGATTACGCAACCTCGCGCCCATCCCTGTCATTTTCCGGCACCCCGGCCGAGTTCTATCTCAATTTCGGCCAACCGATCTACCCGTAGCGCCCTCTGCGCAGCCACCGAGCCACGCTCGATTCGCTTTCGCTGCCCACGCCTACCATCAGATCCCGCCGCTTGCCCACCGTTTCGGCAACTCATCGCCCTTTTCGGCAGCGGCCCCTTTAAAGGATGTCCATCATGGCGCACAATACGCCTGAAATTTCCCCTGCCCTCGCCGCAGATCCCGGGCACGACGGGTCGGGAATCGACCGCGCAAACCCCTATGATCTCAGCCCCTCGCTCTACAACCAGGACCTGGCTCCAACCACCCGCTCCGGACGCACCTGGAGCGCGTACAGCATCTTCACCCTGTGGGCCAACGACGTGCACTCGCTGGGCAACTACGCGTTCGCCATCGGGCTTTTCGCCCTGGGCATGAGCGGCTGGCAGATCCTGGGCGCACTGGGCATCGGCGCCATCTTGCTCTTTGCCCTGCTGAACCTCTCCGGGTTCATGGGCGAAAAAACCGGTGTCCCCTTCCCGGTCATGAGCCGCATCGCCTTCGGCATCACCGGAGCCCAAATCCCGGCGCTGCTGCGCGGGGCCGTGGCGATCGCCTGGTTCGGCATCCAGACCTACCTGGCTTCCCAGGTGCTCAGCGTGATGGTCATCGCGCTCGCCCCGGGCGCCAGCTCCCTGACCGAGTCGAGCTTCCTAGGCCTGAACATCCTGGGGTGGATCTGCTTCGTGGCGCTGTGGGTCATCCAGCTGGTCATTGTCAGCTACGGCATGGAAATGATCCGCAAGTACGAAGCATTCGCCGGGCCGATCATCCTGGTCACCTTCCTGGCCCTGGCCATCTGGATGCTCTTCGAGTCGGGTTTCAACGTTTCGATGTACACCGGCGAACCGAAGTCCGGGCTGGACATGTGGCTGGGAATGTTCGGCGCGGCCGCCCTGTGGGTTTCGATCTACGGCACCTTCGTGCTGAACTTCTGCGACTTCACCCGCGGCGCGGTCTCCAAAAAGGCCATTGTGCGCGGCAACTTCTTCGGCATCCCGCTGAACATGCTGTTTTTCGGGGCCATCGTCGTGGTGCTGACCGGCACCCAGTTCTCCATCAACGGAAAAATCATCGCCTCGCCGTCCGACGTGGTTGAAGCCATCCCGAACACCTTCCTGCTGCTGCTTGCCTCCGGCGCCCTGCTGGTGCTGACCATCGCGGTGAACCTGATGGCCAACTTCGTCGCCCCGACCTACGCGCTGACCAACCTGTTCCCCAAGCACCTGAACTTCCGCAAGGCCGCCCTGATTTCCGGGGTCATCGGCCTGGTCATCCTGCCGTGGAACCTGTACAACTCCCCGGAGATCATCAACTACTTCCTGGGCGGCTTGGGCGCCCTGCTCGGCCCGCTGTTCGGCATCATCATGGCCGATTACTGGCTGATCCGCCGGGCCCGCATCAACGTGATGGACCTGTACCGCTCCACCCCGGAGGGCACCTACTACTTCACCCGCGGTTTCAACTTCCGGGCGGTCGCCGCCCTGGTGATCAGCTCCGTGATCGCGCTGCTGCTGGCATTCGTCCCGGCACTGCACGTGGTGGGGTCCTTCGCCTGGTTCCTGGGATCCGGCGCCGGCGCGCTGACCTACCTGCTGCTGGCCAAACGCCAGCACAACCTCGTAGACCTTGACGGGGAAGCCATCGCCGTCGCCCCGAAGCACTAAGGAGCAACCCGTGCGAATTCTTGTACTGAACGTGAACACCACCGCCTCGATGACCCGTGCGATCGGCGACTCGGCCCGCCAGGTGGCCTCCCCGGGCACCGAAATCATCGAGCTGACCCCGGACTTCGGGGCGGACTCCTGCGAGGGGAACTTTGAAAGCTACCTGGCCGCGCTGGCGGTGATGGACAAGGTGGTGAACTACACCGAACCCTATGACGCGGTCATCCAAGCCGGCTACGGCGAACACGGCCGTGAAGGCCTGCAGGAGCTGCTGGACGTGCCGGTGGTGGACATCACCGAGGCGGCCGCCTCCACCGCCCAGTTCCTGGGTCACAAGTACTCCGTGGTCACCACGCTCGACCGCGCGGTTCCGCTGATCGAAGACCGGTTGAAGCTGGCCGGGCTCACCGACCGCCTGGCCTCGGTGCGGGCCAGTGGACTGGGAGTGCTTGAATTGGAATCCGATCCGCAGCGCGCGGTGGCGGCGATCGTTGAACAGTCGCGCGCCGCTGTGGAGCAGGACAAGGCGGAGGTCATCTGCCTGGGCTGCGGCGGCATGGCCGAGCTGGAAGAACAGGTGGCCGCCGCGACCGGTGTGCCGATTGTCGACGGGGTCCGCGCCGCGGTGACCATCGCCGAATCCCTGATCCGCATGGGGCTGAGCACCTCCAAGGTGCGCACCTACGCCCCGCCGCGGCCCAAGCAGGTCACCGGCTGGCCGATCACCCGCCAGTCGGCCGACAGCCGCGTGTAGCAAACCGGCAGTGCCAACTTAGTTGATGCACAGAAACTAGTTCTAGACTCGTAAGTACCTCAAGAAGGTGCGAGTGATGACGCGAGAATCCCCGCTGCTGATGCAGCGGGGATTTTCTTGTTAACCGTGCTCCCCAGGCTCGCCCCGATCAGTCGAATACCACCGAACCTCGCCTCGCCACCAGCACGCCGGCGACCAGCCCGGAGGCCAGCAGCGCCAGCACCCCGTAGGAGAACGGGCCATAGTGCTCCTCGCCCACCAGCAGCGGCAGGTTGCCCAGGATGATCAGCAAAAATCCGAGCAACCCAACCAGCCCCAACCCCGGGGCGATCTGCCGTTGCCAACGCGGCCCGCCGGGCTGTTGCCGCGCGAAAAACACCAGCACCGCCACGGAGGTCAGCGTCAGCAGCAGGACAATTCCCACCGAGGATATCCCGCCCAGCCAGGTGTAGAACTGGCTGATTGGATCAAGCCGCAGCAGCGCCGCGGCCAGCACCAGCACACCGACCACCGCGGAGGTCAGCAACGAAGCCGCCGCCGGAGAGCCAAGTTCGGGGTGCGGGCGCCCCAGGCTCGCCGCCAGCACCCCGCGGTGCCCCAGCTGGAAAAAGTATCGCGCGGCGATGTTGTGGAATGAAAGGATGCAGGCGAACAAACTGGTCACGAACAGCAGCTGCACAATATGCCCGCCGGCGGCCCCCAGATAGGCTTCGGTGGTGCTTTGCAGGATGGTGCCCGGGTTCTGCGTCGCCAGCGCCACGATCTCGCTTTCGCCGTTGGCGCTGATCAGCACCCAGCTGGAGAGCGTGTAGAAGGCGCCGATGGAGATCAGCGAAATATAGGTCGCCCGCGGGATGGTGCGCTGCGGATCGCGCGCCTCATCGCGGAACACCGCGGTCGCCTCGAAACCCACAAAACTCAGGATCGCGAACAAGATCCCCATGCCCGGCGCCCCGGAAACGATCTGCGCGGGCGTCGCGATCCCGGTGGAGAAGCCTTCCGGGCCGCCGCCGGAGAAGATCACCACCGCGTCGAGCACCAGCACGATCGCCACTTCCGCAATCAGCAGCACCGCCAGCAGTTTTCCGGACAGTTCAATGTTCAGGTAGCCAAACAGGCTGACCACCGCAAAACCCACCGCCGCCCAGACCCACCACGGCACCTGGGGACCTCCGTAGGAGACCACCAGCTCTGCCAGCCCCGGGCCGAAAAGTCCGAACACCCCGGCCTCCAGGGCCAGATACGCCAGCAAGGCCACAAATGCCGCGCCCAGTCCCAGGCCCTTGCCCAGTCCGGTGCCGATGTAGGCGTAGAACGCCCCGGCAGTCGGCACAAAACGTGTCATCTGGGTGAACCCCACCGAAAACAGCAGCAGCACCAGCGTCGCTATCACAAAGGAGAACGGGAATCCTGCGCCGTTGCCCGAGGCGATGCCCAACGGCACCGGTCCGCCGATCACCCCCAGCGGGGAGGCGGCCGCCACGACAATAAATACGATGGATGCCACCGAGAGGTTGCCGCGCAACCTGCCCGATTTGCCGCTGCTCGCGGTGCCGGTGGTGCTAAGTGTTTGAGCCATGGCCAAGGTACTTTCGCTGAGACAAAATCTGGAGTTCTGCTCAAGAGTAAAAGCCGCGCCAGCCCGGGCGAAGGGCGAGGAAACCTGGGGTCAATTGCCGTCACACTGAGCCATAAAACTGTTGTTTCAGCAACAGCCTTGGCCTTGCCTGCGCCGGGCAAGGACACATTGCGCAATAGAAGGTGCCGTATCCATCGCCAGCTGCGATCCATCTGGCCAGGCGGCCCACTTTCCAGCAATTCAGTTGACCGAGGAAAAATCACGACACACTACCCGTGGCATTCAAAGCAGTTGCCACGACCTATCCACAGTTGGTGGCCAACCCCCACACACCCACCAACCCAACCACTAAACTACACCCCCAACATTCGAACAAAACACCTAACACACCCACCACACCAACCCAAACCAACCACTTCACAACCCCGTAATACAGGCATATAATGAAACTATGTTCGACTCATACGAAGAAGCAGAAAACTACTTCGAAGTCACACCCTGGAAAGCAGGGACCTTCGAACAAAACCCCTGCCTGGACCCCTGGGACGCCAAATTCATCAACACCGCCCTCGGCTCAAACAACCCAGCCCTCCTCCAACGAGTCCTCGAACAAACCGAACGCATCAAATCCTTCTACGCCTCCATCCAAGCCCGCGCCACCGCCCGCCTCGACGCCCTCACCGGCACCACCCCCCGAACACCACCCCCTGAACATCGAACGCGGCACCGCCCACGCCATCGCCCTCGCCCGCCACCAATCCCCCCAAGGCACCCTCGTCTACCTCCGCCGCATGCGCAACCTCATCCCCGACATGCCCTACCTCTTCTCCCGCTTCGAACAAGGCCACCTCAGCGAAGCCATGATCCTAGCCATCATGACCCCACTGGATAACTCCACCGCCACCGAACGCCACGAATTCGACCGCTTCTACACCCAACACCCAGACCTCTTCGACGCCGCCAGCACCACCGAAGCCAAAAACACCGCCCAAAAAGCCATCGACCTCATGCGCGACACCCCACGCACCGAAGAAATCGAAGACGCCACCGCCGACCGCTACCTGCGCATCCGCAAAGGCAAAGACTGCTTCTACCTCAACGGCAAAGTCGCCCCCGAAATCGGCGTCGCCCTGGATGACTTCCTCAACACCAAAGTCAACCAAGCCATCAACAAAGGCGACACCCGCACCCGCAGCCAACTCCGCGCCGACCTCTTCGTCCGCGCCATCACCGGCCACCCACTAGATAAACCACTCCCCATCAACCTGCACGTCAACCTCGTCATGACCGACCGCTCCCTGTTCATGCGCACCCCAGACACCGCCGCCATCCCCGGCTACGGCAGCATCCCCGCCGAATACGCCCGCCAACTCCTCGCCGACATCGAAGCCACCTTCACCACCGAACCATCAGCCCAGCTCACCAACACCCTCGCAGCCCGCATCAACGCCTACCCCATGTTCCGACGCCTCTTCATGGCACCCAACAGCCAAGACCTGGTCACCATGGACTCCAAAGAGCGTTTCTACGACGGGAACCTGCGCCACCTGATCCAACTCCGAGACCAGTTCTGCCGCACCCCCTACTGCACCAACAAGCCCGAACACCTGGACCACGTCAAGCAAGCAGCCAAAGGCGGAGCAACCAGCTTCAGCAACGGGGCCTGGAAATGTGCCAGTTGCAACCTCGCCAAAGAAGCCCCTGGCTGGGAAGAAGAAGTCGAATCCAGCGCACCACACCGACTCCACATCAGACCCACCTCCGGAGTCGAATACGTTTCCTCCAGCCCACCGACCACCGGCATGGGCCGTATGAACCGCATCCTCTTCCAAGCAGAAAACCTCATCCCACCAGTCCCGGTGAAATACCCGCCACCAGATCCCGACGGCATCACCATCACCTAACCACCACCGCACAGGCAAGTGTGAACACAACTAACAGGGCAGGCCCCACACCACCAAAAAGGGTGCGGAGCCCGCCCCACACCCACGCCCAAATGTTCCGGTTAAGACAACAAGACCCCCGCACGCGGGGGTCTTGCCGTCATCCCTGGATTTCTAGGCCCAGGCTTGTTCCATCGGAGTATCTCCGTCATAGAAGTTCGAGGTCTGGCGGATCAACAGGTCCTCATTGATCACCAGGGCGATCGCCTCTGCAACGTTTTCGCGCGAGGTATCAGCTACTTCCGGGGCACTCCCGTTAATCTTTCCGGTCTCGTCAGCCACAACCACCTTGCCGGTGACCGGACCGAGGGTCAGCACGCCAGGACCAAGGATGGTGTAGTCCAAGTCCGAATCCCGCAGCACTTCATCCGCGTCGTGCTTGGCCCGCGCATAGGGATAGAAGGAATGCGACGGGTCCAGGCTGTCAACATCAACCAGCGCCCGTGAATAGGAAACCATCACAAAACGTTTGACCCCGCTTTGCTGCGCAGCTCGAACCGCACGCGAGGCTGCTTCGAAGTCCACGGCATTGGTGCGTCGCGGGTCACCGCCACCGGCGCCAGCAGAAAAAACAATCGCCTGTGCACCCTCGAACACGGCGGCCAGCTCATCCACGCCGGCGCGCTCAATATCCAGCACGACAGGGTTTGCCGAGGCCGCTTCGACGTCTGCTGCATGCTCAGGATTTCTGATCAGCGAGTCAACGGCGAATCCCTTGCCCCGTAACTTAGGGGCCGCAAGCAACGCGATCTTACCGTGCCCGCCCAGAATGACTACTCGTGGTGAATCGGTCATAAACCTTCCTTCCTCTACGGTCTTCCTCTGGCATAACCCCGTCAGGCCTCAGATAATTCCAACACTCAGAACTCCGGGGTGTCGCCGGCGAGCGCTAGAGGACCTGGTTAGCCGTTCATATTCAGTTCTGAATCGGTGAGCGATACGATGCGTTTGCGAACCTTTTTGGCGCCTTCGATCAGCTCTTTGATTTTTTGTGTTTCAAGTTTGTCTGTCCCGACGCGATGTCGCGGGGCGATGTAGGCCAAGGTCGCCACTAGGTCGCCGCCGGCACCGCGTAGCGGTACCGCTACGGAGATGATTCCATCTTCCAGCTCGTCGATGGTGCTGGCCCATCCCTGTTCACGGACGGTGTCCAACTCAGCTTCCAGCGCTGACCAGCTGTCGATTGTTGCCGGAGTCAGTTTTTCAAGCTGGTTGCCTGTTGCCACACGCACTTGGTCGGCCGTGAGTTCAGCCAACAGCAGTTTGCCAGTGGCTGAGGCATGCAGCGGCCAGCGCTGGCCCTTCATGTCCGACATGGTCACACCAATCGAGCGCGGAGATGCTTGCTGCACCAAGTCGAGGTCGTACTTTCCGCGCCGGACACTGAGGGTCACCGTTTCGTTCATCTGCTCGGCCACGTCGTCCACTACATCACTGATGCGGGAAACAAGCCCGGCTGCGGGATCGACGTCCTGCGCGATCCGTGCCAAGTCCCAACCCAGGGAATAGTGGGTATCTTCGCGGTCGACGAACCCTTCCTCTTCCAAGGTCAGCAACAGTCGGAAGACGGTGGCCCGGGGCAGCTCTACCCGTTTGGCAATTTCGGTGACGGTCAGCGGCACGCCCTCGGCCGCGAGTGCACGGAGCACCGCAATGGCTCGTGACACCGAGCGGTTGGAGGCTACGCCCCCGGACGTCTTTTCGGTTGTTGCTGCCATGAAGGATCCAGCCTTTCGAGTTGTCTTCTACTCAGCCTAACGTGTCGACCACACAGTGAACATTTAGTTCGCGGTGTCACTGCCTTGGGTGCCGCGTTCAGGACCCCTGCAATGTGCGGGTATCTGTGGGTGCAACACCGAAGTCTTCATGACGCGAAATGTCCGTCAAACTCGCGATCGCGAAGGCCTTCCCGAGTGCTTTTCGTCACGCTCGCACCACCGGTGGCGGTCAAGAGTTTTGATCCCCATGTGCTCGCGGGAGAAACGACCAGTTTTCACCATGGCCCGCCACGGGGCATCACTACACCGGAAGGAGATTCAGATCTACAGGTGAAGACGGTATTTGCAGGTCTCGAACGACTGGACGGGTGAACGCGAAACAGCGGTGAGAAGCACGATCGATTCTGCGCCTTACGCCATGCTGCGAACGACGTTTGGCAGCTGGCGGCAAGACGCTTCAGCGCAGCCTGGATCTTCCTCAAATGGTGGCTAGCATTGTCCGATTCGCTACGATACGCTATCCGTAGATTGGTGATCACATAACGTTTAGTTCGATCACTGATTGACCATTTCCCCTTCGCATTAGTGATTCGCGGAGCCTCATCATGCGCCCCTTCAGCCACCGTGGCAATACTTGCTGTTCACAGAGAACAGCATGTCCTCGCGTCGCACCCTCAATGACACCGCGCATGTCCTGTATCAGCGGTGGAATCAACCACCTTTCGGCTCGAACGCCCATCACGCCGCTACCCCACGCGCGGTAGCGGCGGCTGCTCCGAAGATTTCCCTATCCCGGCTCATACCGGGTTTTTCCGGCATGCCCATTCAAGGCCTGCCCGCAGGTGCTTGAGCCTGCCCAATTCCATGTTTAGAAATCTCTTTTCGAGAAGGTGAAGTGAAAACTGCCCTGTTCCGAGCGCGCAAGCCTCTGAGCGCAAACCCGACGCTAAACCTCGCGGGTGCTGGAATCGCGATCATTGCCGTCTGTTATGGACTGGCCCGATTCGGTTACGGATTTTTTATCCCGATTTTCCGTACCGAGTTCAATTTATCCCCCGCGGTCATTGGCCTTTTCGCCTCGGCCTCCTACATCTCCTACTGCATTGCGATCATCGCAGCCACGGTCCTGACCGCCGCGGTGGGTGCCCGCACACTGGTCATCACCTCGGGGATTCTGGCCGCCGCCTCCATGGCGGGTATCGCAATTGCGCCAAATGCAGGTGCGTTGGGGCTCGCGGTCTGCGCCACCGGCTTCTGCACCGGATTGGTCTCCCCGCCAATGGCGACGGTGATCGCTGAGAACGTGGCTTCGAAATACCAAAACCGTGTGCAAACAATGGTGAATTCAGGCGCCGGGGTCGGTGTGGTCATCAGCGTTCCGGTGGCCTTGATGGCGGCAAGCCAATGGCGACTGGCATGGTTGTTCTTCGCTGTCCTCGCCTTGGCAACCACCGTGTGGATCGCGCGCAGCGCACCACGTCGCGCCACGGATTTCCAGGCGCCGAGGCAGCATCCACGTGGCGGCCTCATGGAACGAATGTTTCCCAAACCGCTCTTTCCCACCGGCAGCGCACGCCTGCTCGCAGCCTCCGCACTACTGGGTGCCTCATCAACCTCGATGCTGACCTTCGGACGGGACTTCATGATTACCGCCGGGCAACACACCTCCGGGGTGACCACCATGGCTTGGGTACTTCTCGGCGCCAGCGGCTTGGTCGGATCCGCGGCTGGCATGCTGACATCCCGTTATGGGCTGGTGCGCTGCTGGGCTATCGGCTGCCTCAGCATCGGTGGAGCAACCCTGCTGCTTGTAGTTTTTCCCGGTAACGCCATGTCGGCAATCGCTTCAATGGCGCTTTTCGGCGCCGCCTACACGACCACCTCAGGGTTCTTGCTGATCTGGGGCACCGAGGTCTACCGTCATGCACCGTCCATGGGGGTGGGCATGTCATTTCTTGTTATTGCCCTGGGGCAAGCCGCTGCGACTCCCCTACTGGGGGTCCTCATGACCTCGATGGGAGCCGTCGCTCCATTTGTCGTGGCCGCCCTGTGTGGAATCGCCGCCTGCTGGATCAAGCCGCGTGTCCCAACCATACCGATCACCATGCTGATGGAAATCATCCCCAAAGCTATGATCAAAGAATGAACGCTATAGTCATTTAGTGATCTTTGGTCTAAGCTATCTTTGTAGCCTGCAGCTCTCGCGAGGAGGCTGCTGCATGCTGGACGCAACGGCTGCCTCTGGCGGTTGGTTTCCGCACTCCCACGACGCTGCCTTTGGCAGCACATCGACCTGTCGTCCGTTGGAGACCAACCGTACAGATATCGCGTCCACCTCAACCTTCCATCCGGGCAGGGCAACTTGATGCACGCAATTTTGATGACGCAATTCGGCGGACCTGAGGTCCTGAAGTACGTCTCGCGACCCGAGCCGAAGCCCGGAGCCGACGAGTTGCTGGTCCGCACCGAAGCCATTGGCGTCAATTTTATTGACACCTACTACCGTGAGGGTATCTACCCGGTGCCGCTTCCATTCATTCCCGGCGACGAAGCCTGCGGCGTGATCGAAGCGGTGGGTGACGAAACGGCTGGTTTCTCGGTTGGCGACCGCATTGCCTGGACGGCGCCCTACGGCTCCTATGCCGAATACGCCCTGGTCCCGACCGCAGCCGCCGTGCCCGTCCCGCACAACATGGATGCGGCGAAGGCCGCCTCAAGCCTCGCCCAGGGCATGACCGCCCACTACCTGTCGACGTCTACCTATGCGATCCAACCAGGCGACCGGGTGCTCATCCATGCGGGAGCCGGTGGTGTTGGCCTGCTGCTGACACAAATGGCCGTGGCGCGCGGCGCTACCGTCATCACCACAGTTTCCAGCGACGCTAAAGAAGAGGCCTCACGCTTGGCCGGCGCAACACACGTGCTGCGTTACGGCCCGAACCTCGCCGCGCAGGTTCGGGAGCTGACCGATGGCACCGGCGTAGCGGCAACCTACGACGGTGTCGGTGCAACCACCTTCCGCGCCTCGCTGGAGGCCACGGCAATTCGCGGCACCGTGGCACTATACGGCGCGGCCAGCGGCCCCGTCCCGCCGCTGGATCCCCAAGAGCTTAATGCGGCCGGCTCGCTCTACCTGACGCGGCCAACAATCAGCCACTACACCCGCGATCGCGAAGAACTTCTTTGGCGGGCCAACGATGTCTTGAACGCCATCAACGATGGTTCGCTGCAGGTGAATGTAGGAGGCAGGTACCACCTCTCCGACGCCGGGCAAGCACACACCGACCTTCAGTCGCGGGCAACCACCGGCGCGCTGGTCCTGATCCCCTAGCGCCGCTTTCCACGCCGGAGGCAGGTGCAACTGCACAAGCTTCAGCAAACGCAGTTCTGCCCAGTCTGAAGAAGTTTCTTGGGCCGAACTTTCGTCAGCCGATCCCTGTGCGCTCTACCCGGTGGGGCTGGCTCCGAGTACCCCGCGTTGTTCGCTCCACCAGGCGCGCCGCCGTGTCGCAGGTCCGGTCACCGGCTCCTGCAGAGCGGAACAAATCAACCGCGTACTCATAAACAATGTCAGAGGTCGACTGGGCTAAATGGACAACTCGCTCCGAATCCAGCCCGTTGGCGCGGGCCATTTTCGCCCAGTTGCCTGTGGTGATTTCGGTGGCGGTATCCGCTCCGCCGATCTTCATTGCAAGTTTGTCCGAGAGTTCCGGCCACACCTGAGTCGGCAGCGAGTCGTACAACGGTGTCAGCCTCACCTCGTCGTTCAGGAACACCGAGTAGTTCTTGCCGTGGGCATCTGCGTTCCCCAACGCAGTGTTGAACGCCAGCATCTTGATGAACGTGTACTTTTGCTCGGGGTCTGCATAGCGCTCAAGCAGTTGCAAGATGTCTCGCACATCTACATGATATGTCCGCCCTGGGCTCAGGCTCAGGGCCTGCGCGAAATCCTCGGTTGGGATACGCCTGGTGACAGGCCCGCTGGTATCACGATCAAATCGTTCCACCATGAAAGTCTCTTGTCCAAGAAACTTCACAGACTCAGCGTGCGGAGCTTCGATTCCCGCCTGTCCTGCCAGAGCCAACGACCCCGATTCCAAAGCTGGAGCGTCTTGGAACCTCGTGAGCGGTTTAAGGATGTGAGTGGACGGCAAATTTGGGCTTGACCAGTACCATCTGCCGAAGCTCTGTGCAAGAGTGAACTTGCCTTGGGCGCCAGCCATTGACACACGAGCGACCTTGACCAGCTCTCGGGAAAGCCACGCATCGGGATCATTACCTATCGAGAGGATACGATCGGCAATCTCATCGTCGCCTGCGGGACGTTCGACGCTGCTGGCTTCGTCGAGGCTACCACCCTCTGGTAGCAGAACCAATGCCCCGGCGACGTCAGTACCCATGTGCGACAGCAGTCCCATTGGCTCGTTGGGCACATTAAGAGTTTGCGACCAACGTTCCCGCACTCGTTCATTGTCAGGCAGCAGATTGTCCAGGTACTTCCCCGCGGCATTTTTCGTGGCCGTGCCGTCGCGTGGCAGAGACAAGGAGATGGGACTGCTCGGTGCGTCCTGGTTGTAGTTGAAACGCACTCGGTTTTGGTCGCGGATAAATTGTCCTACATGTCCCCCGTCAACCCATGCTTCGAGGGCGCGAGCCACCGCCGCGCGCCTTTGTTTTTCAGGCGACCATCGTCACCGAACATCCACGTCGGGTAGCTGGGAATCGACCGCGCTCGAACACCGACCGCTTCCAGTACATTCATCGCCAAGCCGATCTCGGCGCGGGGGTGCGAAAGTTCCAGATCCACGATGAATTGAAGCTCAGCACCCGTTTCCTGCGCCAGCTGCTCTTGAGTCATCCCCGACCGCTCACGCGCATCCCTAAGCACCTGTGCCAGACGCTCGTGGGTGTGAATGAAAGGGCGGCTATTCATGGGTCCAAGTATACCGCCGGGTCAGCACCGGATGCCGGTGCGCCAGATAGGGCTGCCTTATAATTCCGGGCAAATACCGACGAAGCTGAGGCCCCGTCGGCGCGCACCGGCAGGGGCCTCAGCTTTGCTGGTTTGCAGCCCAGCTATGCATTCTTGTTGTGCACCTTTGATGTGAACGGTCTTTAAAGTGCGCACCCGGCGGCGTTCACCAGATGTCGCCGATGGTGTAGCCCTCGGGGAAGGGGTCCGTCGACTCAAGAACGTACTTGCTGAATCCAGAAATCCAGCACTGGCCGCCAATTGTGGGAACGATAGCCCGACGCCCATGCAGTTCGGTCTCTTGGAGAACTTTCCCGGTAAAGGTGATCCCCAGCAATCCTTCGTTCAGCACCGTATCACCCACCCGCAGCTTGCCCTTGGCGTGCTCCACGGCCATGATTGCGCTCGTGCCCGTGCCACAGCACCCCCGGTCGAGTGCTCCGGTCCAGGTTTCCGGCCGGTTGAAGTCTACCTCTCCCGAGAGCATGACGTTTGAGGTGCGAATATCCTTGCCCTCGGTAGGCGACGGTTCGTGCATGATCGACAAGGTGATGCCAATACCCGGGTAGTCAGGGTGCGCAACTGGAAGTTGCTCCTGCGCCGCCTTGGTCACCAGGGCAGAGATCTTGATGATCTCTTTCCCCTTGTCCGGAATCAGTTCCAGGCCAGGGAACTGCGTGGCATCGATGATGACGTAGAACATTCCTCCCCACGCCACATCTACCCTCACTTTCCCCAGATGCGGCACCTCGATCACCCGATCGAGGTACACCGCGAAGGATGGGACGTTCTGAAAGGTCACCTGAGTTGCCTTGCCATTGGAGCATTCTGCTGTCACAGGGATCAAACCGGCTGGCGCCTCCAAATTGAACTGGGTCGTCGGCTCGTGCATCTCAATCAGCCCGGTCTCCAGCAGGGCCGTGGCCACAGCGAGGACATTTCCCCCGCTCATCATGGGGTATTCGGTTTGTTCCATGATGATGAAGCCAGCCTGAGCGCGCGGGTCCTTGGCCGGCACGATGAGGTTGGCGCACAAGGCGGGGATGCCCCTGGGCTCACGAAGCATCAGCTTACGCAGCTGATCATCGTTCTTTTCCATCCACTTCGCCATTTCATACACGGAATCTCCGGGAATGGTTGGCACACCGCTGGTGATCACACGCAGCGGGGCCCCTTCGTGCATTTCGACCGCGTCGATCATTCGTTTGAAAGCCATTTTTTGAACCTTTACTCCTCGCTGTGCATTCGATGTTGTGGTGTTCAGTTGACCGGTGGCGGAACAAGAACCAACTTGCCCATGTGGGACTTGGACAGAAAATCCTGCTGCGCCTGGGCAATCTGCTCCAATGGATAAACCTTGGAGACATGCGGCCGGATTTCATTGCGTTCAACGTAGCCAATGATGTTCTCGAAAATATGATCATCCTGGAATGTGCAGCCAAGCACCTTGAGATCATTGAGGTAAATCGTGCGCAGATCGATCGGTGCGACCGGTCCGCCGATCGCACCGGCAATCGCGTAGCGTCCACCGCGGTGCAATGCGGCCAGTCGCGCATCGACCCCCTCACCGCAGACGACGTCCAAGACAACATGGACCTTTTCCGCCAAGGCTTGAGACAAGTCCGCATCTCGGTGCAGCACTTCGTCAGCACCCTGCGCACGGAGCGCGTCAGCCTTGGAAGTGGAGCTTTGCGCGATCACGTATGCACCACGGCGTTTGGCCAGTTGCACCGCGGCCAACCCGACCCCGCCGGATGCGCCGGTAATGAGGACCCGCTCACCGGAAGCGACCTGTGCACTGTCCAGCATGAGTTCCGCCGTTGAGTAGGCGCAAGGAATTGCGGCCAGTTGCTCGTCGGTCCAGTCGCTTTCGACCTTGTAGGTCTCACGGGATGGAGCTACGGCATACTGGGCGAATCCGCCGTTGCATTCGCTGCCGAAGGTCCAGCATTCGAAGGGTCGATAATCCACATAGGTGCGAAGCATATTGCGCACCAAAACTCGTTCCCCAATCCTAGAAGCGTCTACCCCTTGGCCAACGGCCACAATTTCACCGCACACGTCCGCGCCTTGGATCAGCGGGAAGTTCAGCGAGGTTCCCGACCAGCTCGCGTCCTGCTCATCGGTGTGGTCATAACCCGATGCCGCTCCGTTCTCCGTGGCATCGGTGATCTGCTTGGAGTACCAGCCAATGCGGGTATTGATATCGGTGTTGTTGATCGCCGAGGCCTTCACTTGAATCAAGACTTCTCCAGCCGAGGGTGCCGGAACGACGACATCGGATCGGTATTCAAGTTTTTCAATCCCACCGTGCCCGGTGAGTAGTACGGCGGCCATCGTTTCGTTGACGGGCATGGGAGTTCCTCGGTTTCCTCGGTCTGCAACGACCGCCTGCTTGGCGGTAGGGCAGGTTGATTCCTTCTGGCATTTCGTTCATAAATTGAACACAAGAGTTCAAGAACTGAACGCTTTACATACATTCTGCGGTTGCCGAAGAAGCCTGTCAAGGATTGCGGTCAAACATGCCTGACCATTTCTCGCCGACGGATATGAAAAGATAGGCGCACGCGTACTCTGAGGCGAAAAGTAGGTATTGAAGGCTAATGGACGAGCCAAATAATCTAGCGAACAAGTCGGTACTCAAGGCATTGAGTGTCCTTTCGGCGCTAGCAGATTTTCCCGACGGCGCCTCGGCGACGGATCTGGCCGAGGCAACCGGGAATTCGCGGCCAACGGTTTTCCGCATGCTGCTCAGCCTCGAAATCGCAGGTTACGTGGAGCGAAGTGAAAATACCTATCGGCTTGGCTGGGAGCTCATCCGGCTTGGCCGCCTGCCGCACCTCAACCAGGGGTTAGCCAAAAAGCTGCAGCCGATCCTGGATAACTACGCGCGCCACATCAATGAGACCGTGAACTTTGCCCTCTGCGGAGCCAACGGCCACTTCGATATCGTCTCGGAGGGATCAGCTCAGCGCATCCTCTCCATCGAAGAACGATTTGTAGGCCACCACTTCCCGCCGCACGCGAGCAGCTCAGGCAAACTCATGCTCAGCGATCTCTCGGATCAAGAAGTCCTAGCCCTGCTGCCGGCCACGCTTGAAAAATTTACCGACAAAACGATCACTTCACCCAAGAGCCTGTTGATCGAACTGCACAACATCAGAGAACAGGGCTATGCGGTCCTTGACGGCGAATTGGAAATCGGACTCTTTTCAATCAGCGTTCCAGTACGGAATGCATCCGGCCGGCTGATCGGAGCCATGGCCGCTTATGGCCCAGCTGAACGCATGAAACTCCAAGGAACACCAAACATCGTTGAGAGCTTGCAGCGCGCAAGCGCCGAAGTAAGCCACACGATTACCGCCGCCCGGACAGAAAGCTCCTCCCTCTAGTCCCCGACAGCACCAGGCAGTTCCCGGGCAAGGAAATCCCGCACCCTGTGCAGCGCGAAACCCCGCGAGGTAGAACTTATTACACAGCTGGGGCCTGCCCCCATTCCTCGGCGAGCATCGCATAAACCACGCCATCCATCCACTGCCCATTTCGGTGCAGGCCATTACGCAGGTTGTAGGACTCCCGGCGCATCCCCACGCGTTCCATCAGTTTCCATGACGGTTCATTCGCGGCGAAGCTTTCGGCAACCACCCGGCGAAGTCCCAACGCGCCAAAACTGAGCTCCAAAATGGCTTGAACCGCTTCGGTGGCGTAACCCAAACGCCCGTAGGCCGGATCGAAGCTCCAGCCTATTTCGGCTTCAACGCTGTGCGTCTGATCAAGGATTTCACGCTGGCCCCAACCGTCGTGCACCTTGAGCATGACCGTGCCAATCAGAGTCCGGGTACCGTCCGCGTTGCTCAATTCAACGGCCACGTCACGCTCGAGGCGTCCACCTTCAAGGAAGTGTTCGGTATATTCCTCCAGCGTCGCCGGAGCGGCGGTGATCCATTCGGTCACCTCGGCCAATCGCCGGTAACGCCAGGTCGCTTCGAGATCCGCCGATTCAAGCCGGCGCAAAGTTAAGCGCTTTGTTGCGACAGGCCACGCCACTTTGCTTAAAGAATCTTCCATATATGAAGCTTATTACATGCGCTCAACCGACCGATTTTGTCCACGAACGGTAATGGATAGCGTAGTTGTCTGTAATAATTAGCCGACTAATTTCGGTTGAAATTACCCAACAATAGGTCACAAACGCACTTGTCAGCACCTCAAAACCTTCGAGGATTTGACAATGTTTGCTTACCCAACCCTATTTACATGTGTCTCATTCAACAGGACAGCGGCTTCACGTATTACCTAAAGCTAAGGCTAAGCTAATACTTAGATCAATCATTCCAGCGACCATCCGGTTGCTTCCACACAAAGGAATCCATGGCCTCCATCAAGCTTCGCGCTGCCGCCCTGCTGAGCATCGCCGCCCTGTCCCTGACCGCCTGCGGCTCGAACGCCGAGTCCGCACCGGAAAGCACCGAAGCTTCCGCCGCAACCGTGACCATCACGGACAACGAGGGCGAGAAGACCATTGCTACTCCGCCGAAGTCAGTTGTCGCGACCGACAACCGCACCTTTGAAACCCTGTCCGACTGGGGTGTAGAGCTCAAGGCCGCAGCCGTCGCGCTGATGCCGGACACCATCGCCTACACCAAGGACTCCTCGATCGTTGACCTGGGCAACCACCGCGAACCAGATCTGGAAGCAGTTGTCGCCGTCCAGCCTGACCTGATCATCAACGGCCAGCGCTTCACCCAGTTCGCCGACAAGTTCAAGGAACTGGCTCCAGAAGCCACCATCCTGAACCTCGACCCACGTGACGGCGAGCCGCTGGACAGCGAACTCGAGCGCCAGACCACCGCGCTGGGTGAGGTCTTCGGCAAGCAGACCGAGGCGGCCGCACTGGTTTCCGAGCTGCAGGCCGCTGAGAAGCGCGTCACCGACGCCTACAACACCGAAGACACCGTCATGGGCCTGATCACCTCCGGCGGCGAGCTGGGTTACTCGGCTCCAACCACCGGTCGCACCGTCGGCCCGCTGTTCGACTTCCTGAACCTGACCCCGGCTCTGGAGGTGGAGGAATCCTCCACCGACCATGAGGGCGACGATGTCTCCGTCGAGGCCATCGCCAAGTCCAACCCGGACTGGATCATCGTGATGGACCGCGACGCCGCAGTTGGCGCCGAAGAAGAAGGCTACAAGCCTGCCAAGGAACTGCTGGAGAACTCCGAGGCGCTGAAGAACGTCACCGCCGCCAAGGAAGGCCACGTCGTCATCATGCCGGCTGACACCTACACCAACGAAGGCATCCAGACCTACACCGAATTCCTCAACGACTTCGCTGACGCTCTGGAAGCGGCAAAATAATCCAAACGCGCTACACAGCGTAAAAGTGGCGGGGCCGGCATCGGTCCCGCCACTTTGTACCATCACCACACATTTATCGGCGGCTTCATGACACCCACCCTGTCCGCACCCCGCACCAAAGGCAAGCTTCTCAGCTGGCAGTTGCTCCTAGGTATCATCGGCGTGCTCATCCTCCTGGCCATTTCCCTGTTCACCGGGGTCTACGACATCTTCGGCGCACAGGACGGCGCCGAAATGTTCGCCATCACCCGCGTCCCCCGCACCATCGCACTGGTTCTCGCAGGAGCGGCCATGGCCATGAGCGGGCTGGTGATGCAGCTGCTGACCCAGAACCGTTTTGTGGAACCGACCACCACCGGCACCACCGAATGGGCCGGATTGGGCCTGCTGGTCATGCTGGTGCTTTTCCCGCAGGCAAGCATCCTGTCCAAGATGGCCGTGGCGATCGTTTTCGCCTTCGCCGGCACCATGATCTTTTTCCTGTTCCTGCGCCGGGTCTCGCTCAAGGCCTCGCTGACCGTCCCGATTGTGGGCATCATGCTCGGCTCGGTGGTCGGGGCGTTTTCCACGTTCTTGGCGCTGACCACGGACAAACTGCAGTCGCTGGGTATCTGGCTGGCCGGTTCCTTCACCTCCGTGATCCGCGGGCAGTACGAGGTGCTGTGGATTGTGGCGATCGTGGCCGTGGCGATCTTCATCGTCGCGGACCGATTCACCGTGGCCGGGCTGGGTGAGGAGATCGCCACCAACGTGGGGTTGAACTACCGCAACGTGATGCTGCTGGGGACCGCGCTGATTGCGGTGGCCACCGGTGTGGTGACCGTGGTGATCGGCAACCTGCCCTTCCTGGGGCTGATTGTGCCCAACCTCGTGTCGCTGTGGCGCGGCGACGACCTGCGCAGCAACCTCCCGTGGGTGTGCCTGCTGGGCATCGCCATCACCACCGCCTGCGACCTGCTTGGGCGCACCATCATCGCTCCCTTTGAAATTCCGGTCTCGCTGATCCTGGGTGTCCTGGGTTCGGTCGTCTTCATCCTCATGCTCCTAAGGCAGCGTCAACGTGGCTAACCTGATTTCTTCGCCGGTGCACTCCGGCCATTCCCCTGCCCGAACCTCCGGGGCCATGCCGACCACGAAGGTGCGCAAACGCTACTGGATCACCCTGGGCATCATGGTGGTGCTGGCGCTCGGTTTCGCCATGGGGCTGCTGGCGTGGGATAACCCCATGCCGTTGGGCACCCAAGGATTCTGGATCATCGCGAAAATGCGGGCCGGAACCATCCTGACCATGGTGCTGGTGGCCGCCGCGCAGGCCATTGCGACCGTTGCCTTCCAAACCGTCACCAATAACCGCTTGCTCACCCCGTCCATCATGGGTTTCGAGGCGCTGTACCGGGTGGTGCAGACCGGTGCGGTGTTTTTCCTGGGCGTCGCCGGGATTACCTTTTTCACCGGCATCGGCCAGTTCGCGCTGCAGGTGGGCATCATGGTGGCGCTCTCCGTGGCGCTGTACGGCTGGCTGCTCTCCGGCAAACTCGGCAACATCCAGATCATGCTGCTGGTCGGCATCATCATCGGCACCGGGCTGGGATCCGTGGCGACGTTTATGCAGCGGATGCTCACCCCCAGCGAATTCGATGTGCTCACCGCCCGGCTTTTCGGCTCCATGACCAACGCGGACATGAGCTACATGCCGCTGGCGATCCCGCTGGTGCTGGTGGCCGGCGGCTACCTGCTGGCAAGTTCCAAAAAGCTGAACATCGTGGGTCTGGGCAAGGAAACCACCATCAACTTGGGTATCAACCACCGCCGCGAGGTGATGATCACCCTGTTTTTCGTTTCGATCCTGATGGCGGTCAGCACCGCGCTGGTGGGACCGCTGACCTTCCTGGGTTTCCTCGTTGCCACCCTGGCCTATCAGTTGGCCGACACCTACGACCACCGCTACATCTACCCGATGGCATTCCTGTCCGGGTTTGTGGTGCTGGCCGGGTCCTACTTCGTCATGAAAAACGTTTTCTACGCCCAGGGTGTCGTTGGCATCATCATTGAAGCCGTCGGCGGCATTACCTTCCTCATCTTCATCCTGCGAAAGGGACGACTGTGATCACCCTCAACGACGTCCACAAGAAGTACTCGTCCTCGGTCTCCATTGGCCCGATCACCTTGGAGATCCCCACCGGTGGCATCACCGCACTGGTTGGCCCGAACGGGGCCGGCAAATCCACCATGCTCACCATGGTCGGACGCCTGCTGGGTATCGATTCGGGCAGCATCGAGGTGGCCGGATACGACGTCACCAAAACCAACTCCAAGGACCTGGCCAAAATTGTCTCGATCCTGCGCCAGGAGAATCACTTCGTCACCCGCCTGACCGTGCGCCAGCTGGTGGGGTTCGGCCGCTACCCGCATTCGAAGGGTCGGCTGACCCAGAAGGATGAAGAAATCATCTCGCGGTCCATCGACTTCTTGGACCTCTCCGAGCTGGAGGGCCGCTACCTGGATCAGCTCTCCGGCGGCCAGCGCCAACGTGCGTACGTCGCGATGGTGCTGGCCCAGGACACCGACACCGTGCTTCTTGACGAGCCGCTGAACAACCTGGACATGAAGCACTCGGTGATCATGATGCGCCACCTCAAACGCGCCGCCGTGGAGTTGAACCGGACCATCGTGATTGTGCTGCATGACATCAACTTCGCCGGCCACTACTCGGACTACATCTGTGCCATGAAACAGGGCAAGGTGGTGCAGTTCGGCACCCCGGAGAGCATCATGCGCGACGAGGTGCTCAGCGATGTGTTTGAAACCCCGGTCCGGGTGATCGACGGACCACAGGGCCCGCTGGCGGTTTACTACTAAGCAGGCTGACACCGAAATCCTAGGCTGGTGGGTAGTACCTGCGTCCTGCTGGTTCACCTAGCAGTTCACGAAATAAGCGGTGCTGACAGTCACTTTCTGACTGTGAGCACCGCTTTTTCAGAGGTTTGATATTGGCTACCGGCGTGCGTCTTGAATTCGGAGAATCGCCTGCAATGCGCTTTGCGCAACTTGACTTCTGTTGTTGCCGAAAGCACGTTCGGCTTCCATAAGTTTGATGTCCGGCTTGCCGATCTCCACGGTCACACCTTTGAGGAGCTCGTCGCGTTTCATGCCGATCAGGTTGTTTTTGTTGTATCCCAATGCGGAATGACTCTTAGGACGGCTAGTGCTCATTCGCCAGAACTCCCTCGCAAGTTCAACAATACTTGAAGTGATTCCACCTTAGGCTGCTTCAGAGGTTGCACGCGCACGTCCAAAGTATAGGAAAATATATAGGAGTATAAATTTTTCCTATACTTCCTTATATTTCCTTATACTCGGCTCCGGCTGCAGGCATTTCACCGACCCTGACTCGCTCGATACCACGCGTGGGTTCGCAAGACCCCGTGGGGCACTGGCCACCTAAGATATGACCTAGGCGCTATTTCACGCCGTTCAACGAGCTGGAGGGCCGCCAATGGGAGCGAATGGTTCCCTGTTAAACACCGGGGCTGGCATGTGGGTCATGCTGGCGGTCGCGGCCGCCGCTGCGGCACTGATCAACCATTACTTTTTGCGGATGCCCGTCAAGCAGGTAGTTTTCGCCGTCGCCCGGGCACTGGTTCAGATGATCCTGGTGGCGCTGGTGATCAGCCAGGTTTCCCGTTCCTGGCCCCTTGCCTGCGCGTTTTTGCTGCTGATGCTTGTGGTGGCGACGCTCACCGCGACCCGGCGCATCGGACACCTCGCCTGGTGGGTTCCGGCCAGCGCCATCCTTGCCGGGGTCCTTCCGGTAGTTGGCCTGATGCTTGGTTTCGGGGTGCTTCCCTTCTCCGCGCTGGCGATGATCGCCGTGGTGGGCCAGCTGATCGGCGGGGCGATGAGCGCGGTGAACCTGGCCGGACGACGGCTGCACCAGGAGTTGGAGCAGCGCGCCGGGGAGGTCGAGGCGGCACTCGCGCTGGGCTTCGGCACCCGTGATGCCCGGAACTTGATCGCCCGACCGGTCGCTTCCGAGGCGCTGCTGCCGGGCATCGACCAGACCCGCACCGTGGGAACCGTGACGCTGCCCGGCGCGTTTGTCGGTCTGGTGCTGGGTGGAGCCAGCCCCCTTGAAGCTGGGCTGGTTCAGCTGATCGTGCTGGTGAACCTCATGGTGGTGCAGGCGATTGCCGTCAGTGTGATCGCGGAGCTCATCGAACGTCGGGTTGGCCAGCGCACGGTGCCGGCGATCTGAACCACGCCTCGGCACAACGCTGTCCGAGATGAGTCATTCCCGGCCTTCGCGAGCGAATTCGACGGTGGAATGATGCAGAGCCTACTCTCGTTTCATGCCTACAACAGGCAACCTCAAAGATCCACAGCCCCGAGTTATCCTTGGATTTTCCGTGCGTGGGTCACTCCCGCGACCAGTCACCAGCAATGCGACGCATGTCCCTATTTCCTTGCTCTCAGGGATTGGTCATCCGCTCTGGCTCATCCCAAAACTTAGAGGCATAGGCAAGCAAATCATGGCGCCCTAGAGTAAACGACGCTGCGGCCATTCTGCCTGAGATAAATTCAGCAAGTCATTGGGCGGAAATTATTGTCGTGCTGAAGCAGCTCAGAGGATCCTGAATGCTGGCGTTTAGCATTCCGGAACAACCTCCTGACGACTAGGGTTGAAGCAACATCTCGAATCCCTTGGAAAGGCTATTTTCATGCCCGCAGTTGATACCACTCATCAAGATTTCCAGGATGCCGATCGTGGATTTCTGGGCACAATCAGTCCGTGCATCATTACCAATGAAGCCGGTGAAACAGTCTGGGATGGCGACAGTTTTAGTTTCGTATCCGGGGATTCCCCTGACTCAGTGCATCCAAGCCTCTGGCGCCAGTCGATGCTCGTTAACAAGCACGGCCTCTACGAAGTAACAGAGGGTATCTATCAAGTCCGCGGATTCGACCTCTCGAACATCACATTCGTTGAGTCGGACACCGGAATCATCGTCATTGATCCGTTGATCTCCACCGAAACTGCTGCAGCGGCATTGGATCTGTATCGCCAGCATCGCGGCAACCGAAAAGTCGCTGCCGTGATCTATACCCACAGCCACGTCGATCATTTCGGCGGAGTACTCGGGGTCACGAGCCTGCAAGATGTGGAACGCGGAGACGTGCAGATCATCGCACCGACAGGCTTCATGGAACATGCGGTATCGGAGAATATCTATGCTGGAACCGCTATGTCGCGTCGTGCCGGCTACATGTACGGAGCGGCTCTGCCCCGGACTCCGCGCGGGTCCGTGGGTGCTGGTCTAGGGCATACTACTTCCATCGGACAAGTTGGCATCATCCCGCCCACCGTGCTGGTCACTTCCACTGGAGAACGGTTGACCGTCGACGGGGTGGACATCGAATTCCAAATGACTCCGGATTCGGAAGCTCCGGCAGAAATGCATTTCTACTTCCCTGGTTTCCGCGCCCTGTGCCTGGCAGAGAACGCCACCCACACCTTGCACAACATCCTCACCCTGCGAGGTGCGCTGGTCCGCGATGCACGCGCCTGGGCCAGCTATCTCACCGAAACCATCGAACGTTATGCGGACATTACCGATGTAGCGTTCGCTTCGCATCACTGGCCGACGTGGGACGGCGACCGGGTCAACGACTTCATATCCCGTCAGCGCGATGTCTACGCCTACTTGCATGACGAAACACTGCGATACATCAATCTCGGATACCAAGGTGCTGAGATCGCCGAGATGATCCAGCTGCCACCGGCCCTGGAAGAAGAATGGAGCACTCGCGGCTACTATGGGTCGATCAACCACAATGTGAAGGCTATTTACCAACGCTACATGGGTTGGTTCGACGCCAACCCCGTCAATTTATGGCCGCATCCACCACAGCAGCAAGCAACTCGCTATGTCTCAGCCCTAGGCGGGATCGACCGTGTCCTGGAACTGGCCGCTGAAGCCCAAGCAGATGACGATCCACGCTGGGCCGCGACATTGCTGGGACACGCAATATTTGCCGATCCGCAGAACGCCGACGTCTCCAATGCCCTGGCCAACGTGCTGGAACAACTGGGGTTTTCGGTAGAAAACGCTACGTGGCGAAACTTTTATCTAGCAGGAGCGCTGGAACTACGCGAAGGACGCTTCGGAACCCCGAACTCAGCAGACACGAAGTCCTTGGCCCAGCATGTGTCCGTCTCGCAAGTACTCGATAGCCTAGCCATCGCCATCGAAGCACCTAAGGTTTGGGACCTAGAGGCAGAGATCGATTTGGTGATCACGGATTTGAGTGTCACGCATCGGTTGCGCCTGCGGCATGGCGTGTTGATTCACCGTTTGCTCGCAGAGTCCAGCACACCGGCACACACCGTGATCCGTTTGAGCAAAACACGGCTCATGATGTTGCTCAGCGGGGATGCGGCTTCCCCTGGCCTAGAAATCAGCGGCCCGACCGGCGCTCTGAAGGAGATGCTTGGCGCCGCTTCTCCGGGGGATCCGAACTTTGCCATCGTGACCCCGTAGATATCACGTTGAGTGGGCGATGGGACTCGTAGCCGTCAAATCGTAGACATTCGGAAAACGACCAAGTTCGCTGGAAATTTCAACTGGCAAACTCGGCGTCTTTCCCACGTTTCCCATCGCCCGCACGCCCTACTGGAACACGCCACGTTTCAGCACTCGGACAAGTGCTCTGGATAAAACGGGCCGTGTTGGCGAACCTCTTGGTGGTGCAGGCTACCCCTTCAGCGAGGCTCCCCCGCAGATCGTCAGCACCTGGCCGGTGATGGATTTTCCGTGCGGCCCGCCTAGGAAAAGCACCAGGGCCGCCACATCGACAGGGTCCACCAACGCCCCCAAGGCCGGCACCACCGGTGGCACCCCAGCGCGGCGCGGATCAACCATCATCGGGGTGTCCGTTGGCCCGGGGGCCACCACATTGCAGGTGATCGAGCGTGGGGCAAGTTCCATGGCCCAACTGCGCGAGAGGCCAGCAAGCGCGGATTTGGTGGCGGCGTATTGGCTCTTACCAGCAACGCCGCTCATGGTGCGGCTTCCGATCAGCACAATCCGGGCCCCGTCGGGCAGCTTGTGAGCGAACTCATTGAGCAGCACCATGGGTGCTTGGACATGCACCGCATGCATACCTGCCAGATCCTCGGGCTTCAGCTCCCCCAGCGCACCGGTGGCCATGTACCCTGCGGCGTGCACAAACAGGTCAGGTTCCTTCAGCCGCGTGGCAATCTGCTGAACCTGGGCTGCATCGCCAAGATCGGCCGCAACCCAGTTGAACCGTTCATGCTCAAATTCGGGGCGACGGCGGCTGAGCCCGGTGACAGTGTAACCACTGGCAAGCAGCTCGGTGGCGATAGCCTGACCAATACCGGAGCTGACGCCGGTTACCAACGCGTTAGGCATTCGACTCGCCCTCGGCTACCCACGCAGGGTCGACCCGCACGTATTTAATTGCCTGCCGGAAATAGGTGTAGGCCAGGTGCAGGGAGCCGTCCTGGCCTTGGTGGATAGACGGGTAGGAGAACTCGCGGTTCAGCCCCTCGCGGGAGTTGTTCGACAGGCAGTAGCCGTCGCCCACCTCCAGGTTGCGGCGTACCGGCCAGCTCGCGCCCTGGTCCGAAGAGATTGCCACCGTCAGCGGTGCCCGCGGCGTCCCCCAGAAGGCTTTTTTGGTTTCAGAATCGGCGGTGGGGACCGGTTCAAAGACCACCGGCCCGTCGACGCTGCCGTCCAGTCCCTCGTCGTCGATTTCATCGTACAAGGACAGGCGGCGTTCGGTTTGCGCGGTGGCCTGGCTGTGGTTGTAGATCAGCGCCAATCGGCCATCGGCCATGGCGGTGAACTGTATCGAGGAGTTGTTGTTCGGCAGCTCGGTGGGAGCCGGGACACTCCAGTTTGCGCCGCCGTCGGTTGACCGCGACTCATAGATCCAGTCCGCCCAACGGCTGCGGTACAGCGCCAGCAAGCTCCCGTCGCTCAGCGCCGCCACGTTCATGTGCACGCACCCGATGGACCCGGGCACCAGCTGTTCGCTCCAGGTCACGCCGTTGTCGGTGGAGACCATCAGCGCCGAATCGTCTTCATCCCCCACCCACTTTTGGCCCGGAACCGTCGCGCATCGAAAGACCGGAACAAGAAGTTTTTCGCCCACCCGCAGTGGTGGCTGGCGGACGAATACCCCGCCGTGCTCGGTCGCCGCAAACAGGATTTCCGGTTCGGACCAGCTGCGCCCGTGGTCCTCGGAGATCCGTCGACACACCTGGGAAGTGTCTTGATTGCCTGCATGCTGCGAAGTGTACAAAAGCCACAGCTGCGCCCCGTTGACAAAAAGGATCGGGTTTTGCTCCGACCGGGTGCCGTCAAAAGACAACTGCTGCGCCGGCGACCAGGTTTCAGCCCACTGCCCGTGCCCATCACGTTGCAGGGTGGAGAAGTAGATGCTGATGTCGGCAACACCCTCTTGGGTGCCGCCAAACCAGACGCAGCCCAGATCCCCATTTCCCAGGGTCATCAGGTTGGCCGCATGCGACTGCACCGTGGGAGCCGGCAGGTAGGCATAGGCCAGCGAGCCGTCCTGCTGGACCTGGCCATCGGTGGTGATGGTGGAGAAAGTAGACATAATCAGTTCCTTGTCAGATGGGCTGCGTCAGGCAGGTGGTTAGCGTGCTTGGGCGCGCTGCAGGTGCTGCGCGGCGGTGGCTTCCAGATGGGTCAGGTCGGAGGCCACGGTGGCGAAGGTGTAACCCTCGCCCAGGCGCTGGTTGGCCAGTTCGCCGTTGGCATTGTGGATACCGGCCGCGATACCTTCCTTCTGGGCCGCGGCGCTGACACGCTTGAGCGCTGCCTCGAATTCGTCCTTGATCGCCGGGTCGCCCGGGTAGGCCGCGCCGATGGCCAAAGCCAGGTCGCTCGGCCCGACATACAGCCCGTCCAGGCCTTCCACTGCGGCGATCTCTTCCACGTTCGCCAATCCACCGGGGGTCTCGATCATGGCGAAAACCAGGGTGGTTGCATCGGCTTCGGCCGGGACCGGGCCAACGCGCAGCGCCGAACGCATCGGACCGTAGGAACGGATCCCGTGCGGCGGGTACTTCGCGGCCTGCACCGCGTCCCGGGCGTCCTGCGCGGTGTTCACCAGCGGCACAATCACCGCGACGGCACCTGCGTCCAGCGCCTTGCCGATGGCGGTGGCGTTGTTCGCTTCAACCCGCACCACGCCGGCCGCCTGCTGCGAGGCGTCGATTGCCATCAGGCCGGTCAGCATCCCGTTGTAGCCGATCAACCCGTGCTGGGCATCAAGCGCTACATAGTCATATCCAAGCCGGGCAATTCGTTCGGTGGACACCGGCGAGTCCAGCACCACCCAGTATCCGACCGCTACTTCACGGTTTCGGATCTTGCGGGCAAATTCGGTCGCAACTGTTGAAGTCATGGGGTTCATCTCTTTCTGTTTAGCGGTTGTACGCTGGCATGGGTCCGTGCAGCGAGGCGGTGGCCTCAGCGGCCGCCTGGGCCAGTGATTCGTCGAGCGGGCCGCGCGCGATGGCGGCGAGGTTGGATTCGAGCTGTTGCACCTTTGAACCACCGAGCAGCAGCGAGTCGACCCCCTGATGGTAGGCCAGCCAGCGCAGCGAGAGTTCGATCAGGCTGATGCCGGCAGACTCCGCCAGTTCGCCCAGGGCAGCGATGGCTCGGAACAAGTCCTCATCCCAGTAGCGTTCGGTGTACATGGCAGCCAGGCGAGAAGTGCCGAACCGGCCATCGGCGGGGCGCTGGGTGAAGCTGTGGCGCCCGGTCAGCAGCCCGCCTCCCAACGGGTTGTAGACCATGGTTTGCACCCCGGTGGCGGCGGCGAAGGGCAGGTACTCGGTTTCGATTCGCCGGGCCACCAGGTTGTACAGCTGCTGGGCAACGACCGGTTGCGGCGCCCCCACGCTCTGGGCCACATGCTGCACCTGCCCAATCTGCCAGGCCGCAAAATTCGAGACACCCAGGGAGAGGATTTTGCCTTCACTGTGCAGTTTGGCGACCTCGTTCAGGGTGTCCTCCAGCGGGCTGGAGTAATCCGGCTGGTGCAGGTAAAACAGGTCCAGCCTGTCGGTGCGCAGCCGGCGCAGCGAGGCTTCGACGCTGCGCCGCAGCGCGGCCGGGGACAGCGGTGAATCATCTCCCGCGTCCGCATGCGGCATGCCGGCCTTGGAGGCCAAAAAGACCTGATCGCGGCGCCCTTCGAGCAAGCTGGCCAGCAATTCTTCGGTCGCGCCGCCAACATAGGCGTTGGCGGTATCGATGTGGGTGATCCCCGCGTCCAGCGCAGCGTCCAGCATCTGCGCGCTGACCTTGTGATCTGCGGTGTCCCCGAAGGTCATGGTGCCCAGCACCAGCTGCGCCTGGGTGTTTAATTCCTGATTCATTGTTTCCTCGACGTCATGGGTGTGGGTATCAGTTGCTTAATCCGGCCAACAGGTGGCGCGGCTTAAGTCCGCTCATTTGGCTGGGGTCCAAGGCCGCACGCCGCAACGAACGGGTGTATTCCTGGCTCGGGGCGCTCAGCACCTGCTGGGTCTCGCCGATCTCAACCACCTGGCCTCGACGCATCACCAGGACCCGGTCGCTGATCTCCTGCACCACCCCCAGGTTGTGGGTGATGAAAAGGTAGGAGATCCCGGTATCTGCCTGGATCTCGGCGAGCAGCTTTATGACCTGGGCCTGGACCGAGACGTCCAGGGCACTGGTGGCCTCGTCGCATACCAGAAGTTCGGGTTTGGAGGCCAACGCCCGGGCGATGCCAATGCGCTGACGCTGGCCGCCGGAGAATTCGTTGGCCCGGCGGGCCAGCGCGCTTTCGGGCAATCCCACCCGGTCCAGCAGCCGCAACGCCTCGGCACGCCGTTGCGCCGCATTGCCTGCCTTCTGGATTTTCAGCGGTTCGGTGATGATTTCCTCGGCGCTCTGACGCGGGTCCAGCGAACCGTAGGGGTCCTGGAACACCATCTGGAATTTCCGGCGCAGGGGCCGCAATGCACGCTCATTGAGCGTCACCAGGTCGGTTCCGTCCAGCAGGATTTGCCCAGCGGCGGGGTTCAGCAGCCGCATGATCGACTTTGCCACGGTTGACTTGCCGCATCCGGACTCGCCCACCACCGCCAGGGTGGTTCCGCGGTGCAGGTCGAAGGACACATCGTCTACGGCGCGGAACACCCCCTTGCGGGTGGAGTACTCAACCGTGAGGTTCTTGACGGACAGAAATGGGTCCGATGCTGCGCGCTGGCTCATGATGCGCCTTCCGTACTCAGTGATGTCTCATCCCAGCTGCCCAACCGCGGCACGGCCGCGAGCAGGTTGCGGGTGTATTCCTCGCCAGGTGCGTCCACGATCTGCGCGGCGTCGCCGGATTCGATGAACTGCCCCGACTTCATCACGTGGATGGTGTCGGAAACCATTCGTGCCACCCCGATGTCGTGGGTGATCATCAAGATCGAAATCCCGCGGGTTTCCTGCAGCTCAAGCAACAGGTCCAGGATGCCGGCCTGCACCGTGACGTCCAATGCGCTGGTAGGCTCATCGGCCACCAGCAGTTCCGGCTCACTGGCTAGTGCGATGGCAATCAGCACACGCTGCAGCATGCCGCCGGAGAGCTGATGCGGGAACTTTTTGAGTTGTTCTTCCACCAACGGGATTCGTACCTGGGTGAGCAGTTCGATGGCCCGTTGCTGTTGGTCCGACTTGCTTTTCAGGCGCCCTGCAACCTTGATCGCTTCACGCAGCTGCGCGCCGATCGTGGCCACCGGGTTCAATGCAGTCATCGGATCCTGCGGGATCAAGGCCAGCCCGCGCCCACGGAACTTCGCAATCGCTTGAGGGTTGGAGATCACGTCCTGGCCCTTGAGCCGAACCGTGCCGGAGAGCACCGCAAGGCCAGGGGGAAGCAGCTGCAGCAGCCCCATGGCGGTGGTGGATTTACCCGAGCCGGACTCGCCGATGATGGTGACGCTCTGCCCCTTCCCGATCCGGAAGCTGACGTTGTTCACTGCCTTAAAAACTCCGTTGTCCGTCATCAGTTCGACGTTGAAGTTCTCGACTTCCAGTACTGCCGGTTCTTGCTCGTTCATCACTTGCCATCCTTTCGGGACTTGCGGCGCAGGTTGCCATCACGCAGGGCATCACCCAGCAGGTTCACCCCGACCACCAGAACCACAATAAACAGGCCCGGCAGGGTCACCATCCACCAGGAGGTGGTGATGTAGTCCTGGCCGTCGGAAATCAGGCGGCCCCAGGTGGAGAACGGCCGCTGCGGGCCGGCGCCCAGGAAGGACAGCGCGCTTTCAAGCAGCACCGCCTGCGCTAGCAGCAACAGGATCACCAGGCTTGCCTGCTTGAATACGTTCGGGATGACGTGCTTGACCAGGATCGACAGTTTCGGCAGCCCCAGGGTTTTCGCCGCCGCGATATAGGGTTTCTCTCGCTCAACCAGCACCAGCGAACGGGTCAGCCTCGCGACTTCCGGCCACTGGGCAATGGCGATCACCCCGGTGATCACGGGAATGGAAGGGCCGAACAGGGCGACCACCAGCAACAGCATCATCAGCAGCGGCAGGGACATCTGCGCTTCAAGCACACGGGAGATGATCACGTCCGCCCATTTGCCGTAAAAGCCGGCGATGGAACCCAGGATCACGCCAATGGCACCGGAGACCACCACGGCCAGCACGCCGATCATCAGCGAGGTCTGCCCACCGAACAGCACCCGGGAGAACAGGTCGCGGCCCAGCTGATCGGTGCCGAACAGGTGCCCATCCACCAGCGGGGGCAGGCGGCGGGATCCGAGGTCCTGCATGTTCGGGTCCGCGATCGGCAGGAAACTGGCCAGTGCGATGGGAAGCACCACCAGCAAGGTGAGGATTGCGCCCATCCACAGTTTGATCCGTGCCGAGCGGGCCCGGCGGGAGGCATCCGATTTTTTCAGCACCTGTGGCGTCACCGCCGAACGCGGAGATACGCTCGGGGCCGGTGGGGAACTCTGCGTGGTGATGCTCATGCCGAAGCTGCCTTTCCGAGGCGGACCCGTGGGTCCAGCAGTGGGTAGGCCAAGTCGATCAGCAGCTGGACGGCAACCGCCAGCAGCGCGGTGATCAGCACGGTGGCCTGGATCAGGGGGTAGTCACGGGTTTCCAGCGCCCGGACGATCAGCGACCCGACGCCGGGCCAGCCGAACACGACTTCAACAACAACCACACCGTTAAGCATCGCGGCAAATCGTGTGCCAAGCGCCGTGAAAACCGGAATGCCGGCATTTCCCAAGGCATAGCGCCAGGTCAGTACCCGTTCGCTGACGCCACGCGAGCGCGCGATGGTCAGGTACGGCGAGTTGAAGTTGGTGACCATCTCGCGTTTGACCATGCGCGAAATGAGCGCGATCTGCAAGATCGCCACGGTGATGGTCGGCAGCACCAACCCGCCCCAGGTGGTGAAACCCGAGGCCGGAAACAACGGGATCAGCACCGAGAATCCGGTGAGAAGCATGATGCCGGTCCAGAAGTCGGGCATCGACTGCCCGGCAATGGTCAGCACGTTGACTCCCAGTTCGGCGTCGGTATCTGCACGGCGGGCCATCCACATCCCCAGCGGAATGGAAACCAAGGCCGCCAGCAGGATCGAGCTGGTTGCGAGGGTCAGCGTGTACGGAAGGCGATCCATCACCACCTCCACGGCCGGAGCCTGGAAGGAGTAGGACATTCCCAGTTGCCCAGTGAAGAGCTGGCCGAGGAAAATCACGTACTGCTGCAGCAACGGCAGGTCGAGGCCGAACTGCTCGCGGACCGCGGCAAGCTCCTCGTTGGTAGCCAGCGGGCCGGCGAACGCGACCGCCGGATCTCCCGGGGCCATGCGGATCAGCACAAAGACCACCGATACGGTGAGGAACACCGTCAGCAGTCCCTGCCCGATGCGTTTGGGTAGATAGGTCAGCACGGTTTAGCTCTCCAATCCCACGGCGGCCAGCGGGTAGGCGTTGGCGGCGGATAGGTTCAGGTTCTGCACACGCTCCCGGCGGGCAAGAATAGATTTCGGGGTGAAGGCCCAGGCGCAGGGCCAGGTGTCCCAGGCCGCTTGCTGCGCGTCCTTCAGGTAGGTTTGGCGTTTGACCTCGTCGACCTCGGAGGCCGCCCGAGCGATCTTCTTGGTCACCTCCGGATTGACGTAGCCCTGGTAGGTATCGCGGGTTTTTTCCTTCTGCGCGGTCCCCGCGTACATTCCCTGGAGCATGGTGATTGCCAAACCGGTAGGGCTGGAGAAACCGTTGCCCAAAAGGTCCCAGTCCCCTTCCTTGCCCTGTCGCCATTGCAGGATGTTTCCGCCCGGCTCGAACTGCTGCAATTCGGTGCGGACACCGATATCGCCGAACATCTGCACCAGCGCTTCCATGATCGCGGTATCCGAGGGGAACTCGCCGGTTTCCCAGATGATTTTCAGTGTCAGGTCGGAGGCCCCGTAGTCGGCCAGCAAGGATTTGGCCTTGCCCGGGTCGTACACATAGTCACCGGTTCTCGCGAACCCGAACAGGCTGGTGGCGGTCACCCCTTGGGCTTGCTCCACCGAGTCAATCAACACGTCGTGGACCAGGGATTCGCCGTCGATGGCAAAGGACAGCGCTTCGCGGACCCGCACATCGGAGAGCGGGTGGGAAGCAGGTTTGCGGAAGTTGTAAAAAATCTGGTTCAAACGCAGCGAGGAGGCCATTTCAAGCTTCACGCCGGGCAGACCCTGGAGCTGCTCCATGGAGTTCGGGGAGATGGAGTCGATGATGTCCACCTCGCCGCTGCGCAGTGCGATCACGCGGGAGGACTCTTCGGGCAGGAACCGGACGTTGACCTGACGTACCGACGCGGGTTCGCCCCAGTAGTTCTCATTGCGCACCAGGGTGTAGCTTCCCACGCCGCGGTCGTAGTCCTGCACCACATAGGGCCCGGTTCCCACACCGGTTTGCAGCTCTTCGGCCTTGTTGTCCTCCGCCGGGGTAATCAGGATCAGCGCCATCAGCGCATCCAGAATGGGGATCGGCTCTGCCGAGTCCAGGTAGAAGGTGCGCTGGTCGACCTCGGTGACGGTCGGGAACTCCGGGAAGAAGCTGGCCACAAACGAGCCCTGCACCTTGGAATACATTTCCAGGGCGGTGGCCACATCCTGCGGCTTGACCGGGCGTCCGTCTGAGTAGGTGATTGATTCGCGCAGCTTCACAGTCCAGCGGGTGGGCGAGGTCATCACCATCGACTCCGCCAATACCGGGATGGGAGAAATATCCGGCCCGATCGCGGTCAACCCTTCACGCACGGCACGCTGCACGGTGACGGCTGCATCAAACTGGTTCAGCTTGTTGTCCAAGGACACCAGCGAACGGTTCAGCGCCAGCGTGAGGGTGTCTTTGCCCGGCAAACCGGTGGGGCCGGCGCATGCGGTTGCGCTCACCCCAACGGCCGCGAAGATTCCGGCGGCCCCCGCCAGCCGCAGCAGCGACCTGCGCGACATGTTGGGACCAGAGAATAATGCGGTCATCGTCGACCTCCCGATCGATTGTGTTGCGCGCCACCAGCCGTTTTTGTGCCGGGCCCTGAGCGCACATGGAATTTGTAACTCATGTCACCTTCCCACGATTGCGCGAAATGCGCAACAGGGATAGCGCATTTCGCGCAGTTGTGTCATGATGTTGATCAGCAACACTGTGACGCCCGCTACCCCTCGGGCCATCCCTCAGGAGGTGAACAGCTCGGAAATGACACAACAATCCCCCACCGATCAGCCCCCTGCCCGGCAGGCGGAGCCGGGCGAGGCCTCGCGAGGCGACACCACGCAGATCCTGGTTCTCGCCGACGACTTTTCAGGTGCCTGCGAGGTATCCGTCCCCTGGATGAGCGCTGGATTCCGCACCCGGATTGTGCTGCACGATGAGCACACCGACGCGGAAGCACCCGATCGGTCCCGCACCGCATTGGTCAGGGACACCAATAGCCGCTATCTGGAGGCACGCAGCGCCCACGCGGTTCTCAGCCGGTGCGTAGCCGCGGTGGATCCGCACACACTCATCTTCAAAAAAATTGATTCGCTCTGGCGCGGAAACGTGGGCGCCGAGCTCGCCGCGCTGGTTCAGGCCGGTTTTCGTGTGATCCTGGCCGGCGCGCTGCCGCACTTGGAGCGAACGGTGGTTAACGGGCAGGCACTGATCGCCGGTGAACCACTGGCCGCGACCGATGCCTGGAAGGTGGAGGCCGCCACGGCCCCCGCCCGGATCAGCGACCTGCTGGGCGGCCTAGAATCGGTGCAGCTTGCGCGACCTGCATTATCCGCGCAGGTCAACGACTTCCAACAGGAACTTGCCGCCGGGCTTGGCACCTCCTCGGTGCTGATCATCGACTGCGTTGATCAACCGGACCTCGACACCATCGCCGCCAGCTGGCTGCGCTTGCGCACCGAGGCCCCCGAGCTGGCGGCACGGAGCATCCTGGTGGGAACCGGAGCGTTGAACCACGCCCTGAGCCAGCACTTGAGCAACCCCGGCACGGTGCACAATGCACCGGCACTAACAGAAAACGCAACAGCCTTGGCCGTTGTCGGTTCCGCCTCGGGTCGCTCGGGCGAACAGCTTCGGTATGCCCAAGACCGCGGAATACCCAGCGCCGAAACAGCCGCCGAGCTGGCCGGGCTCGGCCCGGGTGAACTGCAAATCCTCACCGCCTCGCGACTACCGGCGCAGCCGCACGAGGTGCTGCACCGTCTGCGCACCGAAACTCGAAGTTTTCTCACCGCGAACCCCACTGCGGACCTGTTCCTCACCGGCGGCGAAACCGCACGGGCAGTGCTCGATGACCTTGCGGTCGCGACGCTGGAACCCCGGGAACAGCTGGAAGCAGGGGTCGTCATCTGCCAAACACCCGATGGGCGTTTAGTGGGCACCAAACCCGGAACCTTCGGCAGCACCGAAATCCTCCACCACGCATTATCCCGTTTGCGCACACTGCGCACCTTGTCTTCTCAGGAGCCAACCCAATGAACACCACCGATTCACGTCCATTCATCGCGGTCACCATGGGTGACGGTGCCGGGGTCGGCCCCGAGGTCACCGTTGGCGCCCTGCTTGATGCGAACGCTTACCGGATCAGCCGCCCCATCGTGATCGGCGATGTCCACCGCCTGCAGCTTGGCGCCGCGGCACTGGGTGCACGGGTAGAGATCGTTGAAATCAGCGAGGTCCGCGAGGCGGAATTCACCCCGGGCCGGATCAACGTGATCGACCCGCACCTGCTCTCGGAAGACCTGGAGTGGGGCAAAGTCTCCGCCGAAGCTGGAAACGCCGCCTACCACTACATCCGCATCGCCTGCGAGCTGGGCATGCGCGGCGAGATCCAGGGGATCTGCACCGCACCGCTGAACAAGGCGGCGCTGCACGAAGCCGGGCATGTATACCCGGGCCACACCGAACTGCTCGCGCACTTCATGGGTGTGGATGAGGTCTCGATGATGCTCTCCACCCCGAAGGTCAAGGTCATCCATGTCACGACCCACATCGGGCTGATCGACGCGATCGCGAAGATCGAACCAGGACTGGTCGAGCGCACCGTGCGCCGTGGCCACGAGGCACTGGTCCGCGCCGGGAACCCGCAACCAAAAATCGGGGTCTGCGCCATCAACCCGCACGCCGGGGAAAACGGCCTGTTCGGTTACGGCGAAGAGGAAGAAAAAATCATCCCGGCCCTTGAGGTCCTGCAGGCCGAGGGGATCAATGCGGTAGGCCCGCTGCCCGCGGATACCGCATTTTTCCTGGCCGGGCGCGGGGATTACGACCTGATTGTCGCGATGTACCACGACCAGGGCCATGGTCCGGTCAAGGTGCTGGGCATTGAAGCCGGAGTGAATATCACCGTCGGGTTGCCGGTGATCCGCACCTCGGTTGATCACGGCACCGCATTCGACATCGCCGGCCAAGGTATCGTCGAGGTTGGCAGCATGATCGAGGCGCTGTCCCAGTCGGTTAACCTGGCCTCCATCCCGGTGAAGTAAAACTCGCTCGGGATTGCCGATACACTCAGCGTATCGGCTGCACAACATTGCAAGGAGGAATACACGATGTCTACCAGTGCGAAGGTGCGCCAGGGGCAGATCCTTGACTTGGCGCACACCAGCGGCCTGGCAAGCGTCGAAGAACTCTCCGAACGGTTTGGTGTCACCGCATCCACCATCCGCCGCGACCTGTCCAAGCTCACCACCGAAGGCAAAATTGCCCGCACCTACGGCGGGGCCATGCCGCTAACCGCCGCGGTGGTCGAGTCGACATTTCGCCAGCGCACCAAGGAACGCACGCTGGCTAAAACCGCGATTGGCCGCGCGGCCCGCGAGCTGGTGCACGAAGGGCAAACTATCTTGCTTGATTCCGGGTCAACGGTCGCGAGCCTGGCCCACGAACTTCGAGACGCCCAGCAACTCACGCTCGCCACCACTTCCTTGGTCGTGGTGGAGGAGCTTGCCGAAGCCGAGGACGTGCACGTGGAATGCATCGGCGGCACCCTGCGCCACCGCAGTGCGGCGTTTGTGGGCCCTTTGGCGGAGTACTGCCTGGAGCGGATGAGCTTCGACACCGTGTTCCTCGGTGCCGATGGCGTCATCCCGGATGCCATCTGCGAGGCCGACCTCATCCAGACCCGGTTGAAGGAGAAAATGCTGTCCCGCGCCAATCAGGTCGTGGTGCTGGCCGACAGCTCCAAGCTGAACCAGCGCCCCTTCCATGCGTGGGCCAAGCTGCCGTCCAACTGGAGCCTGGTGACCGATGAGGCCGCCACCGCCGAACAGCTGCAGCCATTTGTCCACGCCGGGGTCAACGTCATCCAGGCGTAGTTTTGCTCCGCCCGCGCAGCACCGGCGAGCACAGCAGCACCACCACACCGGTCAGCGGGACCAGCAGCAGCGCGAAACGCAGACCCCAGGATTCGGCCATGAGTCCGATCAGCGGCGGGGAGAGCAGAAAACCAAGCCGCATCAGCCAGGAGACCACGGTCAGCCCGGTCCCGGGGGCAAGGCCCGGCAGCCGATCGGCCTGGTCCATGGTCGCCGGCACCAGGGTCGCCACCCCGAATCCGGCGGCCGCGAATCCGGCCACCGTTCCCCACAGCGACGGGAACGCCAGCGCCAGCCCCATACCCGCCACGACCAGCAGGCCGCCGAGCTGCGCCACCGCGCGCTGGCCGAAGCGGTCGACCATGCCGTCGCCCAGGATACGCCCGATGAACTGCGCGGCGACCATGGCGATGTAGCCGGTGGCGGCCAGCGCGGCTGGGGCGCCGATGCCCTGGCCCAGATACAGCGTGGCCCAGGAATTCCCGGCGTCCTCCACCATGGTGCCTGCTACGGCGATCAGCACCAGCGCCGTCATCGGCATCACGATGTGCCGGCGGGTTACCGGGTTCACGGTGCGCACCGCACCGTCGGCTACCTCCTCAGGTTCGGTTCGCCCGGCGGATGCCGGCAGGCAGTAGCGCCAGGCCGCCAGCGCCACGGCGGCGAAAATCAGCATCGAGATGCCGAAATGCACCCCCAGCGGCAGCCCCGCGGCCATCGCCCCGGCCGCCATCAGCCCGCCGATCAGCGCGCCGACGGACCACAGGGCATGCAGCGAGTTCAGGATCGACCGCCCGTAACGGCGCTGCACCAGCAGGCCGTGCGAGTTCTGCGCGACGTCGGTGATCGCATCCATGGCCCCGCCGCACAAAAAGGCGAACGCGACCAGCCACAGCCCCGGGGCCAGCCCCGCGCCGAGCAGCGCGGCCCCGGTGAGGATGGTGCCGGCCACCGCGACGGCCCCGGCGCCGAACCGGCGGATCAGCCACCCGGCGGCCATCCCGGCGATCATCGCGCCGATGGGCCAGGCGGTGACCAGCAGGCCGTAGCTTGCCTCGCCCAGTCCCAGGCGTTCCTTGAATTCGGGCAGCCGCGGGGCCATATTGGCGAACAAGGCGCCGTTGGTCAGGAACAATGCCGCGGTGGCTGCCCGCGCGCGGCGATCGGTAAGGGTGCTCATGGAGCCTTTCGGGTGGGGAGGTTCGGCGCCGTGGCGCGCATCAGGTCAAGGGCGCTGCACAGCGCGCCGTGCACCACCGCCTCGGCACCGAGGCTGGAGGCGCTCAGGCGCACCGGGGCCGGTTCACGCTCCAGTTCGCGCTGGGCGATCTGGATCACCGGGGCCAGCGTGGCGGCCATGGCCCCGGAGACGATGATGGTTTCAAGCCCGGCAAAACCGGCGATCACCGCGGCGATCCGCGCCAGCCGCAGGCCCAACGCCTCCAGGATCTCGCACGCCAGCTCGTCGTGCGCGTGCGCGGCGGCAAAAATCTGTTGGGTGCCGCGCTGCTCCAGCCCGGCCAGGCTGCTGGACCGTCCGGCGGCCAGCGCGTCGTTGGCCAACTGGCGCGCCACCGGACCCAGCCCGGCGGCGCTGCCAACCCCCTGGACGTGGGTGAGAAACCGCATCTCGCCGGCCATTCCGTGGGCGCCGCGCAACAGCTGGCCATCCACCACGGTGCCGGCGCCCAGGCGTTCACCCACCAGCAGAGCCGCAAACGACCCCTCGGCGCCGCGGCCCAGCTCCGCCCGCGCGGCGAGGTTCGCATCGTTCTCCACCTGGATCAACCCGGTGAATTCTCCGAGCTGCCCCTGCCAGTCGGGGTTCATCCGGCCCCAGAATCCGTTGGCATCCGACGGGGAGAAACCGTGGGAATCAACCGGGGCCGGCACCCCCACGACCAGTGCATCCAGCGTCCGGGAAGCCTGGGAGCCGCCCAGCTCGCGCAGCAATTGCGCCACCACCTGCACACGCTGCGCGGCGGGTGCCTCCGGGTGGATGTCCGCCTGCGCGCGCGCCAGCACGGTGCCGTGCGGATCGGCCAGGACGGCGCTGATCCGGTGCTGCCCGGCGTCGATCCCGGCCACCGCACGGGTGTCGGTCTCCAACTCGTAGCGCAGGGCCGGGCGCCCGGTGGAATACTGCCCCAGCGCGCGCGAATCCTGGGCTTCGCGCAGCCACCCGGCATCGGCCAGCTCGCGGGCCTGGTTCAGCACCGTCACCCGGGTCAGCCCGGTCGCGGCCATCAGCTCGGCGGCGCTCACCGCCCCGGCATCCCAGGCGGCATCCAGGATTTTGCGCGCGTTGCGCAGGCGCGCGGAAGGCTCCGGGATTACGGCCCGCACCTGTGCGTCCGGTGGATTTGAAGTCACCTACCCGAGTATAGACGCGAGTTTATTAAGATGCTAAATTTACTTCGGTTCATCCCGAAACCGCCCTCTCAGACAAGGAGCACCCTGTTGGACAACACCGCGAACTGGTGGCGCCAAGCCGCCGTCTACCAGATCTACCCGCGCAGCTTCGCCGATTCAAACGCCGATTCCCTGGGCGATCTGCCCGGGGTCGCCTCCCGGGTCGACTACCTGCGCGACCTGGGGATCGACGCGGTCTGGCTCTCCCCCTTCTACCCCTCCGCGCTGGCCGATGGCGGCTACGACGTGGACGACTACCGCAATGTGGACCCGCGGCTGGGCACCCTGGCCGATTTCGATGCGATGACCGCCGCCCTGCACACCGCCGGAATCAAGGTGATTGTGGACATCGTGCCCAACCACTCCTCCAACCTGCACCAGTGGTTCCGCGAGGCGCTGGCCTCCCCCAAGGGCTCGGCCGCCCGCGATCGCTACATCTTCCGCGACGGGGTGGGCGAACACGGCGAACTGCCCCCGGCCGACTGGGAGTCGGTGTTCGGCGGCCCGTCATGGAGCCCGGTGGGCGACGGGCAGTGGTACCTGCACCTCTTCGCCCCCGAGCAACCGGATTTCAACTGGGAGAACCCGCAGGTCCGCGAGGACTTCTTGAAGACCCTGCGCTTCTGGTCGGACCGCGGGGTGGATGGGTTCCGCATCGACGTCGCCCACGCGCTGGCCAAAAACGTGCCGCACGCCGACCTGCCCAGCAAGGCCCAGCTTGACGCCCACCCCTGGGACGGCACCCATCCGCTCTGGGACCGCGACGAGGTGCACCAGATCTACACCGCCTGGCGCGAGGTGTTCAACAGCTACACCCCGCCGCGCATCGCGGTGGCCGAATCCTGGAGCAACGCCCAGCGCCGCCCCGCCTATGCCCGCTCGCTGGGCCAGGCCTTCAACTTCGACCTGCTCAAGGCGGATTTCACCGCCGACGACTTCCGCAGCATCATCACCGTCAACCTGGAACAGGCCGCGTTGGCCGGCTCCTCCACCACCTGGGTGTATTCAAATCACGATGTCATCCGCCACGCCACCCGCTACGCCCTTGTGCCCACCGGAGACCCGGACGCCGCCCGCAACTGGCTGCTGGACGGGGCCTCCGCGCACGCCGTGGATCCCGCGCTGGGCCTGCGCCGCGCCCGCGCCGCCACCTTGCTGCAGCTGGCCCTGCCCGGCAGCGCCTACCTCTACCAGGGCGAGGAGCTCGGCCTGCCGGAGGTCAGCCAGATCGACGACGAGCAGCGCCAGGACCCCACCTTCTTCCGCAACCCCGGGGTGGACCTGGGGCGCGACGGTTGCCGGGTCCCGCTGCCCTGGGAGCCGGCCGGGACCTCGTTGGGTTTCGGCGCGGCCGGGGCGCACCTGCCGCAGCCGGCCGAGTTCGCCCAGCTGTCCGTCGCCGCCCAAGACGGTGTGCCCGGCAGCACCCTCTCGCTCTACCGCGACGCCCTGGCGCTGCGCCGCGAACTGCAAACCGATGAATCGCTGTCCTGGTTGCCCAGCGCGCCCGGGGTGCTTGCCTTCAGCCGTCCCAACGGCTGGATCAGCATCACCAATTTCAACGCGCCGCCCCAGCAGCTGCCGTCGACTCCTCTGCTGACCAGCGGGCCATTGGCGGACGGCAAACTGCCGGCCGCCACCACCGCCTGGTTGCGCGGTTAACCCTTAACAGGATGTCCGCAGGCAACAGGGCGTCGGAACCATCTTGGGTTCCGGCGCCCTACTGCCAGCGATGCCTGCCAACCCGGGCGATAAACCGTTCCACACCCGAACCCTCGGGGTTCCGCTGCCATCCGGGCCGTGAAAGATAAGTGTGAATCCGCGCCAGCGCCCGGTCGTACTCGGCACGAGCGAACACCAACTCCTGCGGCATCAGTTCCAGAGGATCCCCGGGAATCAACTGCTCAAACTCGTCGTATTCCTCCGGATCGTCATCAGCCGCCCAGTGCGGCCGTGACCACCTCACCCACTGCGGGCCAAGCTCCAAATCAACCGCCAGGTTTCCGCACCCCAGATCCCCGCAGCTGCGGCAGACGTAGATCTCGATCTCTCTCCCGCTCATTCGGTGATCCCGGCCAGCAAAGTCCGCGCGATAGGTGGGCAGCAACTTTCTCAGCTCTCCACGCAGAAAACGCCGGGCAAAGGGGGAAACACACCAGTCGCCCGCCGGGTCAACGAACTGGGCCAGGCTACGCCCATCGAGAAGAAGTTCGGCGCACTGCTTGCGCGCATTCCAACGCACACCGATCTGGTTCACCTCTGCCATGGTGCCAAGCATAGGTGCGCCCAGGCACCATCGGAACCCCAATCAAGTGATTGACACCACATCACCACCTGTTGTGTACTGGGCTCAATCGATCGATTGGGAGCGGGGATGGAACTGGGGCAGATCCACCGGGCGGCAGTTGCCTGTTTCGCGCGCCAGGGCTACGCGGCCACCGGCATCCGGGAGCTGGGTGCCGCGGTGGGGCTGAATTCGGCCACCCTGTACCACTACGTCGGCGGCAAGCAGGAGCTGCTGCTGGGGGTCATCAGCGGCTGCTTGACCGCGATGCTCGCCGGCGCCCGCGAGGCCCAGACCCCGGCTGATCCCGCCCAACGCCTGGCCGCATTGGTCGGTTTCCACGTGGGTTTCACCGCCAGCAACCCGCAGACTGCCCGCGTGGCCGAATACGAGATGCGCTCGCTGAGCCCGGAGCACCGCCAGTCGATGCAGGGCCTGCGCGATGAATACGAGCGGCTGTTCGCCGCGGTGCTTCACGACGGCGAGCGCGCGGGTGCATTCCACACCCCGGATCTTTCCCTGGCCCGGCTGGCCATCATGGAGATGGGCACCGGGGTGGCGCACTGGTACCGGCCGTCGGGCCGCTTGGAGTTGGCCCAGGTGCAGCAGGAATTCATCGCGATGGCCCTGCGGATCCTGGGCGCCGCCCCGCCCACCGCCACCACGCTGCCGCTCCCGGTGCGGCTTGCAAGCGAACCCGACAGCGAACCCGGCAGCATTCCCCAAGGAGCGGCATGAAGATCCCCACCCACGTTGATCCGCAGTCCCAGGAGTTCATCCGGCGCCGCGACGAGTACCAGCCGCTGCTGGACGAGCTGCGCGAGCGGCTGGCCCGGGCCGCGCGCGGAGGCTCCCAGAAATCCCGCGACCGCCACGTCGAACGCGGAAAACTGCTGCCCCGCGATCGGGTGGACCGGCTGCTGGATGAGGGATCGCCCTTCCTGGAAGTCGCCCCGCTGGCCGCGGAGGAGATGTACGACGGGGCAAGCCCCGGGGCGGGGCTGATCACCGGCATCGGGCTGGTGCACGGGCGCCAGGTGATGGTGGTGGCGAACGACCCGACCGTCAAGGGCGGGACCTACTTCCCGATGACGGTCAAAAAACACCTGCGCGCGCAAGCGATCGCGCTGGAGAACCGGCTGCCGTGTGTGTACCTGGTGGATTCCGGTGGCGCGTTCCTGCCCATGCAGGACGAGGTGTTCCCGGACCGCGAGCACTTCGGGCGGATCTTCTACAACCAGGCCAAGCTCTCCGCGGCCAAAATCCCGCAGCTGGCCGCGGTGCTCGGCTCCTGCACCGCCGGCGGCGCCTACGTGCCGGCGATGAGCGATGAGAGCGTGATCGTGCGCAACCAGGGAACCATTTTCCTGGGTGGCCCGCCGCTGGTGAAGGCCGCGATCGGCCAGGTGGTCACCGCGGAAGAGCTCGGCGGCGGGCAGCTGCATGCGGGCACCTCCGGGGTGGTGGACCACCTGGCGGAAAACGACGAGCACGCCCTGCACATCCTGCGCGAGATCGTCAACACCCTGCCCGATCCTGTCCCGGAACCCGCGGCGGCGTACGGCGAGCCGGCCTACGACGCCGATGAGCTGACCGGCATCGTCCCGGTGGATGTGAACACCCCCTACGAGGTGCGCGAGGTCATCGCCCGGCTGGTGGATGACAGCGAATTCCACGAGTTCAAGGCCGAGTACGGCACCACCTTGGTCACCGGGTTCGCCCGGCTGTACGGGCGGCGGGTGGGAATCATCGCGAACAACGGGGTGCTCTTTTCCGAGTCGGCGCTGAAGGGCGCGCACTTCATCGAACTGTGCGACCAGCGCGGCATCCCGCTGATTTTCCTGCAGAACCTGGCCGGGTTCATGGTCGGGAAGGAGTACGAGGCCGGCGGCATCGCCAAGCACGGGGCCAAGATGGTCACCGCGGTGGCCACCGCCAGGGTGCCCAAGTACACCGTGATCATCGGCGGCTCCTTCGGGGCCGGCAACTATTCGATGTGCGGGCGCGCCTACTCGCCGCGCTTTTTGTGGATGTGGCCGGCCGCGCGCATCTCCGTGATGGGCGGAGCGCAGGCCGCCGCGGTGCTGGCCACCGTCAAACGCGACTCGCTCGCCCCCGGCGAGAAGTTCACCGACGCCGACGAGCAGGCCTTCAAGGAGCCGATCCGCGCGCGGTACGAGTCCCAGGGCAGCGGCTGGTACTCCACCGCCCGGCTGTGGGACGACGGGGTCATCGCCCCGGCCGACACCCGGCGGGTGCTCGGCCTGGCGTTGGGCGCGTGCCCGCCAGAACTTCCGGAAACCAACTTCGGCCTGTTCAGGATGTGAGCATGTTTACCACCGTACTTGTCGCCAACCGCGGGGAGATCGCCGTGCGGGTCATCCGCACCCTGCGCGCCCTGGGCATCACCTCCGTCGCCGTCTACGCCGGGTCGGACACCGCTCATCTGGCGGAGGCCGACGTGGCCGTGTGTCTGGATTCGGGCTACCTGGATATTTCCGCGATCCTGGCCGCTTGCAAGGCCACCGGCGCGCAGGCAGTGCACCCGGGGTACGGGTTCCTGTCGGAGAACGTGGATTTCGCCCGCGCCCTGCAAGATGCCGGCATCACCTTCATCGGCCCGCCGGTGGATGCCATCAACCTGATGGGCGACAAGATCCGCGCGAAAAACCATGTCGCCGCGCACCGGGTGCCGATCACCCCGGGGATCGCCGAACCCGGGATGGACAACGCGGCCTTGCTGGACGCCGCGGCCAGGCTGGGTTACCCGCTGCTGATCAAGCCCTCGGCCGGAGGCGGCGGCAAGGGCATGCTCGCGGTGCACTCCCCCGAGCAGCTGCCCGCGGCACTGTCCAGCGCCCGGCGCACCGCGGCCAGCGCGTTCGGGGACGACACCCTGTTTTTGGAGCGCCTGGTGCCAAACCCCCGGCACATCGAGGTGCAGATCCTGGCCGATGCCCACGGCAGGGTGCTGCACCTGGGCGAACGCGAATGCTCGCTGCAGCGCCGGCACCAGAAGGTCATCGAGGAGGCTCCCTCCCCGCTGGTGGACCCGGCGTTGCGCGAGCGGCTGGGCGCGGCGGCCGTGGCGGCGGCGCAATCGGTGGGGTACGTGGGGGCCGGCACCGTGGAGTTCCTGCTCAGCGCCGCGAACCCGCAGGAGTTCTACTTCATGGAGATGAACACGCGCCTGCAGGTTGAGCACCCGGTCACCGAACAGGTGGTGCGGGTGCGCGGGCAGAAGCTCGACCTGGTCGCCTGGCAGCTGCGCATCGCCGCCGGGCAGCGGCTGGATTTCGGGCAGGATGAGGTGGCTTTCCAAGGGCACGCCATCGAGGCGCGGCTCTACGCGGAGGACCCGGCAACCTTCCTGCCCTCCACCGGCACCGTGCTGGCCCTGCGGCTGCCCGATACCGTGCGGGTGGATGCGGCGCTGCGCGTCGGGCAGCAGATCGGCGCGCACTACGACCCGATGCTCGGCAAACTCATCGCCCATGGACCGCACCGCGCGGCCGCGCTGCGCACCCTGGACCGGGCACTGGCGGACACCGTGGTGCTGGGGGTGAAAACCAATCTCGAGTACCTGCGCCTGCTGCTGGCCGATCCCGCGGTGGTGGCCGGGCAGCTGGACACCGAGCTGATCGAACGCCGCAGCTTCGACCTGCGGCGGATCACCGCCGCCCAGCTGGCCTTCGCCGCGCATCTGCTGAGCGATCCGCAGGACTGCGGCCCCTGGGCGGGCGACGGCTGGCGGGCCGGTGCCCCCGCCGCCCGCCGGCTGCAGCTCCAGGTGGATGACGCGGTGGTCGACGTCGAGATTTCCGCGGGCCGCGCGCTGGTGGACGGCGAAGCCCACACGCTGGTTGACACCCCGGCCGGGCTGCAGGTCGACGGGCGGCTGATCCGGCTGGACTGGGCGCGCGACGGGGACACCCTCTGGCTGGGCGCGGCGGGCTTCAGCACCCAGGTGCGCCGGCTGACCCGGCGGGAGCGGTTGCGGATCGGCCGCACCGCCGAGCAGCTGGGCCCGCACGTGATCTCCCCGATGCCCGGCACCGTGATCGAGGTCAGGGCCGCCGACGGGGATGCCGTGGCAGCCGGCGCGGTGCTGCTGGTGGTGGAAGCGATGAAGATGGAGCACCAGCTGACCGCCCCGGCATCCGGGATCCTGCGAATGCCCGCGGTGAGACCGGGGGATGCGGTCACCGCCACCCAGGTACTTGCCACGATCGAGCCCAGCGCCGATGATGAGCATACGCGAAAGGACCAAAATGGCTAAGCGGATTGTGCAACGCGGGCTGTACCTGGATGAGCTGAGCGTCGGAACGCACTACGTCCACCGCCCCGGACGCACCATCACCGAGTCGGACAACGTGCTGTTCACGACGCTGACCATGAACAACCAGGGCCTGCACCTGGACGCGGCCTGGGCCGCCACCCAGCCCTTCGGCAAACCGCTGGTCAACTCGCTATTCACGCTGGGCACCATGATCGGCCAGTCGGTGCCGCAGCTGACCGAGGGCACCATCGTCGGCCAACTGGGTCTGGACGCGGTCAGCTTCCCGCACCCCATGTTCCCCGGGGACACCCTGTACACCGAGACGCTGATCACCCAGGTCCGCCCGTCGAAATCCCGCCCCGGCCAGGGCATCGTCACGATGCGGCACACCGGGCGCAACCAGCACGGCGTGATCGTCGCGACCGCCACCCGCACCTGCCTGATGTGGACCAAGGCCGCGCATGCGGCGAGCAAGGAGGAGTTATGAAACTCGGACCCGCCATCCTGTTCTGCCCGGCCGACCGCCCCGATCGGTATCCCAAGGCCGCCGATCGCGCCGACACCGTGATCCTGGACCTGGAGGACGCCGTGGCCCCCGCGCGCAAACAGGCCGCCCGGCAGGCGGTGCTGGATAGTTCGCTGGACCCGGCGCGCACCATCGTGCGGATCAACCCGTTCGACACCAACTACATCGCCGCGGACCTGCGCGCCGTGAAGCAGGCCGGCTACACCCGGATCATGCTGCCCAAATGCGAATCCGCGGAGCAGGTGCAAAAGCTGGCCCCGTTCGAGGTTTTCGCCCTGTGCGAGAGTGCCCGAGGGATCAACGCCGCCGCGCAGATCGCCGCCGTGGAGAATGTTTCCGCACTCATGTGGGGCGCGGAGGATCTGACCGCGTCGCTGGGCGGCACCTCCTCGCGCCATCCGGACGGCGGCTACCGGGACGTGTCGCGGTTCGCCCGCGCGCACATCCTGTTGCAAGCGGCCGCGCACGGCAAGGACAGCATCGATTCGGTGTACCTGGACATCAACGACCTGCACGGGCTGAGGATTGAGGCCCAGGATGCGGCGGCCAGCGGTTTCACCGCCAAGGCCGGCATCCACCCGGAGCAGATGCAGGTGATCCGCGAGGCGTTCGCGCCATCTGATGAACAGCGCGATCGGGCCCGGCGCCTGCTTGCCGCCGCCGCCGAACACCCCGGGGTGTTCACCTTCGAGGGGCAGATGGTTGACGAACCGTTGTTGCGCCAGGCTCGCGCCACCCTGGAAGGGCGCTGATCCGGGCAGCACAAAGGCCGGCATCCCGTGCCGGCCTGGGTGCTAGGCGATTGCCCGGGTGCTAGGCGATTGCCCGGGTGCTAGGCGATTGCCCGGGTGCTAGGCGATTGCCCGGGTGCTAGGCGATTGCCCGGGTGCTAGGCGATTGCCAGTGCCTGGGTGTGCAGCTGCTTGTTGCCGTAGTGCACGGCGAAGAACCAGGCCACACCGGTCATGAGGTGGATGACGCTCAGGGTGATAGCGGTGGCCACGTCGACCGAGTTCATGATCGGGAACGCGATCGAAAGCACCGCGATGATCAGGCCGATCCACTGGGCGACCTTGGTGATGCCCTTCTTCGCGCGGCCGATCAGGAACACCACAAAACCCAGCACGATCAGCGAGGCGGCGGTGTATCCCAGCACCTGCGCAAAATGCACCACGTCATCCGGGCTCGCACCGATCTGCATCGACGCTCCGGCAGAACCTCCGATGAAGAAGATGATGACGTTCAGGTACCCGGCGCCCAGGGCGGCGATGATGACCTGAATGAAGTTGAATGGGCTATTGGGGGTTCCCTGAGGGGCCATGGTCTTCCCTAAAATGTCGTTGACAGTGCTCAACGATTCTATAGTCGAACAACGGCGCCCAAAACCCCCGCGCCGCGTGACTTCCGTGACACTGGCCCCGATCACCCCCGGAACTCCGGGGCCGCCGGACGCTAAGGGTCGGCGATCTCTACCGCCAGCTCGCCGGATTTCCAGCGCGCGGTTGCCTCGGCGGCCCAGGCCAGGGCGCGTTTGGTCTCGTCAGGGGTGAGGAAGTAGGTATTGATGTGAAGCCGTCGCTGCGGGTCCAGGCTTTTGGGAAGCAGCACCATGGGCCGGCTGCCGGGAACCTTCACCGCGTGGAACAACCCGCAATGCCGGGCGATGTGGTGCACCTCGCAGTGCAGGTTGCTGGATCCGATGTCGGTGCTCCCGCCGTGTTCCCACTTATCCAGGTGGTCCAGCTCGCAGCGCTCCGCCGGCATGCTGCACCCCGGATAGGCGCAGCCGCGGTAGGCGGCGCGGATGGCCCGGGCTTGCGCCTTGGAGAACAGCCGCTGGGTGCGGCCCAAATCCAGGATCTGGCTTTTGCCATTGAGCACCACCGGATACAACCCGGCATTGCAGAGCAAGGCACGCGCCTCGCCGGGCGAAACGGGTATGCCGGTGATGGTGAACGCAAAATCCTCGCCGGCGGCGATCATCTTGTCGTAGTCCATGATGATGCCGATCTCCGCGGAGGCGGACCGGGTTTTTCCGGTGGATTTCAGGGTTGCCAGCAAGCCCATCAGGCGCCGCAGCTCGGGGCGCATCGCCTCGAAGGGAAGCAGCGGCGAGGCGGTGTCCGCCGGCTCACCCGTTTCCCGATCGCCGGGACCCGATTCGCCCGATGAATCCGCGGTGGCCGGGGCGTCCGTGCCCCCTTGGGAATCCGCTGGGCCCTGCGCCCAGTCAGGCATGGTTTCAGAGTTGTCCCACTCATCGGGTTCGCCGCCCTCGGCGGCAAGGTCCTGAGCCAACTGCTGGTGAAGCTCGTCCCGGTTGCCGGCCTCGGTTTTGGGGTTGTCGACCTTGCGCAGGCGGGCGTCGAAAACCTCGCCCTGCGAGGGCAGCATCCGGATCAGATAGTTCTCCAGCCCCTTGCGCCGGCCGAGCTTAAACAGGCCGATCTCGCCCAGCAGCGCGCCCAGCGGACGTTTGCGCGACTTGAGCTGATGGATCAGGTCAGCGACGTGTTTGCGGACTGTTTCGGGTTGCTCGCGCAGCAGCGTGACGGCCTGGGTCTCGATCTCGGCGCGGGCCCGGTCCCCGGCGGTTCCGGTGCCCAGGTCCTTGGCGGCTCCGTGGATCAGCCGCGAGGCGGAGAGCACCAGCCGCGGGTCGGTGTGCGGTGCGGTGAATTCCGCGGCGAGCCGGGGCAGCTGCGGGGCGGTGCGGTGCCCGGCGGTGGTGACCTGGGCGATCAGGCAATCGGTGAGCGCCAGGCGGTCCCGGGCGGAGCTCAGCGGGACCTTGAGCCAGTTGTGCAGCAGGCCGACGGTGTTTTTGTACGGGGTGCGGCCGGAGGTGGTGCGCCCGGCGGTGCGCTCAAGGTCCGCGTCGCTGGGAATCACGTCCGCGTCGGCGATGGCCTGGAAGGAGTCGGCGTCCAGCTGGTGGGCGCCGCTGCGGCGCAGCTGATCGGCCGCGAAAAGTTGGGTGCGGGCGAACTCCTGCCCGAGCTGTTCAACCAGCAGCGCAAAGTAGGCGGCGTGGCCGGCGGGGATTTCCTCGCCGGCCACCGCCGCCCAGGCCTGCGCGCAAAGGCTGCGGGCCTGCGCCAGTTTCCGCAGGGCTTGGCTGCTGGGGGTGTCCATGTCCCCAGTGTGCTCCCGGCTCCCGGGGGCGGGAGCCGCGGCGGTGGCGGATTGTGGATTACTTGGAAGCGCCGATCGCCCAGATGCGCGGCAGCGGAGCCTCGTTGACCGCAAGATCCCCGATCAACCGCGCCTTGAACACCCACGGGTTGTGGTTGCCGGCGGTGCGGGCATTGCGCCAGTGGCGGTCGAGATTTTTCGAGACACTGGTCGCGGAGGCGGCGAGCGCGTCGAAGGCATGGGTCAGGGCGTTCAAGACCAGCGGGGTGAGCACCACCTGGGCCTGGGCCGAGGCCAGCTCGGCCGCGTCGTTCGCCGCTTCGTCGTCGTCCACCGTGATCTGCCCGGCCTGCAGCGCCAGCGCCGATTCATAGGCGGCCTGCAGTGCGTGAGAGACGCGTTCAACTGTAGCGGCCGCGGCGAAGGCCGCCGCGGACACCTCGCCGATGACCTGCAGCAGCTGCGGATCCTCGCCCGCAATGTTCGCGGCCCCATGGCTGAAGGTGCGCTTGCGGTTCTTCAGTTCACCGGCGAAGTCGCGCTGCGCGGCCTTGGCCGAGCCGGCCAGCACCGCCAGCAGCACCTGCTGGTAGAAGGCCGTCTGGTACTTGAAGCGGGTCTCGAAGTCGATCAGGTCTTCGGGCCGCACCACCGCGTCGGTGAACGTCGAGGTGCCGGTGCCGGTGGTGCGCTGGCCGAAGCCGTCCCAGTCGTCCTCCAGCACGACCCCTTCCTGGTGCCGGCTGACCGCGGCGATCACACGCCGGCCGGTGTCGGTGCGCTCGGCGTAGGTATCCAGCCAATCGGCGAAGATGGACCCGGTGGAGTAGTACTTGGTGCCGTTGATCCGAAAGCCGCCGTTGCCATCCGGGCTCACCTTGGTGAGCACCTCGCCCAGGGTGACCGCCCCGACCTCGGTCCAGGAATTGCCCACCAGCTCGCCATTCACGAAGCGCTCCAGCCAGCGGTCGCGCTCCGGCCCCGGGGCCGCCACCAAGCGGTCCTCCACGAACGCGAAGTGCGCGCGCAGCGCCTGGGCGATGTTTGAATCCGCGGCCGCCAGGTCCACGAACAGCTCGAACAGCTCCGGCAGCGTGGCCCCGGCCCCGCCCTGGGCCTCGGGAACGCGGATCGCGCCGAAGCCGGCCGCGGCCAGCTGTGCGATCTGCGCATGGGGCAGGTCGCCGGTGCGGTCGCGCTGCGCGGCGCCGGCGGCGATCTGCGCAAAGTGCGGGGCGAAGCGTTCGCGCAGCCCGGCCAGGCGCGGTACGGCAAGTGCAGTCATCAGGTCTCCGATCGGAATAGTGGTGTGCCGGCTTAGGTGTACAGCGACAGCGGCTGCGATTCGCCGCGCAGGAAGTACGCGCCGACCTCGATCTTCTTGTAGTCCACGGAGTCGTGCAGCGAGTGCGTGCGCACATTGCGCCAGTACAGGTCCAGCCCCACGTCGTTTTTGGTCGACGAGGACCCGGTGACCTCGAAGACCCGGTTGGCCACGTCCACGGCGGTGTCCGAGGCGACGACCTTCAGTTCCGCGATCTGCACCGCGAGGTCCGCGCGCTGCGGCTGGCTGACGTCCCCGGCCAGGGAGAGCAGCGCATCGAAGCTGCGGCCCAGCTTTTCGCTCAGCGCCGCGACGGCGGCGGTGCGGGCCTTCAGCTCGCCCACGGTGCGCTGGAAGACGACGTCCTGGGAGTAGGTTTCGGCCTGCGCCAGGAACCAGGAGTTCTTCCGGCCCAGGATGATGCGTTTGGCCGCGGCCAGCGCCCCTTGCGCAATCCCCAGGTAGAAGTTGGCGAAGGCCAGCTGGATGCCCGGGGTGAGCAGCGTGGAGACCGGCTCGTCGGTGACCGGGCCCAGGATGTCCGCCGGGCCCACCAGCACGTTGTGGTAGTTCAGCGAGTTCGAGGCGCTCAGCCGCTGTCCCAGGTAGTCCCAGTCGTCGACGATTTCCAGGCCTTCGCGATCACGCGGGATGACGAAGGCCAGCAGTTCCCCGGCCCGCTCGCCGCTGGACACCTCGGCGTTGACCACGATGACCTCGCCCACGCCGGAGCCGGTGGAGAAGCGCTTGGACCCGTTCAGCCGGTAGCCCTCCCCTTCCGGGGTCAGCGTCAGCGAAGGATCCACCGGGTTGACCGAGTCGCCCCACAACCAGCCGCCCGCCACCGTGCGCCGCCACCAGGCGGCCTGTTCCTCGGGCGAGGCGTAGAAGGCGATGCCGGACTGGTTGATGTAGTGGTAGGCCAGCAGCTGGGAGATCGATCCGTCGGCGGCGGCCAGGATGCGCACCACCTCGAACGCGGTCTGGAAGTGCCCGCCGGCTCCGCCGAATTCGGCCGGGACCAGCAGGTCCAGCAGCCCTGCCTCGCGCAGCAGCTGCACCTCGGCGAAGGGCTGGGCGTTGGCGCGGTCGCGCTCCAACGCGTCGGCGGCCAAGCTCTGCGCCACGGAGCGGGCAATTGAGCTCCAGTGCGCCAGTTCTGCCTCATCCGCGGTCCCGGTGTACGGAACCCGGGGCAATGCGGTTCTGGTCAGGCTCATGAAAGTGTCTCCTTGAGGGTCGCGGCGGCGCCCAGGTCGCTCAAGCCGCTCTAGATGGTGTGATTCGATTCAAGCACGCCCGCCGCGAGCGTCGAAGAGGCCCGTCACTTGGCGGAACGCACCGCAAGATGACGAAACATTCACGCGTTCGTGACGGGTTGCGACCCCTTATATGACGGATTGCAACGCGTCGCGCGCGGTTCATGACGGCATCGCGGCGCCAAGGAGGCGCCACGGGGCATGATTTCCGGCCTCAGCGGCCGGGGATGACCGCTTCCGGGCTGTTTTTGGCGTCCGCGGCGGACGGCGCCCCGGCATAAGCGCCCCGGTAGGCGGCCGCCGGGTGGGTATCGGCCACCCGGGTGCGCCCGGAGACGTATTCGCGCAGCGTGTTTCCCTCGTATCCGGCCCAGGTGCGCCCGCGTTTGCGCAGTTCTGGCACCACCAGCGCCGTGAACTGCTCAAAGGAGCCCGGGGTGATGGCGTAGGCCAGGTTGATCCCGTCCAGCCCGGAGTCATCCACCCAGCGTTCGATCTCATCGGCGACGGTTTGCGGCGATCCCACCAGCACCGGGCCGATCCCGCCGACCCCCAGGTAGTCCGCGATCGTATCCGGGCTCCAGCGCTGGGCCGGGTTGGCGGTGGTGAAGATGGACACCGCGGATTGGGCGGCGTTGGTCTGAACGTAGCGCAGTTCCTCATCCGGCGCGTAGCGGCTCAGATCCAGCCCGGACCAGCCGCCGTAAAAGGCCAGCGCCCCCTCGCGGGAGCTGTACGACTGGTACTGCCTGAACAGTTTTTCCGCGGCCGCGTCGGAATCCGCCACCACGGTGGTGATCAGCGCGTAGATCTTGGCCGCGTCCCGCGGCCGGCCCACCAGTTCAAGTTCGTCGCGGATTTGATCGGTCTGCCGGCGGGTGACCGCGGTGTTGATGGAATTCAGGAAGATCCCCTCCGCGTGCTGCGCGCCGAAACGCCGGCCGCGGGAGGAAGCTCCGGCCTGGAAGATCGCCGGGGTGCGCTGGATCGAGGGCTCGGACAGGTGGATGCCCGGCACGTTGAAGTGCTTCCCGGCATGGTTGATCGGGTGCACCTTGCTCGGGTCGGTGTAGATTCCGCGCTCCCGGTCCTTGAGCACCGCGTCCTCCTCCCAGGAGCCCTCCCAGAGTTTGTAGACGACCTCCATGAACTCGTCGGCGATCCCATACCGGTCGTCGTGATCCAGCTGCCGCTGCAGCCCGAGGTTGCGGGCGGCCGATTCCAGGTAGCTGGTCACCACATTCCAGCCGATGCGCCCGCGGGTGAGGTGATCCAGCGAGGAGAATTTGCGGGCCAGCGCATAGGGCTGCTCATAGGTCAGCGCGGAGGTCACCGCGAACCCCAGGTTGCTGGTCGCCGCGGCCATGGCGGAGATCTGCATGAACGGGTCGTTCAGCGGGACCTGGTCCGCGTCCAGCAGCGCCGGGGAGGCCGAGTCCCGGTACACGTCGTAGATCCCCAGCACATCGGCCAGGAACAGGGCGTCGAATCCCCCGGCTTCCAGGGTTTTGGCCAGGTCGATCCAGTACTCCAGGGTGTTGTAGGTATCCGCCCGGTTCTCCGGGTGCCGCCACAACCCGGGGCTCTGGTGGCTCACGCAGGTCATGTCGAAGGCGTTGAGGTGGATTCGTCGGCTCATGAGCGGGCTCCAAATTTATTGCGGTCGATGATCACCGCGAGCAGCAGGATGATCAGCAGCACCAGGCCGCGGCCCAGGTCCTGCCAGAAGAATGAAAGCCCCACCAGGTTCATGCCGTTGTTCAGCAAACCGAAAATCAGCACCCCGACCAGGCTGCCGGCGACCGACACCCGGCCGTAGCGGCTGAGTGTCGCGCCGATGAACACGGCCCCGATGGCGTCCATCAGGTAGGCCTGGCCGCTGCCGGGAACAAACCCGTTGGACCGCGCGGCAAGCACCACCCCGGCGAATCCGGCCACCAGCGCGCAGAACACGTAGGCGCTGGCCAGCAGCGGGGTGATGCGCAGCCCGCTGAGCGCGGCCGCGCGCGGCTGCTCGCCGGTGTGGGTCAGCGCCCGCCCGTAGCGGGTGTATCCCAGCACCACCGCCACCACCACCGCGATCACCGCCGCGTTGATGATCGCCGCGTCGATGCCTAGAAAGTAGCCCCGGCCGATCACCGCGAAACCATCGGGCACCAGCGGCGCGGACAGGTAGATCGGCGCCCCGCCGCCGGTGAGCAGCTGCTGCACGCTGGTCCCCACGAACCAGACGCTCAGGGTCGCCAGGAACGGCGGGATGCGCAGGCCGATGATCAGCCCGGCGTTCACCAGTCCCACCGCCAGCGCGCACAGCAGCCCGCCGAGCACCGCCACCCAGGCGCGGTAGCCGTCCAGGATCAGCCAGGCGCTGGCAAGCGCCCCCAGATCCAGGGCCACCCCGATGGACAAATCGATCCCTCCGGCGCGCACCACAATACTCAGGCCCACGGCCACCAGGGCCAGCAGGGACACCTGCCCGAGCACCCCCAGCAGGTTGCCGGCACTGAGGAAGGCGGGGCTGAGCACCGAAAACACCAGCAGGATCAGGCCCAGGGCCACCGGCGCGATGGCGCGGGACAGCTGGGGCAAACGCACCGTCCGTGCAAGCTGCAAAGTGGTCATCGGTTATTCCTTCCGCGCAGGGTAATACTTGCCAGTACCGCCAGGATCAGCACACCCTTGGCGGCGCCAACCCATTGGCTGGCCACCCCCAGCAGGGTCAGCCCGTTATCCAGCGCGGCCACAAAAACCGCGGCCAGCACGGTGCCCGGCACACTGACCAGCTGGCGGCTGGAGAAGATCATCGACATGTAGGCAACCAGCACAATATCGAGCAGGATCTGCGTGCCGATGCCCGGCACCGCGGCCGACAGCCGGGAGGCCAGCAGCACCCCGGCCACCCCGGCGAGGATCGAACTGGCCAGATAGCTGGTGAAACGGTAGCCGGAGACTCGCAGCCCCGCCACCTTGGCGGCGGTGGCGTTTTGCCCCACCGCGTAGGAGTTCACACCCCAGCTGGTTTTGGCGAAAACCCACCAGCCCAGCGCGCCGATCAGCAGCATCAGCCAGACACTCACCGGCAGGCCCGCCAAGCTTCCGGTCCGCAGGGTGGTGAAAAACTGGTTGTCGATCCCGATTTTCAGGTTCTGGCTGAATACCAGTTCCAGGGAGGCGGCCACACCCATGGTCGCCAGCGTCGCCAGCAGCGGGCGCAGCCCCGCACTCACCGCGGCGCCGTTGATCAGGCCGATCAGCGCGGCCAGCCCCACCCCCAACAGGATGCTCAACCCCGCAGGGGTGCCGTGGGAGAGCGCCAGCGCGGTGACGGTACCGGATAAGCCGGCCACCGCCCCGGTGGACAGGTCGATCCCGCCGTTGAGCACGTCGTCGCCGCCGTTGATGATCACCACCGCCAGGCCCACCCCGGCGATCGCGAACACGGAGGCCTGGGTCAAGATGGTGCTCAGGTTCGCGCCGGTGAGAAAGTGCTCGGAACCCAGGGCGAAGATCAGCAGCACCGCGAGCAGCACCGCGAGCAGCACCGCGTATCCCAGCCAACCGCGGAGCCTCAGGCCCGGACCGGTGGCTTCACTGGTCTCGGGACGGCTGATGGTACTCATGCGTTCACCTCAGTAGTTGGGTCGTTGATTCCGGCGGAGGCCAGCTGGAGGATGGTGTCGCTGCTCGGGTGGTTAAGTTCGGCGATCACTTCGCCGCGGAACAGCACCAGCACGCGGTCCGCTAGCCCCGCCACTTCTTCCAGGTCGACGCTGATCAGCAGGATTCCGGTCCCTTGTTCGACCAGCTCCTGCAGCTGCGTGTAGATGTGCGCCCGGCTGCCGATGTCCACCCCGGAGGTTGGCGAGTCAAGCACCAGCACGTTGGATTCCTTCGCCAGCCAGCGTGCCAGCACGGTTTTCTGCTGGTTGCCGCCGGAGAGCCCGGAGGCCACCGCATCCGGCGACGCCGGGCGGATGTCCAATTTCTCCACCAGGGCCTGCGCCGCCCGCGCTTCGGTCCGTTTGGAGGTGAATCCCAGTGCGCCGCCGAGTTTGCGCAGGCTGGCGGCGGCGATGTTCTCGCTCACGGTGTTGCGCAGGAAGATTCCCTCGCCCCTCCGGTCGGCCGGCACATACCCGCCGCCGTGCGCCACAAACTGCGCGGCCGACTCGATCCGCTGGTTATTCAGTGTCACGCTTCCGGTGTGCTTGCCGGTGATCGCCTGGGCCAGCACCTCGATGCCGGAACCCAGCAACCCGGTCACCGCGAGGATTTCCCCGGGGTGCACGTCGAGGTTGATCGCCGACAGCTGCTGGGGAACCCCCAGGTTTTTCAGGCTCAACACCGCCTCGCCCTGGCGGCGCGCGCCGCGCTGGTGGGTGAACTCGTTCACCTCGTTGCCGATCATCAAGGACACCACATCCGAGATGCTGTCCCCCGCGCTGAAACTTGCCTCGCCCGCGTTGCGCCCGTTGCGCAGCACCGTAATTCGATCGGTGATCTGGCGCAGCTCCTGCAGGTAGTGGGAGATGAAGATGATGCCGACTCCGCGATCGCGCAGGTGGCGCACGGTGTCGAACAGCTGGTGGACCTCGTCGGTGGCCAACGGGGCGGTGGGTTCGTCCAGGATCAGCACCTTCGGCTCGGCCAGCACCGCCCTGGCGATCTGGATCAGCTGCTGTTGGGCGACACTGAGCTCGTCGACAAAGGCGCGGGGGTCAAGCTGTTGCCCGGTGGCTTCCAAGATGTCGGCCCGCGCCTTGGCCGCGGTGGCGGCCGCCGAGCGCCACAGGCTGCGGCCGGTTCCCAGGTACAGCTGTTCGCCAACCGTCAGGCGTCCGGCAAGGTGCCGGTCCTGGTGGATGACGCGGATGCCCAGGGCCTCGGCGTCGGCCGGCCGTCGAATCTGCACCTGGCGCCCGGCGAGCTGGATGCTCCCCGCATCCAGCGAGTACAGGCCGGTGAGGATCTTGATCAGGGTGGATTTGCCCGCGCCGTTCTCCCCGACCAGCCCGAGCACCTCGCCGCGGTGCAGCTCAAGATCCACGTCGTTGAGCACCGGGACCTCGCCGAATGACTTGCCGATGCCGCTCATGCGCAGCAGGGTATTAGATTCCATTGTCGCTGCGCACCTGCTCGACGTTTTCCTTGGTCACAAAAATCGGCTCGGCGTAGCTGGTGCTCGGCACCAGTTCTGCTTGCCCGGCAAGATACCGTGCGATGTTGCTGGCCGAGGTGGCGGCAATCGACTTGGTCGGTTGCGCCACGGTGAACTGGTAGGCGCTGTCCGGGTCCTGGATCAGATCCAGCGCGCCGGGCTCCGCGTCGACCCCGTACAGGCCGATGCCCTCGATATCCAGCGGGTCGATTGCCTGGGCCGCGCCGATCAGCGGCATGTCCCAGCAAGACCAGATGGCGTCCACTTCACCCTCGGGAAGCCGGCGCAGCTGGTCCTGGATCTGGTTTTTGGCATCCTCGATGGTGCCCTCGTACTTGTCCTGCAGCTCCGGGGTGATTTTTTCGATGTTCGGGTAGTCCTTGAGCACCAGGTTCAGGCTCTCGTAACGGATCCGGCACGGGGTCACCCCGGGGAAACCGTTGAAAACCAGGATTTTGCCTTCACCGCCGATGTCCTCCGCCATGGTGCGTGCCAAGGTGGTGCCGATGTTCCAGTTGTCGCTCGTGACGTTGTTTGTGGAGTATTCGGACTGGAAGTCGATGGTGAACAGCGGGATGCCGGCCTCATCGACCTTGGCCAGGGCCGGGGTCAGGGTTTGCGCGTCGCCCAGGATCACCACAATCGCGTCGGGTGCCTGGGTGATCAGGTTTTCGACGTTTGCCAGGTGTTTTTCATCCTTCGCCTCGGCCTGCGTGGCGATGGCCTTTCCACCGAGCTCTTCGATCCGTTGCTGGATCTGCTCGTAAACCACCCGCGAGTAGTCGTGCAGGATGTCCTTGGCGGCGATGCCGATGGTTTTGCCTTCCAGCGAGGGCACGTCGCTCAGTTCCTGCACGGCGACCGGTTCGCCGCGATCCACCGCTGCGACCTGGCGTGGGGGTTCTTTCAGTGAGCAGCCGGTGAGCAGTGTTGCCGTGCTCAAAGCCAAGGCCAGAATTTTGGTGGTCGCCCCCGCGCGCATAAATGATCCCTCTCTACGTTCCGAAAAATCCCGAGGGCGGCATCAATTGCACGGCCTGGGGCTGAATCGGTCCTGGTGATACCCGGCATAACGCTGTCTTCGCCTCGCCAGATGGTGCGTTTTTGATTCAAGCACGCCCGCCGCGAGCCTCGAAGCGGTACGTCACTTGGCGGAACGCACCGCAAGATGACGAAACATTCGGGCGTTCATGACGCAATGCACCGGTGAATGTGACCGTGCGGGGCGTGCGGGCGCGTCGCAAAACGACATGCAGGTTGTGCGGGCACTGCGGCCCTTTAACAGGTTGTGCGTGAAGGCGGCGAAAAGTTCCGGATACAAAAATCACCCGTCCAAGAATCCTCAGACGGGTGATCCGGCAGACCGCCGGGCAAGGTTGGCGTGTCAGCTGCGTTTTTTGGAGAGCAGCAGCAAGATCCAGACCAGGAACGGCGCCCCGGCGATGGAGGTGACCAGGCCCACGGGAAGCAGCACCGGGAAAACGTTCTGCCCCAGCAGATCCGCCAGCAACATCAGCACCGCACCGGTCAGCGCCGCCCGCCCCGGGGTGGGATGAGTGGTGCCGAACATCCGTTGGGCCAGTTGGGGTGCGACGAAGGCGATAAATCCGACCGGGCCGGCCACCGCCACGGTGGCCCCGGCCAGCACCACCGAGGTGCCCAGCAAGATCAGGCTGACCGCTTTCACGTTCAGGCCCAGGGCGGCGGCCACGTCGTCGCCGAGTTCCAGGATATCCAGCCAGCGGGCGGCCAGGATGATCAGGATGGCACCCAGGAGCAGCACCAGCAGGGCCACCGGTTTCAGCAGGTCCCAGGTGGCCAGCGAGAGGCTGCCGGTCAACCACACCATGGCGCTGTTCAGGTCCGGCAGCTCCGCCCGCAAGAGCATCCAGCTCACTCCTGCCCCCAGGCCGGCGTTAACACCCAGGCCCACCAGGACCAGGCGGAAGGAACTGATGCCGCCGCGGTAGGACAAGGAAATCACCAGCGCCCCGGCCAGCACCGCGCCGAGCATGGCGGATAAGGGCAAACGCCAGGGGCCGAGCAGCAAAATGGCGGGGAACAGGCTGGTCCCCACGATGGAGGTGACCGCGCCCAGGCTGGCGCCGGAGGTGACGCCGATGATGTCCGGGCTGGCCAGCACGTTGCGCAGCACCGACTGGGTGATGGCCCCGGCAATCCCGAAGCCGACGCCCACCACCACGGCGCCCAGGGCGCGCGGCCCGCGCAGTTCGCGGACCAGGAACATGGTCCCGGAATCAGCCTGCCCGGTGGCAACCAGCCACCATTGGCGCACATCGGCGCCCAGGCCCAGCGCGTTGAGAAGCAGCAGCAGGCAGGCCGCGGCCAGCAGCACCCAGCACAGCGGCGCCCGCCAGGATATGCGCGGCGGCGCGCTGCGGGTCAGCTCAGAGACTGTCATTGGCCCTCCTCATCCGCGAGCTGCGGGCGATCAGGATAAATAGGGGTGCGCCGATGATCGCCAGCATGATGCCGACACTCAGCTCGCTGGTTTCAAGCACCAGGCGTCCCACGGTGTCGGCAAGCAGCATGATGGCCCCGCCCAGCACCCCGGAGAGCACTACCACCCCGGGCAGGCCGCCGGGGGCGATCCGTTTGGCCAGGTGCGGGGCGGCCAGGCCGAGGAAGGCGATGGCGCCCATGGAGGCGGTGGCCGCGGAGGCGAGCACCACCACGGCGAGCAGGCCGATCAGCCGGTCGCGGATGACGTTGCGGCCAAGGCCGGCGGCCACATCGTCGCCCAAGGCCAGCGCATCCAGGGAGGGGGCGTTCAGCACGGTCAGGATCAATCCGAGCGCCAGCCAGGGGGCCACGTCCCAGAGCACCGAGGCGTCCCGGCCGGACAAGGATCCGACGGTCCAGTAGCGGAAGCGGTCCATGGTGACCTTGTCCAGCAGCACCACGGTGCTGGAGATCGCGTTGAGCACCCCGGTGATGATGGTGCCGGCCAGCACCAGGCTGGTGGCGGCGTTGGCCACCCGGATCCGCGAGGCCAGGCCCAGCACCACCGCACCGGCCAGCAGCCCGCCCAGCAGGCCGAACACGGTGTATTGCGCGGGCAGGGTGAAGTGGAAAACGCTGATCGCGAAGACCACCCCGGTGGCGGCCCCGGCGCTGACCCCCAACAGTCCCGGGTCGGCCAGCGGGTTGCGGGTGTGCGCCTGGCACAGCGCCCCGGCGATCCCCAGCGCGATCCCGCAGACCAGGCCCAGCACGGTGCGCGGCACCCGCAGGTCCATCACCGCGGCGTTGGCCTCTGCGATGTTCTCGCCACGCAGGTAGGCCAGCACCTCGGCGGCCGGCAGCGGTTGCGAACCGTAAAACAAGCTGGCCACGATGGCCCCCAAGAGCACGCAGACGGCAAGAACCGGCAGGCCCTTGCGGGCCCGCCGGTTCACCGCTGGCTCACGCGCAGCGACGGTCATGCTAGTCCTCGTCGTGGTGGTGGTCGTGGTCTGCCTGGCCGCGGCGCCAGTACCCGTCGACGTCCCAGTTGTCGCGGTCAAGACCCAGGTCGTTTTTCAGGTAGCGGCGCAGCGGCTTGATGGACATCGACTCGCCGGCCACCCAGATGAACCCTTCGCCGTCGGGCAGCTGCTGGTTTTTCACCGCTTGCTCCAGCAGGTTGGTGCTTCCGGCCGGCGCGGTGCCGCGGTGCAGCCAGTTCAGTTCCAGTTGCGCCGGGCTGTCGACGGGGATTTCATCGGCCGCGCCGTTGACCTCGATGAAGGCGAAGACCTTCACCTCGGGGCGCAGGCCCGAGACCCAGCGGGCCAGGGCCGGCAGCGCGGTTTCATCCGCGGCCAGCACATACCAGTCGAACACGTCCTTGACCCGGAAGGAGCCGCGCGGGCCAAGCAGGGCCAGCTGTTCGCCGGGCTGCGCGGTGCCCGCCCAACGCCCGGCCACACCGTGTTCGTGCAACACGAAGTCAAGATCCATCCAGCCTTCGGCCGGGTTGGCGTCGCGGATGGTGTAGTCGCGGCTGGTCATCGAGCGGCCGTCGATCCACCGGTCGCCTTCAACCCGCGGAAGCACCGGGTTGCCGTCGGCGTCGCGGTCGAAAAACACCTTCACATGGTCTTCCGCCGCGACGCTGCGCAGCGAGGTGAGGTCCTGGCCGGTCACCCGGATCCGCACCATGCTCGCGCCCAGGGGCGTCACCGATTCAACGGTGACCAATCTGGGAACCAGCGGGTGGGTGTAGGTGGCGTTTTTGCTGTTTTCTTCGTCCGGGGCGATCAGTTCGCCGGAAGCCGGATCGTGTGTGGTGATGATCATGGGATTACAGGCCCTTCAGGGCTTCTTCGATCTGTTCGACAACACGCAGGGCTGCACCGTAGTTGTCCGGGAAGAAGTGGGTCAGGCCGAAGGCGTGCTTGTCCTTGACCGCCGGCAGGGCGCTCCAGGTTGCCTGGCCCTCCAGGGTGTCCAGGGCGTCGGAGGCGCCGTCGGTGTATTCCGGGTAGAAGATCACGGTGGCGTCATCGAGCTGGGAGAGCTGCTCGAAGGAGAGGAACACGCCGTTTTCCGCGGCCTCGTCCTTCACCACGCTTGCCGCCGGGGCGCCGAGGTCGTCAAGCACCTTGCCGATCCAGGAAATCTTGGAGTAGACGGTCACGTCCTCGTAGGCGTCGATTGCCGCGAAGGTGTTGCCCGAGAGCTGATCCGCGTAGTCGGCCTTGACCTGCGCGACCTTGTCTTCATAGGCCTTCTTCTCCGCGAGGGCTTCCTCCCCGTTGCCAAGGACCTCGGCCATGGTCACCGAGGCGTCGCGGGTTCCGGCGGAGCCGTTGGTGCGGATCAGCACGGTCGGGGCGATGGCGTCGAGCTTCTCGAACTCGGCCTTCTTCTCGGAGCTGAGTTCTTCCGACGCGTCGTTGCCGCCGCGGACGAAACCGATCAGCAAATCCGGCTTCAGCTCGACAAGCTGCTCGTAATCCCAGCCGTCCGGGGTCAGGATTGAGGGCAGGTCTGCAACGGCGTCGTAGTCCTTGACGTCGCCGAATGAATCGTCGAATGCGTCCCCGGCGGTAGCCAGCGGGGTCAGGCCGGCCTCAACGGCTGGCACGGTGCCGCCTTCCAGGGCCACCACACGCTGCGGGTCGGCCGGGATGCTGACCTGGCCGAAGGCGGTGTCAACGGTGATGGTGCCGTCGGCGTTCTGCGAGGCCTCGGCGGCGGCGGCGGTTTCGCTGCTGGCGTTGGTGCCGGAAGCGCAACCTGTGGCGAGCAGGGACAGGGACAATGCCGCGGCGGCAAAACGGGCGCGTGCAGTGATTTTCATGTGCGAGTGCTTTCGGATTTGTCGGATGTAGCGAAAACTGTGGTGAGCAAATCACCCCGGTTCACGCTACCATAGGCAAACCTTACCCAAAAACGTAAAGCGTCTCGTTCGTAATCATTGGCATGTATTACGCCGAGCTGCGCTTCATCAGCCCTCGCGCAACGCCTGATACAGGGGGCGCAACACGGTTTCCAGTTTTTTGCCGCCAACCTTGATGCCGGTCTCCGGCAGTTGGTCGAGCAGCAGCGCGGTGCCCAGCGCTTCGGGGCGCGGCGCAGGAGCCGGAACACTGCGATAGAAGTCCTCCAGCGACTCTTCCAGGGGCCGGCCCGCCAAAGCGGCATCGGAACGATCCTCGGATTCCGGTTCGGCCAGCGGGGTTTCCAAGGAACCCAGCAGCCTCTCGCGGCCCCTCCCCCGCCAAGCCAGGATGCCGAAAGGATCCTCGTCGAAGCGTTCGGCCAGCAGGTAAAAGGTCGCGGCCAGGTGTTTGCAGGGCACCGCAGAATCCGGGCAGGAGCAGGACATCGACAGCTGGCGTGGTCCGGCCGGGAAGAGCGAAAGGCCGCAGGCGGAGAACACCTGCTCGATATCTTCCGGCATCTGCCCGTCAAGCAGGCTTGCCACAAACCAGGCATCCTGGTTCAGCGCATCCTGGACCAGCTGCCACTGGGCCTCGGAGAGGACCGCCAGATCGATACGCACCCGGTAGGGATGCGCGCCGGAACCTTGGACCTTGGCGTGGACCGTCCCGGGGGAAATCGCCAAGGAGATCACCTGCCCCTTGCGTGCATAACTGCGCCCGCGTTGCAGCCGGGACCCCATCCCAAACCCGTCGAGGATCGTGATGAACCGCTTGGACCACCAGGTGGCGCCGATGGCGCCGCGCTGGCTGCGGGCCTTCAGCCCATTGGCTACCGCACGCGGGGTGGAGGGAGGGTAGAACCCGCCAAAATTCCTAGGCATCGATGGCCTCCGTGGACAGGGCGAACAGGTCGCGCAGCGAGTCGGTGGACAATTCGGTCAGCCATCCTTCCCCGTCGCCAACCACCAGGTCGGCCAGGGCTTGTTTATCCCGGATCATCTCATCAATCCGTTCCTCCAGGGTGCCGCGGCAGATGAACTTGCGCACCTGCACGGTGCGCTTCTGGCCGATGCGGAAGGCGCGGTCCGTCGCCTGGTTTTCCACCGCCGGGTTCCACCAGCGGTCAAGGTGCATCACGTGGTTCGCCGCGGTGAGGTTCAGCCCGGTCCCGCCGGCCTTCAACGACAGCAGGAAAATCGCCGGGCGCGAGGATTCCTGGAACTGCTGCACCATCTGGGTGCGTTTGGCGCGGCTGGTTCCGCCGTGCAGGTAAAAAATGTCCGCATCAAAACGGGTGGCCAGGTGCGGCAGCAGCATCTGGGCGAATTCGGTGTACTGGGTGAAACACAACACCTTGTCCCCCTCGGCGATAATCTGCTCCAGCAGTTCTTCCAGGCGCGCCACCTTGCCGCTGCGCCCGGCCACGGCGGAGCCGTCATGCAGCAGCTGCGCCGGATGGTTGCACACCTGTTTCAGCTTGGCCATGGCGGCAAGCACCAGACCCCGCCGTTCGATCCCCTCCGCGGCGGCGATCTTGTCCATCATCTCGGTGAGCACCGATTGATACAAGGTGGCCTGCTCCTGGCTGAGGGTGTAGTACTGGTCGATCTCGATCTTCTCGGGCAGGTCGTTGATGACCGTGGGATCGGTTTTCACCCGGCGCAACAGGTAGGGCTCGGTGATCCGGCGCAGCCGCTCGGCGGCCGGCGCCTGCTGGTGCCTCTCGATGGGGATGGAATAGCGGGTGCGGAATTCCTGCGGGCTGCCCAGCAATCCCGGGTTGAGGATATCCATCAGCGAGTACAGTTCGCCGAGCCGGTTTTCCACCGGGGTGCCGGTCAGCGCGACGCGGTGCCGTGCAGGCAAGGATTTCAGCGCCTTCCGCACCAGCGAGGTGCGGTTTTTGACCGCCTGGGCCTCATCAAAAACGATCCGGTTCCAGGTGTGGGCAGCAAACAGCTCGGTGTCCCGGGCCAACGTGGAGTAAGTGGTGATGATCAGGTCGTGACTTGCCAGAACCTGCTCCCAGTCATGGGTGTGGCGGGTGGACCCGTGATGCACATGCAGGCTCAGGTAGGGGGCGAACTTTTTGGCCTCGGCCTCCCAGTTGCCAATCAAGGACATGGGGCAGACCAAAAGCGTCGGCGAATTTTCCCCGTGCATTTCACGACGCACCGATTCAAAGGCGAGCAGCTGCACGGTTTTTCCCAGACCCATGTCATCGGCCAAACAGGCGCCCAGGCCGAGGTCTGCCAGGAAGTTCAGCCAGGACAAGCCACGGCGCTGATAGCCGCGCAGGTTGGCTTGGAAGCGCCGCGGCGGGTCCACCTGGCGGATCTGGCTGGCGGCGCTGCCGTTGAGCAGGGAACCGAGCCAGCCGTCGGCAACCACGGACTCCAGTTCCAGCGGCAGCCCCTGGCCATGCCCGGCGGCCAGTTGCAACAGGTCCCCGGCGGTGCCGCGCTGGCCGCGCTGCCCGGTGAGGAAATCCAAACCACCGCGCAGCTGCTCGGCGTCCAAGGCGATCCACTGCCCGCGCAGGCGCACCAGCGAAGACTTCGCCTTGGCCAGGGACTGCAGCTCGTCAGCGGTAAGCTCCATCTCCCCGATGGCGAGTTTCCATTCGAAGTCGCACAGCTGGTCCAAGCCGAAACGGGCCTGCGTCACGGCGTCGTTGCCGCCGCTGGATTCCGAGGAGCCGGCAAGTTTCAGCTTCATGCTGGCCTGGCGCTGCAACCAGTTGGGCAGCAATACCTCAAAACCTGCGGCGCTCAGCTCCGGGGCCACCGCGGAAAGGAATTCGACCGTCTGGTTCGCATCCAGCCGGATCCCCAGCGGCCGGGCCGCGCGCAGGCCAGCACGGATTGCGGGATAGATACGGGCGGCCTTGCCCAGCGCTGAGAGCAGCACCTCGCGCGGGCGGCCAAGCCAACGCGACAAACCTGAATCATCCGCCCATACCTGCTCGGCGCCAACCAGCAGGCTGTGGTCCTCGGCCGAGCGCAGCATGAAGTCAAGGCGGAATCCGGCCTCGAGGTCTACCGGATTGTTCTGCGTGGCCGGTTCCGAGGCTTCGGACATTTCGGCCAGGCGCAACACCAGATGGGCTTTCGAGCGGTCTGCGGTGGTGTAGTCCTCCCAGTCGGCAAGTTGCCGTTGCAAGGTTTGAACCGCTTGGGACTCGGCTGCAACCAGCGCCGTGGGAGCCGCCAGAGCCTGCACCCAAGCCTGCGCCGCATCCGGCGCGACCGAAGATTTCCCCAACACCGCAAGGTCGTTGGGAAGCTGGGAGCGCACTGTGGCGTCGGTCAGGTAACCCAAGGCGCTGGTGAACAGGTCGCCGGCGTGTTCCGAACCGGGCTCGGCCCGGAAAGATGGCGGCATGGAGGCCAGCAGCTGCGCCGCGGCGCTGCTATCCGGTCCCCGGAGCACCGGTGCCCACCGCGCCTCCGGGATATTCACCCCCGGTGCCGCAGAAATCCAGGAAATCTGGGGAAGCACGCGGGCGCGCAACACCAGCTCCTGGGCGAAAATGGCCAGTTCCCGCAGGTACCGCACGGAGTCGGAAATCTTCACATCCAGCTGCGGCGCCTCATCCTGGTACTCCGGGAATAACAGCGAACGCAGCAGCTCGTCCTCTCCGGGTTCGGCTTCGGGTGCGGCCAACGCGACCAGTTGCGCGACGGAAATCCAGCGCACCGGAACACTCCAGGAATGCAGGGCCGGTTCATAGGATACGGCCCTGCGCGGCTCAAGCCGGATCAGCTCACCGGAGTCCACCGGGGCGCGTTTCACCGACGGCAACCTCAAGATGCCCTGTGCTACCGGACCTGAAAACAACTGCTCCAAGATCTCGCGCTTGGCAGCGAATGGATGAGGCCGGGCCTTCTTGGTTGCCGTGCTGGTGCTGAATACCGGTAGGTCCGAGTCCTCGGCCCATAGCCCGGGTCCATCGGTCAACGACCAGAATGCGTGCAGAACCAACAAGGTGGCGGCCTTTCGGGAGGTGGCTGGCCGAGTATCCGGCCAGTCACCATTTTATTGCAGGGGTTCTGGTTTGGCGGCAACCAGCGCTCGTCCACAAGATGGAGCGACCAACAGGTTTATGCAGGCAGAGCCCTGTTGGTGTATTCAACTGACCATGATGAAGACCTTGCCTGGCAAGTAACGTGCTTAAACGCAGATGCCCCGCTCGAAGCGGGGCTCATACGATGTGTTCAACGAGAATCCTTGTTCCTCGCGGTGTCTCCATTTTTGCGCGAGCACCGCACCACCAATCAACCAACAGTTCTCCGGTAGACCAAGACACACTGACACTCTGACCAAGAAGCCAATCGAACAAGACCAAGAACTCCAAAACGAAGCCATCTCAGGACACTGAAACGAGTTGGCGACTGAATCACCGCAGGGTCTTGCCATCAATCTATCCTGAGGTGCCGTGGGCTACCGGTTAGGCGCAGCGATGCTCCCTAACTAGAATTCCTCCGTGGTAGCAAGAGCCGGATGGCTGTCAGCGGCCAAATAGACACGGCCAGTTCCCCCTAGGACACGACCCAGCTAAACTGCTAGGGCATCATTTCGGTGGCTTGAGAGATTTTCTACGCTCAGTACTCATAGAAGAGTATGGCGCTCCGCATTCAAGAATGGTCGGATTCGAAATATATACTGCAATTGTCAGCGCCAGAGACCCCGGGGGAAATCAATGGTCAGTCGAGTACCTACTGCACGAATTCGTTTTGATAAAGCCTTCTGGGGAACCTCAGGGAAGCTCGTGTTCACCGTGGGGAAAAAAGACTACGTTATCAGGAAATTCAAACAGTCTGAGTATGACTACCTCATAGCGCGTCAGATGGACCAGCCGAAAGTCCTGGCACGGATTAAAGGAAAAAACTATTGGTTTTTCCAAAACAAGTTCTACGCCGACTCTGACGAACTCAAAGCCAGTCAAATCTATGCCGTTCTTGAAGCAGAACGATTGCGGCGGCAACGAAAAGTCGAGAACGCCGTCGCGCTACAGAACCTCAAACACCAGCCATCAGTACGTCGCGGTATACCTGATGATGTCAAGTTGCTGGTGATGCAACGCGATCACGGGCAGTGCTGCCATTGTGGCTCTGTCACGGAACTCCAATACGACCACATCATTCCAGTCTCCCGGGGTGGCAGCAACAACGCGGAGAACTTACAAGTGCTCTGCGGACCATGCAATCGTGCCAAGGGGGCCAACCTAACCGTTCGACGGCTCGATTAGTGTCATGCTGATTCTTTGCGACTAGGACTCGTGAATGAGGCGCATACCGTGATCATGTGAAGTATCGGCAGGACAACAGGAAACCTGGCGACTTGTTTGAACTGGGCATCGAACTCACAGCTTCGCTACTCGAACATGACAAAACTTCCGTAGCGCCTATTGCTCGCGTACGTCGTGCCTCGCGTAGAACTTGGCAGGCCTAAGCAGACACTCTGCGCGCAATGTCTCAGTGTTACGCACGCCCGCGAGACGAACAGTTGTGCAGCAACACCTGTGAGCATGAGTCTGAACACAAGTCACGATCGTCGTTCGATGGCCACGCAATAGAAGATGATATCGCCCCACAGACTGTGGATAGTCTTACGGCGAATAAAACATGAGATCCGAATATTCCCTCTTCTAGTGCTCGTCGCAAGGTGACCAATAGCCACAACGTTGTCCCCGCCGGGCTGCAGCCCGGCGGGGTCAACGTGTTTTGGGGTTCTCAGAAGGCGGTGAAGCCGATGGCCTGAAGCTGTTCGCGCCCTTCAGAGTTGATATCTGACGGCCGCCACGAGGGCACCCACTCCCACGTCAGTTCGAACTTCGAACCACTCTTGGCGAGCACCGCTTCGATGTTGCGCTCCATCACCTCGGTCAGTGGACAGGCCGCGGAGGTCAAGGTCATCGTGATGTGGGCAAGCCCCGCCGGATCAACCTCGACCCGACGCACAAACCCGAGATCCACCACGTTGATTCCCAAATCCGGATCGATCACGTCATAAAGCGCCTCGCGGACGTCCAAAGCGGCCTGCGTATCAGGCTCCACCAGGACCACGCGTTCAGCGGCCGGGACGGCGTGCGCGGTTGGAGCCTCGGAGGCAGCCGATCCCATCAGCCCGCGTGGCCTGAGCGTCAGGCTCACGTCGCTGGCGGGGCTGCTGATCCAGTCGGCAAGACCATGGGCCTTCCGGCGGATCCGCACAATGTCTTCGGCAGCCGCCGCATGGCCGGTGTCCACCACGAGCACGTGGGGATCGAGCCCGGATGCCTCGGCTTGCATCAGCGCCTTGTCCAGGAGCCGAGCCAACCGTTCATAGGTTGCCCCCGGTCCGAAACGCAGCCGCGACCGTGCGTCGATGGCGGACAGTCCCAGCACCTGGGACAGTGCGGTGGTCACCTCGGAGGCGGCCATCCTCAGTTGCTCCTCCTGCACCTGGATCTGCAGGGTTTTCTCCATCGTGCTCATCTCTTCACCTCACTTCGTGCCGGCCTGACCCGCTGCGGGAGCAGGCTCTTGAGCGCGAACCCCTCATCGGCGAGTTGTTCCGCAGTGACCTGATGTTCGACATTGAGCAGTTTTCTCACCTGCAACACATCCTGCGGACGGTTCAGTGTCACCACGGCCTTGATCTGCCCGCCGTCAACGGTGAACACCGAGAACGAACGGCCCTCCGGCGACCCGCGCATCACGCGCTGGCCTCCCTCGGACAGCCCTACCGATTGCAGGTTGTGTTCATACTGGTGGGACCAGAAGTAGTGCTCTTCGCTGAATGGCACCGACTCACCGAGCAGGTTGCGAGCCAGGTTCATCCCCTGGCGCATGGCCGTATCGTGATGCTCGATACGAATCCTGCGCGCATACTTCGGATGGAATTGGGCCGCTACATCCTCTACCGCGTAGACCCCTGCGGCGCTGGTTCGGCCGTACTCGTCGGTGATGATCCCGCCGTCCACCTCGATCCCTGCGTCAGAGGCGATCTCCGTGTTGGGTACCGAACCGACGGCAAGCAGCAGTTCATCGCAGATGATCTTCTCCCCGTCGCTGGTGCTCAGTTCCAACCCGGTGGGTGTCTGCGTCATGGAGGTGACCGTTTCTCCCACCCGGAATTTGACGCCGTTTTCATGGTGGATGGAGAGCATGCTGTGTCCGACTTCCGGGACCGCCCCGCGGCTCAGCGGAATGGAGCCGGGGTGGAACACGGTGACTTGGGCGCCGCGTTTGGCAGCGACCGAGGCCAGCTCGCAACCGACAAATCCCGCACCCAGAACTACCAGGTGAAGCCCGGGAATGATGCGGCCCTTCAGCCGGCTTGCATCAGCGAAGTTCCGCAGCACATGGATTCGATCACCCCCGAAGCCTTCCAGGGTCCGGGCCCTGGCACCGGTGCCCAGCACCAGTGCGTCGTAGGAAAGCGAACGGCCATCGGATAGCTGGACCGTGCGGGCGGCGGTATCCAGCTTGTCCGCCCGAGTTCCCAGCACCAGCTCAACGTTGTTCTGGGTGTACCAGTCTTCCGAATTGATCTGGAAGTCGCTCTGGCCGAACTCCCCGGACAGATACTCCTTCGACAGCGGCGGACGTTCATACGGCAGGTGGGTCTCGTCGGTGACAAGAATGATCTCGCCCTCGAATCCTCCGTTCCGCAACCCGGTGGCGGTGGCCGTTGTGGCCACCCCACCACCTACCAGGACCACGGATTTCATGACACATCTACCGAGATGGTGCCGTCCTCAGCGACCTGGCACGGATAGGCGCTGAGCGAGTGGGTTGAGGGGTTGATGCCCTTGGCGGTGCAGACATCGAATTCCCACAGGTGCTGGGCGCATGTCAGCTTGTTGCCGTCAAGGTCACCGTCATCCAAGGCCCATTCCTGGTGCGGGCAACGGTTTTTGTAGGCCAGGACCTCACCGTCGTGGTTGACCAGGAGGACCGATTTCCCCTTGACCTCAACCGCGGTCATTTCGCCTTCCCACAAGTCATCGAGGGAGGAGACCTCTTGCCACTGCTGCGGGATCGTTTCGCTCATTGTACTCAACCCACTTTCTCTGCCAATTCAAAAATGTCTGCATGGAATGCTTCGCGCGCTGCGCGTGCGCTGGCGACAACGTCGTCTTCGGTTTTGCCCAGCAAGGGGGCAAGACTTGCGGCCGCGGCGTCCGCGATCTGCGACCACCGGTTGATCCATTTGCGCAGCGGAACTTCGTTGGAGGCCCGCTGGGCAATCGCGTATTTGGCCAAGGCACCGCTCCAGCGGTTGCGCCGTGCGCTGTCCGAGCCGAGCAGCCCGGAGAGCAGCCACGACTGCTCATCCCCGCGGCTTCTGCTCACGTCGCCGAATTGCTGCAGCAACACATCATCCAGTGTTGGTCCCAGCACCAGGTTCAGCGAGGTGAATGCTTCACCCCAGTCATAGGCGATCAGCGCCCGTTCGATGGCTTCCCGGGCCGGTTGCCAGGCGGGGTGCTTCTCCCACAGTTCCCGTTCCCGGGTTCCGATTCCGGACTCGGGGTGGGCGATCTGCAAGGCCCGGGTGCGGTAGGCAACGGCTGAGACCCGGCGCAGGAAGTCCGCATTCGCGTATCCGGCGGCACTGGTGACGTAGGAGGTCGGACCGATGAAACCGATGTAGGCTTCAGCCTGCTGGAATCCGTGGACCAGGAACCGCGACGGGGTGAAAAGCTCACCGAGCATGGTGACCTGCTCCGCCGACAGCGTCTGATCTGCCCCGCTGTCACCGTACTTTTCCAACACGCCGTCCAGTTTGGTCTGTTCGCTTGCCTGCAGGTTGACGTAGGAGCGGTAGGCGATCTGATCCGGGTCCCGGAAACCTTCCCAATTATCTGCTTGGAATGGGGAATTCTCCCGGTAGGTCAGAAACCACAGGTTGCCCGGTGAGGACGGGTTCTGTTCAAACACGCTCTTTTTGCCGCTGCGGGTATTCCAGTTTTGCGCGTGGGTGACAACCTCGTATTCGCTGGGCAGCCGGCGCACATCTCCGAAAGCGCTGAAGGTCCGCTGCTTGCGTTGTTTAGGGGCTTGGGTGCTCATCGGTTTGATTCCTTCAACAGTTTTGCGGAAGCTTTGGCTGATTCAGCGCTTTCCCACATGATCGAATCGCTGGTGGTTGAAACTCGCCCGGCGAAAGAGGACAACACCACTTCGAGTGAACGGATCCGGTAGTCGGCTCCGAGATAGTCCTGCAGGGTCGCCTCGGTGAGTACCAGTTTGTTTTCAGCCTGGACTCGGATGTAGGCGCCGCGGTCAATCACCTCGATCTCGGTATCCGGGTTGTCTTCCTCGATGGCCTCAATGATCTTGTCCACTTCATCGCCGATGCGGAGCACGGGGCCGACTGGATTTTTCATGAGATAACCTCCGACATGTCGTATTCGACCGAGACAAAATCCATCGCCGTGATACCGGCTTCCGCAACGGTCATCGAGCGTGGCAGCTTGCGGCCGTTGTGGACTACGATTTTCGGGTGCGGCAGGGCCCTGACCCGTCGTCCTTCTGAATGGTGCGCCACCGCGGCGGCGACCTCATCCATGGTGCTGGCCGTGGTGACCGGCACGAGGATGGAGACGAAATCCGTGGAGAACACCGCGCTCAGCGACACCATTTCCGGGGCCCGGTCTTCAACCCCGAGCTCAATTTTCTCTTCAGACATCTCACTCACCAATCCTGATTAGTCCGCGGGCTTCGCGTCCCTGGTAGTCGCGGGTCCAGGCCGAGTAGTTCGGATCATCACCCATGACCTCCGGGGTCATTCCCATGTATCCCAGAATTCCTTCAACCGTCATCGGCTGGATCTGGCCGTCGAGGAACCGGTCGACGAGTGTCTGGTGGTTGACGTTGTCGCGGTCCTTCCACCAGATCTGCCGGCACCCGAGGCTGCAGAAGTGCAGCTTCTTGCCGTTGTAATCCAGCTTGTGGTCGCGGATGCGCCAGCTGCCGTCACGAGCCTGGGTCGGGTTGCACATCGGCAGGTGGCAGGTCGAGCACAGCCACGGCAGGGTTTCGGGAAGTGTCGCCTGCACGTTGTTGGCGTTGACGTTGTCGATGATGACATCCCACTTGTCCCCGTACACGGCTTCCCAGTTGGGGTATTTCTCCCGCAGCCAGTCGCGTTCGTCCTTGGAGACTCCGGCGGTAGGGTTCCACCACAGCGTCGGACGCCACCACCACATGCCCATGTGCAGGCTGTGGTGCCAGGTGTCCAGGCCGCGCATGAACTCATCCCAGAACCACGGCTTTTTCAGCCCGTAGTCTTCAATGGTGCGGATGAACTGGTCGACAATCCATTCCTCCATGAATTCGCGGTAGGACTGCTTCCGGTGCTCCAGCGGAGTGTAGTAGTCCATGGCCGGCCCGGTCAGCGCGGCGAAGGCGCGGGCGTTGGACCAGAATCCCTTGTCGATGATCCACTGGGCGCGCTGCGGGTCGTGCTCCACCAGGATTTCCAGCGTGGCCACCCCCTGCTGGGAGTGCCGGGCCTCATCGGTTTGGATGGAGGAGATCATGTTGGCGAAGTTGATGTCGCCGGCTTGCATCGCATCTGCAGAGAGCGCAACGAACTGCAGGTTGGTGAAGCCGGTTTCAAAGGTCAACGGCAACATCAGTGCACAGTCGACGGCGTTCGAGGTGGTCATGAAGCCGTCGAACAGGGTGCGCAGGGCGATCGGCACCCAGTCATTGGTGCTGTAGGCCTTTTGGGTCCAGTCGAACTGAGGATCCTTGACGATGAGTTCGTGTCCAAAGAAGGTGGTCAGTGCGTTGTGCCGCAGCTCGTCCAGCTGGCCGTAGACGGCCATGTTTCGCCAGGCCGCGTTCAGGCCGAATCGTGCCATCTTGAGTTCGGCGAGCATTGCGGTGTATTCAACCTGGGCGACACCGCCGAAGTGCATTTTAGTGGATGATTTCCAGCCCTCGTCAAGATGGTCAAAGGTCGAGGTCCGCTGCAGGGCCGCCTTGACCGCAAAGGTCGAGGCTTCCTTTTCACGCTGGGTGTAGACATATTCGGAATAGCTGACCTTGTAGCCTTCTTCCCAGGTAAGCCAGGCTTCGCGGGGTACCTTGCCGGTGCCGGACAGCCAATCAGGGTAAACGGCTTCGTCATCAACATAGGACAGCGTCCAGTCGACGTTGCGGACAAAATCTTGCCATTCTTCGCGCTTGAGCAATGCCATGGTTTTAGCTCCCTTTTCTAGTCGACTTCGAGGTGGCCCAGTTGCCGATTGACACCTGAGTTGTCCCAATAGGCACTAATGCTGTCGATTAATCCGTCGTTGTTCACGTGCATGATGAAGAGGTGCGGTTCAGCGAAATACTGACCTTTTGATTCGATGAATCCCCACGCGGAGTCCTGGGTTCCGGTGATGTCGCAGGAAACTACGACGTTGCCGGTTTCGTTGTTCGCATCGATGTGGAACACGGTGTTGCCCAGATCCGGGAAGGCGTTGATCAGCCCGCTCCAGATGACCCGGCCGATGGTGCGGACCTTTCCATCCCCACGCACAACCCGCTGCTTCGCCCATACTTCGAATGGAATATAGGAAAAATCTGCGTTGTCCGTGCACAGTTCGGTCATGGCGACGACGTCGCGTTGACGGTAAACATCAAAAAACTTGGTGACAACTTCCGCAGGTGTCAGAGCCACCGACGTTGAGTTGGAATCGAGTGAAATCATTGGACTTCTCCTTCTCGTTAGACGATGGCCACTTGGTCTTGCCGTTTGACGGCAAGCCGGCGGTAGAGCTGGTTTTGGCACCAGTAGGCGTCAATGTGGTTGATCTGGCCGTTCTCAAGGGTGAACCGCCATGCGGTGTCGACGTCCAGGTGCTTTTCCTGATTGATCACCCCGAGGAAATCCGCGGCTTGGGTGCCCTCGACCTTGAATTCGGCAACAACCACGCTGCCGTGTTCCAGCTCGATCACGTTTTTGACGGTGAGGAGCAGATCCGGAAAAGCTATGACGATGTCGCTGAGCAGCTCGGTCATCACGTTTTTCGGACCGTCGGTGATGCGAAGCGGGAAAATGGTGATGCTCGCGTTCTCAGACACATTCTGCAGTGCCCCGGCGACATCCTTGTCGCGGAACGCGGTGAGGAAGGATTCGACGATGTGCTGCTGGGTGGGTGACATGATTGGCTCCTTTAGGTGGGTTCAGACAAGGTCGAGTGCCTTGACGACCGCAGCAGCGGTAGCCTCGGTTGAATTGGGATTCTGGCCGGTGATCAGGTTTCGATCCACCACCACGTGAGAAGCCCAGGCATAGGGCGCATCGTCAAAAATTGCGCCGGTGTTCTGCAGCGCGTCGGCCAAGAGCCACGGCATGCCCAGCTGGCCAATCTTGTTCTGGTCTTCCTCGTCATCGGTGTACGAGGTGAGCCGGTAACCTTCAAACAGCCACTGGCCGTCCTCGCGATCCGGGGCCGAGAGCAGCAAGGCCGGGCCGTGGCACAGCGAGGCGATGGTCGCATTTTTCTTGTGAAGGATCTCCAGGAGCCTGCCAACATCCGGGTTGTTGTACAGATCCACCATGGGGCCGTGGCCGCCTGGGGCGAAGATCGCGTCGAATTCCTGCAGTTCCTGCTCGCTGAGCGAAGCCAGCGACACCGGAGCGTTGAACCCCTCGATAGCGTCAAGGGCGGCTTTGCGAGACTGGGCCAGTGCGGCGCTGTCTGCCTCAAGTTCTGCGACTGCTGCGCGCAGCGCCTGTTCGCTCAGGCCTCCGGTGAGCTCTTCAGCAACCATCACCTCAACCAGTTTCCGCTGCTGGCTCCAAGCGATTTTTGCCGCCTTGCTGATCAAGGTGTGGGCTTCCCGCTCGCTGTGACCCGCCTCGGAAAGCAACCGGGCGATCCGGCGTGAGGCCATCAATTCTTGCTCGGTGGTGTGGGACAGGGTGATCCGGATGTCATCTGGATCGTGGTGGAACGTGCGGTACACCGAGGCGAAGTAGTCGCGGTCGGCGTCCGGGTAATGAAAAATCGGTTCAAGCCCGTAGGGGTCGGCCACCGGCAGCTTGCCGTCGGGTGTCAGCACCACGATCTCGGCTCCTGCTTCGACAAACTTTTCATATGACTTCAGTGCTTCCTCTGCCCAATAACCGGTGGGGTGATTGGGGCTGTCGCGCAGGTCTATTTCATGTGCGCTAGAGAGGAGGTAGGCAATTCGAGGCATGAAAGGCTCCCGATACTGTTGGAGGAATAAGGGGGTTGAAGGGATAGCGGCCCGCGCTGCTCACGTTGGGCCGGCTAGTGGACGTCGAATACGCCGGGTGGGTTTCGAATCGGTGCAGATCTGGGTTCCTTAGTGTTGATCCACCCGGAAAGTTTGGGCCGGCCAGGTGCTCTGGGGCGGCAGAGCTGTTCTCGAAACGAGGTTTTGTTTTCGCATTGCCACCCTCCTGACTTGTTGATTTTCTGTTGTGTTTACAGTCTGGTGATTTCATCCGCAGCAAACATGGGTGATATCACCCCCTTACCTACCTGTATTGTGTTTCCCATCACAGGAGGATCATGAACCACACAACAGTGAGCGGCCCGCTGCAGGGGGCGCCAGATCTAACAAGTTTCATTGGCCGACGAGATGAGATCACCGCAACGCGCGGTTTATTAGCCCATGCCCGGCTCCTGACCCTCTTAGGCCCCGGAGGGGTCGGTAAAACGCGGTTGTCCTTGGAATTGGCGGCACGTTCGCGCAAAACATTCCGCGACGGGGCGTGGGTGGTTGAGCTGGCCGCGCTGGAAGACGGGTCGCTGATTGGCTCCCAGATAGCCACGGCATTACGCCTGCCCGACCAATCCAACAGGTCCCCGCTTGAACGCCTGGCTGACTACCTGAGGGATCGGCAGCTGCTGCTGATCATGGACAACTGCGAGCACCTGGTCGAGGATGTTGCCGATGTTGTTGCCCAACTTTTGGAGGTCGCCCCCGGGCTGCGAGTGCTGACCACCAGCCGCGAACCGCTGGAAATTCTTGGCGAACAGATCTACCTGGTGCCGCCGCTGGCCGCTCCCAGCGATTCGGCGGCGGCTCACCAGTCCATTGAGGCATACGACTCGGTGCTGCTGCTGATTGACCGGGCCCGCAGCATCGATCCGGAGTTCCAGCTGACCAGCCACAACCAGTCCGCGATTGCCCAGATCTGCCAGCGTTTGGATGGGATTCCGCTGGCCATCGAACTGGCAGCGTCACGCTTGCGGTCGTTGTCCATCACCGAACTGCTCAAGCGCCTTGATCGCCGGTTCGACTTGCTGACCGGTGGCAACCGGGTAGCGGTCCCCCGGCAAGCGACGCTACGCGCCCTGGTGGATTGGAGTTATGAACTATGTTCCCCGGCAGAACGCCTGCTGTGGGCCCGGTTGACGGTCTTCCCCGGTGGTTTCGATCTTGAAGCGGCCGAGGAAGTGTGCGGTTTCGGGGAGATCAGCCGCGGCGAAGTCCTCGACCTGTTGGATCACCTGATCTCAAAATCACTGGTGGTGGCCGAACGTCCCCGCGGGTCGCTCGCACGCAGCGGGCAACAGCAACGGTACCGGCAGCTTTTCACCTTTCGTGAATACGGTGCAGAGCTCCTTGAAGCCAGCGGCGAAACCGCCGACCTGCGCCGGAGGCAACGTGATCACTACTTGCAACGCGCCGCTGACATGGTCTCCAAGTGGTGCGGCCCGGATCAGGCAGGCAGGCTTGCCGCCGCTCGGCGTGATCATGCGAACCTGCTCTCAGCCCTCGAGTGGTCTGCGACCACCCCGGGAGAAGAATTGGCCGGGGCCACCCTGGCGGCCCTGCTTCGCTACCATTGGCACGCTGGCGGAAACCTCAGCGATGGGCGTCGTTGGATGGATCGCCTGCTGGCACTGACGCAGGAACCCACCGCTGAACGCGGCAATGCGTTGTGGTCAGCCGCCTGGGTTTGCCTGGTCCAGGGAGACCGCGATGGGGCCAAGGTTTATCTTGAAGAGTGCCGTCAGGTGGCCGAACTGAGAAATGACCCGGTTTTGGCGGCCCATGCCGACCATTGGGATGCGCTGCGCCATCTTTTTGGCGGGGATCTGGAACCGGCAATTGACATGTTCGGCTCGGCCATCGCGGTGCACCGCCGGGTGGGCGACACCATGTCTGCGCTCATCGCCGTGTTCCAGCGCGCCTGGGCGCAGGCCTACGCGGGCAGAGCTCATGCCGAGGCAGGGCTGGCGGCTTGTCAGGGCGCGATTGCTGAAAGCGAGGCGCTCGGCGAGCTGTGGACCAAGGCGTATTCGCATTGGGTCTCCGGTTTATGCCAACGCCACCTGGGAGACCTTGACTCCGCCTTGAATTCTCAAATGGCCGGGCTGGAAATTGAACGCGACTTCCTGGACGGCATTTGCACCGCGCTGACCATTGACGATATGGCCTGGACGTTGGCAGCCAAGGGGCAGTTTGAGCAAGCGGGCACCGCCCACCTGGCAGCCCGGTCGGTCTGGCGAGGATTTGGTACCTCAATCGCCGCGTTCGGACCCCACCTGGAGGGTGATTCGCTGCAGACCATCAACCTGGTGCAGCAGGCCCTGGGTGAAAGCCGGGTCGCGCAGATCCATGCGGCGGTCGGTGAACCAAGCGAAGTTGAAGCCATCGAGATTGCGCTGAAAAATGCCTCCGGGGCGACCGAGGTGGCGGCGCCGCTTCACAGCCCGTCGAGCCAGCAGCCCGCACCGCGGATTAACCTGAAAACCCCGGCTGGGGTTTCACTAACCAAACGCGAACAGCAAATTGCCGGCCTGCTCTCCGAAGGAAATACCAACAAGGACATTGCCGGCACCCTGGTCATTTCCCCGCGAACGGTTGACGGGCATGTCGAAAATATCCTGTCCAAGCTGGGCTTCACCTCGCGCACTCAGATCGCCGCGTGGTATGTGGGACAGGGGGAAAAAGCGGCAAACTAGGTGCCGAAGACGCCTGGTTGAGTTGATCTCCCAGCCAAGTGATGCCGCAGGTCTCAAATTTGCCAGTAAGCCTTGGAAAGTTAGTGGTGAACCGGCGCCATCCATTCAGAGCGGTTGTCGGCGAACGCGCGTGGGGAGATCCCATGGCGATCGCGAAATTCATTGATGAAGTGCGAGGCGCTGCCATACCCAACTTCACGCGAAATCTCGGTGATGTTTGAGCCACTGGCCAACAACAGCTCGCGGGCGCGTTTCAGCCTGAGATCCTTGATGAACTGATACGGAGATTGTCCCGTCACTTCGCGGAAAAGGGGTGAGAACGCTGAAGTACTCATATGCGCCTGCACCGCTAATTCACCCACGGTCAAAGGTTCCGCCAGATGTTCTTTGGCATAGGACATGGCCGCCCGAATTGGCTGATGCGTTTGCTCGCCGGCGGCGCGCTTCACCAGAGGAGCATATTGCTCTGCTTGCAGCGCGCGGAAGACAATCTCCCGTAGGTAGGCCGGCGCCAACACCCTTTTTTCGGTTTCTGACTTGAGCGAGCGCAGGAACCTTAGAATCGCGTCCAGAAAATCTCGGCTCAATACTGAATGAGATGTTCCACCGGCCGAAGTGCTCGCAGATGGACTCATCTGGCCAGCCGACCGTTGTTCTTCCATGATCTCAGCCGACACCTGCCGGACCAGATCCGGATCAAGTTGCAGACCAAAAGACAGAAACGGCTCTGCAGGGCTGGCCTCCAGAATAACTGTCCTAAACGGAACGTCACCGGGCACCGCCAGATACGAAAACGGATCATAATACTTCTCGATCCCGTTCATCGTGATGCATTTTCGACCCTGCATGATCACGCAGAGGTGCAGTTCGCTGACTTCTTCCCATATTGGTGCAGCAGGCGCTTCGTAGCGGTAGATGACCAGACCTGGAAAAGCACCCGAGTTGGTACCTACCTCTCGTGCCAATTCCTTGATTTCGGCCACCACATCGGCGGAGCTGACGCGGAAATCCAAAGGTTCCATCGAATCAAACATGTAAGTTCCTGACATGTGCACAGCTGAATATTTTTCGGGAAAAGATCTTCTCACTCACCGGATATCTCCCGGCCAAAGAACGTTGCTGCTCAATATCCGCTATGCGGAACGATTCCGAACACCTTCTCACAGGATTGTAGGAATCCACAATACTGACGATGGAATCTGCAAGTAACTGCTCAGGCATTGTCCTACCTTTGTTAGTACTGGATTCAGAACCTCGGCAGTCAGAAACTGTGCCCCGTTCTTGGTCTCCATGCGTAGCGCTATTACCCGGCTGTCGCGGGCACATACCCTCTGGTTCTCCAACTTTCTCCTCATCATTCCCCAAAGCAGGAAGGCTACCTGAATGAAAATTTTGATTGTACTCACCTCACATGATCAGCTGGGCAACAGCGGGCGTAAAACCGGGTTCTGGTTAGAAGAATTTGTGGCACCCTACTATTTGTTCAAAGAAGCTAAGGCGGAGATCACCCTCGCCTCGCCGAAGGGCGGCCGTCCACCGCTGGATCCGCTCAGCACCCAAAGCGAATACCAAACCGATGAGACTCGTCGTTTTGAAACCGATCAGGAATCGCTGGCCGTGCTGGGGCAATCGGTGCCTCTGTCCACGATTTCCGCCGATGATTACGATGCTGTCTTTTACCCCGGTGGCCACGGAGTGATGTGGGACCTGGCCGAAGACCGGCAGTCAATCAAACTGATCCAGGATTTTGTTCAGGCCCAGAAACCCACCGCCTTGGTATGTCACGCATCTGGCGCGTTGCGCCACGTCAAGACCGCTGACGGACGGCCTCTGGTCGAAGGGCGACAGGTCACTGGATTCTCTAACTCAGAAGAGGAAGGGGCCGGACTCTCCGATGTCGTTCCATTCCTTGTTGAAGACATGCTGAAAACGAACGGCGGAATCTATTCCAGCGGGGATGACTGGAGCTCCCACGTGGTGCAAGACGGATTGCTCATCACGGGCCAAAATCCAGAATCATCCAAGGCGGTTGCCCAGGCACTGTTGCAGACCCTCTCGGTGCAGGCCTAATTCCTGTACTGAGTATCGAGAGCGAGGAGGAAACGTGGATCTTGAGCACGTATCTGTTCTCCAGCGGTGGCCCAGTAAACGCTGAGCAACGTTCCGGGGTCAGCGCTGCCCCATGAGAACCGCCGTGCAACCCATTCCCCTCGAAGATAGGCCGAGGGCCGAACGCTAACACCCAAGAGCGTCCGGCCCTCGGCATTGTGTTTTCGCCAAGTTCGCCGAGGCCAAGTTCAGTGCCTCATCTTGTTTGTCATGTGCACCACGATTGCTTCAGCCACCCGTAGGCTTAAGGTGTGGATTCAGCAGAACACCTCAGTTATCTTTTGGCCCGTCCCGACGAGGTGGCCTCATGGGTAGACACCATGGGCGGTTACGAGCCGGTACTCGGTGCCGAAGCCTCCAAGGCTGAAACGCTCAAGCAACCGGCCGATGCCGCGGCACTCCTTGCTTCCCGTGCCCTATTGCGCCTGTTGCTTTCTCATGAACTGGGCACCGACCCGCGAATCGCACATACCTTGCCGATTACCCGCCACTGCCCGGACTGTGGAATTACGGATCATGGCCAACCGCGCCACCCGCAACGCGCGGTCTCGCTCTCCCGTACCCGTGAACTGGTTTTGGCTGCCGTGGGCCCGGCCAATGCGCTGCTTGGTGTGGATGTGGAACGAGGGCCGGCGCTGAGCGCCCCGGGTGTTTTTCCCGGGTTTGACGATACGGTACTGTCCCCCGGCGAGCGCGTCCTCGTGGCCTCAGAGGCGCACCCCGACTCCCTGCGCCTGAGTATATTTTCCGCCAAGGAGGCACTGCTCAAAGCCACCGGCGAGGGATTGCGTGTTGATCCGAGCAGTTTTGAAGTCGGCGCCGCTCCGCTAGGGGTCTGGGTATCAGTTCCCACACCCGGTGTCGATTCTGGCTCGTTATTCCTGCAACAGATTCAGGCCGGGGATGGGCATGTTGCGACGCTGGCTTGTTCGAAGCCGCTGAAGACCCGCCCTCTTAGCATCTCCGACTTGAACAAATTCTAGGCTCGACCGCTGGGCTCACATCGGAGCGAGCGAAGTACGTTCTCCCCGTCATTCCACCGGCCGCTTCCAGGGTTTCCCCTGTCGCTGACCGCACTAGCGAACAAACGTTTATTGCTGGAAAAACCCATGTGGATTCGCGCAGGGGTAGCCTCTGACCTGTTCTGGCCATCGCCCACGATTGCCTATGAGACCTTGCCTCAAAATTGGCGAGCGACTCAGTTACTCATAGATTTCGAAAGAGACGTTAGGTGAAACTCAACTCGTGAACTCCAGTCTTTCCTGACAGTCGGTGCAGGGAGAAATGCACAGAGGTATGACGAGTGATGCCAGTAACCCGCGGATAGAAGTACCCTGTCAGTGACAGATCTTGCGGGGTTCACACCCTTGCCAAGATGGTGCCATTAGTGGAACCATGGAGGTGTACCGATGATTGACGACATCGTGAAGAAAATGCACTCTAATCCAAATGGGGTCCGGTATTCAGAGCTCGTGAAAGTATGCATTGCATATTTTGGTGAACCTCGAACAAGTGGAAGCCATTGCGTCTTCAAGATGCCGCGGCAAGGCGATCCACGCGTTAATATTCAAAACAAAAATGGCATGGCCAAGCCATACCAGGTGAGGCAAGTGCTCAATGCAATCGAAAAGGCAGAAGAGCGCAAAGGGAACTGAAAATGCCAGCTAGTATGTCATCTGTTGTAGCCCATTACGTGTACAGCGTTGTATGGTCGCCTGAAGACGAAGAGTACGTTGCCAGCGTGGCCGAGTTTCCTTCGCTGTCTTGGATGGACGAGGATCAAGTCGAAGCACTGCTCGGTCTTCGCTCGCTTCTTCGTGAGGTAATCGAGGACATGGAGGCCAACGGCGAAGACGTCCCAAGTCCTATTACTGAGCGCAAGTACAGCGGCAACATCAAACTGCGCGTCTCTCCCGAAAAACACCGTGAGCTAACCATTGCGGCAGCCACTCAAGGCGTATCCCTTAATCGGTATCTCTCAGAGCGTCTAGCGTCAGTTTAACGAAAAAATCATGCAGGCCACTAGGTTTGTGCGAACCCCCTAAAGGTATCGTTCTTGGTACCATCGGACGTTACTGGAGAGGTGAAAGATGACCCAGAGTCAAGACCACAACTTTGATCCGATGATCTACGACGTAATGCGTGAACTGACCACACAGGTTGTCGGCAGGTACTCTACGTGGGAAAGCGAAGCTGCTACAGAGCGCGAAGCTAAACACTGGCGAGCAGAATGGCTACGGGTGCGCAGTGAAGCGCGCGAAGTGAACCCACGCAGCCGAGAAGCAGTCGACAGCAAAACTAACGAACTGCGCCAAACGTTGCGCCAGTTGCCGACCAATGCACCTGCTCTCCCCTGAAGACTGTGGAGTTAGTCGCAGCCACGCTGAGAACTAGATTCGAGTCTCATGTGCGGCCATCCCCCTGCCGGAAGTTCGACGCTGAGTGTTTGGCGCGGGGTTGTCTTATCGCTCATATAACAACTCTTCGATTTTGGTTCGTCCGGCGGATCGTTCGCGGGTGGAATGCGCATCTTGCAGATCGACTGCGATGGCAGCCATGGGCACTTTGCCATTTTCAAGTGGCGGTACGAAGTTGAGCTCTCTAATCAATATGTCACCGGTTGCGTCTTCTCTGAGCCCTAGCCTCCTGGCATTTCGTCGATAAACCCGGCCGTTGCGTAGCCTTCCAGACCAGTAGTTCCAGCAGCCAAGCCGAAGGAGTTAGCAATACGACGATCTTCAAGACTTGTAATGCCTGTGATGCCAAGGACTGTAGATAGCTGGGCTTTTGATGAGACGCTGCCACGGAAACGACGTGGTGTCGCGCGATTGCGCGCAAGCTGGTGGAATTCCTCCGCCGAAATGCGGGAAATCTTCTTGCGCAACCTCCATAACTCGCTTGAAGACAGCCAGGTGACTTTTTGGCCAGAGAGCAAAAACAGGGCAGCCCAAGCGGTTTGATCTGTCCATAAACGGCCCGAGCGCCTACCTGCGTGTTTTGCACGGTACACCGACTCTGTGTCTATCAGGATCGTTCGTCAAGCCACCCCGGCCTGTTCCAAACGCCCAGTTTTCAGCATTTTTCTGACAGCTTCAGTGGTGACGCCCAAGACTGCAGACGCCTCACGTGTCGTCATCGTCTTCATGACACATGGGTACCGATAAGCCAACCATTGTGTCAATAGATCGTTACCTCCAACAAGAAACCCAGGTCCATTCGAGCAATGAAATTCATTTGATTTCCCGGATGAGCTCCTGTGCCGAAAAATCATGCAGGCCGCCAAGTCCCTATTGCCAACTTGTTGCCGATTCTTTAGCTCTAAACTACGTATTCTGGGAGATCCTGCGCATGCGGACTACAGGCACAAACAACAAATGTTGAACCGCGCTGACGCGACCCAACCCGTTTGGTCTGGCAGTCATCCAAACTCGAATCTCTGCATACATAGAGGTCAACTTCAGCAAACCACAAGGCGCCGGGAACGGAAGTGATTCGAGTTCCCGGCGCCTTGTTAGTGGCGAGTTAGGCGTTGTCGCCGGCCGCCGCTTGAATGCTGTCATCAATGGCTTCGGGGCCCTCGGGCTGAATCTGCAGCGCGCGCAGTTCTTTCCCGGAAACCGCGACGGCGACACTGAAGACCAGGGCCATGGCCCCGCCGGCGGCAATTGCCCCACCGGGGCCCAACACCTTGGCCAGCAGCGAGAGCAACGGGCCGCCGAGGGTATCACCCACGGTTCCTTGGGCGCTCCAGACCGCGCTGACCCGGCCCAGGAGCCGGTCCGGGGTTCGGCGGGCAATGATCGTGTACCGGAAGATCTCCGCCAAAACATCTCCCACACCGGTCAGGGCCATGGCCACCAATGCCACCCAGAGGGAATTGCTCAGCCCCAGGGCCAGCACCCCCAGGCTGGAAGCGCACAAAACGAGCAGCAGAATCCGGCCCACCGGGCGGACCCTGGAGGTCCACCCGCTGGACAGCGAGGCCAGCAGCGCGCCCGCGGCCGGGGCCGAGTAGAGCAGCCCGGCGGCTTCCGGTCCCAGGCCCAGCTGCCGTTCGGCGAACTCGGGAATCAGCACATACGGCGAGGCGCACAACAGCTGGATGAACCCCAGCAGCATGATGGGCCCGATGATCCGATCACGGGTGACAAAACCCAGTCCTTCCCGGGTGTCGCCCCAGGCCTGCGTGCAGGTCTGGGTGAAAGCACCAAGCAGTGAGGCCCGGCGGATCTGCTGATCAATCTCGTTTTGTTCCTCCGCCCCCGGCTCCAGTTCGGGAAGCCGGTATAGCAACGCCACACTGGCTAAGCTCGCGGCAATCACCCAGATATACAGCCAGCCTGGGCCAATTACCGCGTAGAGCAGGCCGCCTAAGGCCGGGGTGAGCACCATGCCCAAATCCATGCTGATGGCCATGAGCGCGCTCGCGGCCGGAAGCTGGGATTCTTCGACGGTGCGCGGCACGGCGGCAGACAGTGCGGTGGCACTGATGCCGCCGGCCAACCCGTCCACGGCCGCGGCCACGTGGAAGGCCGCCAGCCACGGGTCGGGCAGGAAGGCGTTCACCGCCAGCAGCGCGAATCCGGCAATGGCCGCGCTGCGGGCCACCAGAATCAGTTTGCGTCGATCCAACCGGTCGGCCAGCAGGCCGCCGGACAAGGCGCCAACAAATCCGGCGATACCCATCACCGTGGCCACCAGCGCGACCTGGATGGAGGAGCCGGTCAACGCATATACCTGCAACGGAATCGCGGTGCTCAGCACCCCGATGCCGGCAATGGATACCAAACGCCCCCAGAAGATCAGGGAGAACGAGCGGCTGCTGCGCAGCGGACCGAGATCAATGCTGTGGCGGCGCAGCCACGTGATCACTGGGCGGATTCCCGCGGGGTGATGTCGCTCCAGTGCTCTTCAACGTATTCGTTGACTTCCCCAAGGGCCGCCGGGCCGAATACCTGGTTCCAGCCTTCGGGAACCTGGGCGAACTCGGGCCAGATGCTGTGCTGATTCAGGTGGTTGACCAGGACTAGGAAGCTGCCGTCGGTGCGATCAAAGGGATTCATGGATACTCCTTGAGATAAAACTTGTGAATAATTCTCTGAAACTAAAAAATGGATCGGATGCGGTCCGGTGTCAGGCCTGCGCGGCCTCGGCCGCCGCCAGGTCCTCGCGCAGCTGCGGGCCGATAACGCCCAGGGCCGCCGGGGTGGTCATTTCGTGGTGCCCGGCCTGAACCAGTTGCGCGGAGAACTTCCCGGCACTGTGCGCGGCCCATCCAGCCGCGCTTCGCTGCGGATCGCTGGCCGACACCCCGTGCCGGGTGATCGTTGCGGTATACAGGCGGGTGTCCGCCTGCACCGGAACATACTTGGCACCGGGCAGCACCCCGACGTTGTAGCCGTAGGAATCCAAGATGGCCTCCAGCTTGTCGCTGGCGAAGTGGCTCCACACTCCCCCGGCTTCGGCCAGGAACTCCAGCACGTCCTCCCGCTGGTACGGGCTGACGAGCCACTGAGGAAGTTCACGCAGCGCCCCGGCCAGCAGGAAGTTCAACGCATCCTGTTCCAGGCCCGCGGCGTCATCCGGGGCCGGACCCTGCACGGGTTCCACGGTGAGAGCGTCGGCATCCAGCAGCGACAGGGTGAGCACCTGCTCCCCGGCGGCTTCCAGTTCCCCGGCGACCATGTGGGCCAGGTGCGCCCCGAAGGACCAACCCAGCAGGTGGTAGGGGCCGTGCGGGTGCAGGGATCGAATCTGTTCAACCATCAGATCACGCAGCGCAATCATGTCCCGCGGTCCCTGGCCGGTCAGCCGCGGGGACTGCAACGCGATGATTTCCCGGCCTCGGCCAAGGTGTCCGGCCAGGGCCGCGTAGCTCCAGCCCAGCCCGCCGGCCGGGTGGAAGCAGAACAGCGGGGCACCGGTGCCGCGGGTCAGCGGCAGCACCACGTCAAAGGAGGAATCGCTGCCTGCGGAGAGTTTGGCGGCGAGCAGCTCAACGGTGGGGGCCGCGGCCAGGGTGCCGACGGTCAGCGAGGTCTCAAAACGTGAGCGCAGCAAGGAGATGGCGCGCATGGCCTTCAGCGAGTCCCCGCCCAGCAGGTAAAAATCGTCTTCGGCGTGCACGCTATCCACCCCGAGGACCGCGGTGAACACCTCGGCCACGGCGGTTTCGGCGCTGCCGGCCGGAGCGCGCCCGACGCTCGGTGCCGGCAGCGGCAGCGCTGCCACATCCAGTTTGGTGTTCGGGGTCAGCGGCAGCTTCTGGATCAGCACCAGGTGGGTGGGGACCATGTAGTCCGGCAGTTCGCGGCGGGCGCGGGCGCGCACCGCGTCGATCAACCGTGCCTTGGCATCCTCATCCTCCGTGGCGGAAGCCGGAACCACATAGGCGATCAGGGCGAGGTTTCCCTGCGGCATGCGGCGGGCCAGGACGGCGGCCGAACCAACCCGCGGATCGGCGGCGATCACCGCCTGCACCTCCCCGGGTTCAATGCGGTAACCGCGGATCTTGACCTGCGAGTCGGAGCGTCCGTGGAACAGCAGCTGCCCGGTGGAATCCAGGGAGACAATATCCCCGGTGCGGTACATCAGGCTGCCCGGCGCCCCAAAGGGGTTGGCCACAAACCGCGAGGCGGTGAGCGCGGGACGTGCCACATAGCCGTTGGCCAGCCCGTCCCCGGCCAGGTACAGCTCTCCCGGGGCGCCATCGGCCACCGGACGCAGCGCACTGTCCAGCACGTAGGCGTTGGTGTTTTCAATGGGCCCGCCGACCACCGGGACCTGGCTGCCATCGGTGCCGGCGCCCAGCGCGTTGATGGTGTATTCGGTGGGGCCGTAGAGGTTGTAGCCCTCGCAGGTGCCATCTGCGCGCAACGCATCCCAGACCTCGGCACCGACCGCTTCGCCGCCGAGCAGCACCAGCGCCGGGTGGTGCTCGCCGACCGCCAGCAGGCCTTCGGCCAGCAGCGCGCTGGCCACCGACGGGGTCACGTTGATGACGTCGACCGATTCGGCGCGCAGGTAATCCACCATCTGCGCGGCATCGCGGCGCAGCGTCTCATCCAGCACGTGCACGGTATGCCCCTCGATGAGCCAGAACAGCTCTTCCCAGGACATGTCGAAGGCGAAGGACACGGTGTGCGCGATGACCAGCGGCCGCTCGCCCACCCGGGCGATGGCCGGGTCGAAAATTTCACGCTGGTGGTTTGCCAACATGTTCACCAGTCCGCGGTGCGGTACCGAAACTCCCTTGGGTTCCCCCGTGGAGCCGGAGGTGAACATCAGATAGGCGGTGTCCGCGTGGGAATACTGCGGGTGCAGAGTGTGCGCATCCGCCCCGGCGTGGCCGGTGGCCGCGGCCTCATCGAGCACCAGCACCCGGGCGCCGGATGAGCCCAGCACCTGCGCGTCGCGGGCCGATCCCGGTTCAAGCAGGACCGCGTCCGCCCCGGCGGTGGTGAACATCTTGGCCGCCCGGGCATCCGGGTAGGCCGCATCCAACGGGATGTAGGCCGCGCCGGCGGCCATGACCCCGAAAATCGCCGCCACCGTGCGGTTTCCGCGCGGCAGCCCCAATCCGATGGTGGAACCCGGGCCCAGGCCTTGGGCCTGAAGCCAGCTGGCAATCGATGAGATTTCACGCCACAGCTGCGCATAGGTGAGGGTGTTCTCCCCGTCGATGAGCGCCGGGCGGTCCGGGTAGCTGGCGGCGGTGCGCTGCAGCAGCGACACCAGCGAGTCCGTGCCCAGTTCACGCCAGGTGCCGGTCAGCGCCTGGGTGCTGAGCGCAGAAGCCTGGGTGGTGATGGCGGCCAAGGCGGTGCCCAGCGGCGCGTGGGCATGCGCGGCGAGCGCGGCGAGGATGGAGAAGACCGAGTCAAGCAGCGCGCCGGCCGCCGCGGCGGAGAACTGCTCCCCCTGGTAGGCCAGGATCAGCCGGTAGGTGTCCCCCGGATGCACGATGAAGGTCAGCGGGTAGTGGGTGGCATCGCCGCCCTCGATTTCCAGCAGCCCGGTCTGCGCGCTGAGCGTTTCAAGGGCGTCGTCGTCTTCCGGGGTGTTGCGCATGACGTAGAGGGTGTCGAACAGGGTGCCGATTCCGGCGTCCTGCTGGATGGTGGACAACCCCACAAATTGGGCCTGCAGGCTTTCACCCTGGCGGGTCTGCACGGCACGCAGCAGCTGTGCCACACTGGTGTGCGGGTCGATTTCGGTAATCACCGGCACGGTATTCAAAAACAGGCCGATCATTTCATCCACCCCGGCCAGTTCCGGCGGGCGCCCGGAAACGGTGGACCCGAAGACCACGGTATCCTGCCCGGTCAGCTGGCGCAGCGCCAGCGACCAGGCCAGCGAGTAGACGGTGTTGATGGAGACCCGGGCGGTGCGGGCCAGGGTGATCAGCTGCTCGGTTAGTCCTTCGGGCAAATCCTGCTCCACCACCTCGGGCAGCACCGCGGCGCTTTGGGCGGCGGCCGGTGCCACCAGGGTGCCGCCGGTGAGTCCGGCCAACTGGTCGCGCCAGATCCCGCGGGCGGCTTGGGCGTCCTGGGCCGCTAGCCACTGCAGGTAGTTGCGGAACTGGGCAGGCGCGGCGAGTGTCGAATCGACTCCCCCGGCACGGTAGTGGCGCAGCAGTTCGGTGACCAGCAGCGCATCGGACCAGCCGTCAATGAGGATGTGGTGGTTGGTGACTACCAGCGCCCCGCCGTCGGCGCCCAGGTCCGCGTAGGCGAACCGGATCAGCGGCGGGCGGCTCATCTCGAACTTCTGCTGGCGTTCATCCACCTGCAGGTGCTCGAGCTCGGTCTTAGCCTGCTCCGAGCCGGAGAAGTCCAGGGCACGCCACGGCAACGGCACCGACGCCGGGATGAACTGCACCGGGGTGTCGAACTGCTCGTGGGCGAAACCCGCACGCAGGATCGGGTGGCGTTCAAGCAGGCTGGCGCAGGCGGTGCGCAGCGCGGCCACATCCACCGGTGCGGCGAAACGGTAGGTCGACTGCATGGTGTAGACGTCCAGTGCTTCCGGATCGGCCAGTGCGTGGAACAGCAGGCCGTTCTGCAAAGGGGCCAGTGGCAGGACGTCGATGATTTCCGGCTCGGCGTTCTGGGCCTCGGCGGTAGTTGGTGTGGTCACTAGTTTCCCCTCAACAGGTTGGTCAGCGAGGCCATCGAGGCCCCATCCAGGGTGATCATGGGTTGCGCGGCGGGTGCCGCGTGAGGTGGCTTGGCTGGTTCGGCGGCAGGTTCTTCCAGCGCTTGGGCCACGGCGGCCAATTCTGTGGCCACCGGGTTGGCGAAGACCTGGGAGATCGCCACCTTGTAGCCGGCCTGGCGTAGCGCGGTGAGCAGCGACATGGCGGCCATGGAATCTCCGCCGGCGGCGAAGAAGTTGGTTTGCGCCTCGGCGTGCGGCAGGGATAGGACCTGTGCGAAGGCGCGGGTCACCGCGTCCAGCGCCGCCGTATCCGCGGCGCCCTCGGCGCTGCTGGTTCTCAGCTGCGCCTGGGTCTGCGCCAGGCTTTCACGCACCGGGGCCAAACGCTGTTCCACAACGCCGCGCAGCACCGGCAGTGCGGTGCCCAGGGCCAGGCATTCAAGGGCTACCACCAGGGCGGAGAGCACCTGGCGGGCCGAGGTTTCCGGGATCTCTGCCCCGTATTCAAGTTCGAGCTCCAGGCTCTCACCCACCGAGACGCTGACGGACAGCGGATATTCGGTGGCGTCCTGGGCTTCGATCTGGCCCAGCCGCGGGGCGCCGGGCGGGGTGCTGGCGTCGGTCTGCGGGTAGTTTTCAACCACCAGCAGGGTATCGAACAGGGTCCCCACTCCCAGCGCCCCGGTGATCCGCGCCAGCGGAACCCCGGCCGATTCAACAATTCTCACACCGGCGGTGTGCGCCGCGCGCAGCAGCGCCCGCGGATCCTTTTGATCCAGGTCCACCGCCACCGGCAGGGTGTCGATGAACATGCCCGGAAGGGTTTCCATGCCCGGCACGTGAATGGCGCGCCCGGAACTGACGGTGCCGTAGACCGGGTGATCGGTCTCAAGCAGCCCGCCGAGCACCAGCGCCCAGGCGGCATTGACCGCGTCGGCTACCGTGGCCGAGGCCTTGCGGGCCCGTTTGGCCAGCGCGGTGTGCAGGTGCGCCCCAAGTTCGTGGCCGATCACCGTGGGAAGTGCGGTGTTCTGGGTGTCGCGGTGGCGCAGCACATGCCCCGGGCGGTCCCCGGAGAGGGACTGGCGCCACTGCTCGACCTGGGCCGTGTCGTCACGGGAGGCCAAGGCCCGGGCAAAAACGTCATAGGCGCCCTGGGCCGGGTGGACCTCGCGCACGGCCGGTTCCCCGGCGGCGGCCCGGGCATAGTGCTCCAGGAGTTCATCCACCAGCGGCGGGATGGACCAGCCGTCAAGCAGCAGGTGGTGGTTGGCCACAATCAGCTGGCTGTGCGGCTCGCCGGTGAGCGGGTGCGGCCCGAAATCAATCAGTTCCAGGCGCAGCAGCGGTCCGGACTCAAGGTCGAACGCCCGAGCCATATGCTCCGCGCGGGCCTGATCGGCCAGCTCGGTGCGGGCCGCCAGCTCCAAACCGGGGCAAGAACGCACAGCGACCTGCGGGGCCAATGAGGCCAGCGGAACATACACCGGGGCGGCGCCTTCCGGCCAGTACACGGTTGAACGCAGCTGCGGGTGGCTGGCGGTCAGCGCCGCCGCGGCCTGGCGCAGTGTGGCCGGGTCAACCTCTCCGAACAGTTCAAGCCCGGCCAAGGAGAGGTAGGTATCGCTCGGGGCGGAGGCGGCGTGCACCGCCATGGCCTGCTGCACCCCGGTCAGCGGCCAGATGCCCTGGGCGGTCGGGCGTTCGGCCAGCAACCGGGACAGTTCCGCCTCGCCCAAGCCCACCACGTCATGCAGGGCTCCGGTGGCCTGCGGCCGCACCGCGGCCAACTGCTGCAGGGCTTCACGGGTTGCTTCCGGCAGGCTCGCACCGGCGGTGTTCGCCGCCGCCAGCTGCCAGCGCAGCACCAGGTGCGGGCCGTCGGCGGCGTCGGTGACATAGGCGTTCAGTTCCACCGGGTGGGTGGCCGGCAACTCGTGGTGCAGACCCAGCGCGCTTTCCAGGGCGGCGGCATCCGCGGCCGGCTGCCAGGGGCCTTCGGCGAGGGTATCGCGCCCAAGGTAGTTCATCAGCAGCTGCGCCGGCGCCTGGGCTTCGGCTGCCGCCAGCGGCGAGTCGGCGCCCAGGTAACGCAGCAAACCGTAGCTGGCGGTATCCGCCGGCAGGCTCGCACCGGCGCTGCGGGCCGCGAGCAACCAGGCTTCGGGCTGCGCGCCGGCGGTGCCGGACAGGCGCAGCGGCCAGGTCGCGGTGAACCAGCCAACGGTTGACCCGACCTGAACGGTGTCGCGGGCATCGGCAAATCGGGTGCCGGCCGGGCGGCCGTGGCCTTCGGCTTCCAGCACCACACCGGCCGTTTCCGGCAGGGTTCCGGCCACCGCGGCATACAGCACGGTGTCCATCCCGCAGCCTTCACCCAGGGCAAGCAATCCGGCGGTAGTGGCGGCATCCAGGGTGTGCACCACCTCGGTGGTCGCGGCCAGGGTGCCCAATGACCCGGCATCGGTGTACCGCAGGTTCCCGGCAGGTTCCAGCACCTTCAGCCAGCGTCCGGCCAGGTTCTGATCCGCGGCCAGGGTTCCGGCGGCCGAATGCACCGCGGCGGACCAGGCGCGCAAGCTCGGCTCGGCCGGCGGCAGCTGTTCGCCGGCCACCAGCAGACGCAGGTCCTCGGTCAGCAGGCGCCAGGAGTAGATATCCACCGCCACGTGATGGATCGCCAGCGCCAGCAGGCCGTACCCGGTGGCCGCCGGGCGATACACCGCGGTGCAGATCTTCCCGGTTTGTTCATCCAGCCCCAGGCAGGCGGTGCGCAGGACCTGGGTGAATTCATCCTCGGAGGTGTTTTCAGCCACCGTCGCCAGCTGGAAATCACCGGTGGGCTGCACCTGCGCCCCGCTGCGGTCAACCTTCAGGCGCAGCGCCGGATGGCGTTCGGCCAGGGTCGCCAATGCCTGGCGCAGCCGTGCCGGCTCCAGCCCGGCCGGCACGTTCAGCACCCGCAGCTGCTGGAACCCGCGGCCGTTGGCCCCGGTGCGTTCCAGCAGGCCGGTGTACCATCCCAGCGCCGCGGTAGGCTGCATCGGGCCGTTGGCTTCCGGCTGGGCAAAACCGCGCTCCACGGCGTCGGTGGCTGCGGCGGCCAGGGCCGCGGCGGTGGGGTTGCGGTAGATCTCGCCCAGCGAAATCACCAAACCGCGCGCCCGCAACGCGCCGATCAACGCGATCACGGACATCGAATCCGCGCCCAGCGCAAAAATGTCCCGGGCCGGATCCACGGAAGTTAATGAGAGCACCTGCGCGATGGCCTGCGCCACCAAGTCGATGCGTTCGTGCTCCGCGCCGGACACGGTCCTTTCAGCGGCACCGCTGTCAACGCGGTCACCGGCAGTGGCTTGCCGCGCGGAATCACCGGGAGCGGTGGCTGCCGTGGCGGCCAACTGCTGAGCCAACCCCTGCACCCCGAGCTGTTGCGGCTGCGGCTGGATTCCCTGGGCCAGGGAGGCCAACGCCACCCGCACCGCGCTGGCCAACAGCGCGGCGGTCAGCGGATCGCCGCCAGCCAGTTCGATTTCCAAGGACAATTCCTGCCCCGGGGTCAGGCTCAGGCAGACCGGGTAGTTGGTCCCGTCTTCCCCGCCCAACGCGGTCACCTCAAGCTCACCGGAGGCATTCTCTTCACGCCGTGGATAGTTCTCCACCACCAGCAGGGTGTCAAAAGGTTCGGCCCCGAGCACCGACTTGATCCGCCCCATGCCCAGGTGGGCGGCGCGGGCCAGCTCGGTATTCTGCCGTCGCGCCTGAGCCAGCAGCTGGACCGCGTCGGCCCCCGCCCGAGGGCGCAACCGCACCGGTGCAGTGGTGATCAGCATGCCCACCATGGACTCGATGCCGGGCACCGGAGCATCGCGGCCCGAACGGGTCGCCCCCAGCGCCACATCGGTGGTCCCGGTCACGGCCGTCAGCACGCTGGCCCAGGCGGCCTGGGCGGCATCGGCCAGGGTATAACCCTTTTCACGCAACAGGCTGGTCAGCCGTTGGGTGCTCGACGCCTCAAGGTACGCGGTGGCCTGGACAATCCCCTGCGCGGGTCGGGTCAAGGCGGCCAGGGAACTCGGTGCGCCGAACCCGGCGAACTCGGCGGCCCAGGATTCCTCCAGCGCCGCGGACTCGGATTCCAAGGACGCCAACCAGTGCAGGTACCCGGTCATGCTCTGCGCTTGAGGCAACTGCTCGCCACGCAACAGGGACTCAAGTTCCTCGGTGAGCAGACCGGTCGACCAGCCGTCCACCAGCAGGTGGTGCATGACCAGCACCAGCTCCCAGCTGGTTTCACTGGTGCGCAGCAACCTCCCGTGGGCCAACGGGCCGGTGGCCAGGTCCATCGGGGCGGCCCGCAGCGCCGCTTCTTCGGCACGTACCGCCCCCGGCACATCAAGCTCGGCGCGCAAATCCACGGTGGACAGCTGCCAGCGGGCTGAATCCAAAATGGCAAGACGCGGCGCTGGCAGATCATGCTGGAACACGATCCCCCGCAGCTGCGGGTGGCGCTCGGCCAGGGTATCCAAGGCGCGGGCCACCGCCGCGGCCTGAGGCAGAACCTGCGCCCCGGAAATCCGCCACCGGGTGGTGGTCTGGTAGGTTGCATCGGCCTCGCGCTCGTGGTGCAGCACCATACCCAGCTGGGTGGGGGTCAGCTCCCACACATCCACCGCGGTGGCACCCACCTGCGCGGCTTGGGCGGCCAACGCGGCAAGCCGCGGCGCACCCAACGACTCCAACCGGGAGCCGGCATCCGAACCGTCGGCGGGGCGCGCGGACACCGGCTGCAGCTCCTGCGCCATCTGCGCAAGGGAGCCGGCAGCCAGCAGCCGCGCCACCGAGGTGGAGTACCCGGCACGGTGCAGGGCCGCAACCAGCTGGATCGCGGCGATCGAGTCCCCGCCCAAACTCATCAAGCGTTCACCGGCGGCCGGTGGCTCCGGCAGCGACAGCACCTGGGTCACCGCCTGCAGCACGGCCTGAAGTTCAGCGCTGGGAGCCAGTTCAACGCTGGGAGCCAGTTCAACGCTGGGAGCCAGTTCAACGCTGGGAGCCCCCGACGCGGAATCAGCGGCGGAACCCGCAACCGGCACCCCGGCCGCACCAAAATTCGGGGCCGGCAGGGCACGCGTATCAAGTTTGCCGCTGCCGGTCACCGGCAGCGCCTCAAGCAACACCACCGCCGCCGGAACCATGGCGCGCGGCAGCCCGGCGGCACAGGCCGCCGCCAGTTCGGCGGCAAGCTGCGGATCATTCACCGCCTGCGGATCCGCGGGCACCACCCAGGCGGCCAGCCGTTCGCCAAGGCGCGGGTCGGTGACCTTGCGCACCGCGGCCCGTCGCACCGAATCCCGGGACGTCAAAAACGACTCGATTTCTCCCGGTTCAATACGCACCCCGTGCAGGGAAATCTGTTCATCGGTCCGCCCCAGCAGCACCAGCTGCCCATTCTCGCCCCAGCTGGCGGCATCGCCGGTCCGGTAGAGGCGCTCGCCGGGGGCGAAGGGGTGGGCCACAAAACGCGACGCGGTCAGCGCGCTGCGTGAGAGGTAGCCGTCGGCCAGCTGCGGGCCGGACAGGTACAGCTCGCCCACGGTGCCCGGGGCCACCCGGCGCAGCATCGAGTCCAGGACCAGCGCACCGGTGGCACCCACCGGGCGGCCCACCACGGGTCTCTGCGAGTCGGCTACCGAGGCGGCCAACGCATCCACGGTGGCCTCGGTGGGGCCGTACAGGTTGTAGACCGTGGAGCCGGATTCGGCGGCCATCTGCCCCATGCGGGTCCACAGGTCCGCCGGGAACCCTTCGCCGCCGGCCACGCAGATTTCCGGCAGGGTGCTCAGCGCACCGCTTGAAATCACCGCATTCCACAGGGTGGGGGTGAAATCCAGGTAGCCGATGCGTTCCGCGGCGACGTAATCCGCCAGCGCGAACGGGTCCAGGTATTCGTCTTCGCGCAGCACGTGCAGGGTATGCCCGGCGAACAGCGCAAGGAACGCATCCCAGTGCGCGTCGAAGTGGAAGGCGGAGGTGTGCGCCACCTGCAGGGTGCGCCCGGCCGGATACAGCTCACGCTGCTGGCGCGCGAAAAGCTGGGCCAGCGCGCGGTGCGGGACGGCAACCCCCTTGGGTTCCCCGGTGGAGCCGGAGGTGAACACGATCCCCGCGGTGCTCGCGGCCTGCGGCGCCGCGGCGGCCGGGGCCGGCGAGTTTTCCGTACCGGTATCCGCTTGGATGGCGCGAAGCCCCCGGGCATCCCAGATCAGTGCGGGGCCGGCCAACTGAAGTGCGCGCTGCACCCGGGCGTCGGGCCACGCGTTATCCAGCACCATCAGGGTGATGCCGCTGCGCAGGGCGGCCAGGTGGGCCACCACCATCTCAACGGTGCGCGGCAAACGCACGGCGAGGATCGGTTTCCCGGTGCTGCGCGCGAGCAGCGCGGAAAGCTCCGTGGCGGTGTGCTGCGCCAACCGGTCAAGTTCGGTGTAGCTGTAGCGGGTGCCGCCAATGACCAGGGCGGTTGCCTGCGGTGTGGCGGCTGCCTGACGGGCAAAAAGTTCTGGGAGCAGCGGCTGCTGCCCATCGTAGTGCTGCCCGGAGTTCTCGAAGTCCAGCACCCGGCGGGCGTCCATCAATTCCAGTGCCGCAACCGAGGCGGCTTGCTCCCCGTCGGCCAGCGCGGTCAGTGCCTGCACCAGCGCCTCGATCAGGGTATCGGCCACCTGATCCGGCAGGCGGGAGTCGTGTTCCAGTTCGATCTGCCACCGCGCACCGGCGCGCACGTGCACGTTCACCGGGTAGTGGCTTGAGTCGGTGGTTGCCGTGAGGCTGGCATCCAGCCCCGGGATCTGGAAATCGGTGCGGGAGCTGGGCTCGAAACTGAGCAGCGACCACGCCAATTCGCCCTGGGCGTCCAGTGCGCGCTCGATGCCCGGGACCCCCAGGTGCTGGTGCTCCAGCGACCGGTTCCACCACTGCTGGTGGGCGACCGCCACCTGCAGCGGGTTCTGGTTCGGGTGGTAGTCCCCGGCGGTGAGCACCGTCTCGGTGAGCATGCCGCACACGCTTTGGGCATCCGGGCGGTTGGGGTCGCGCAGCGCCACCGGAACCGCAAAAACGTTGCCGGGTGTCCCGGCCACAAAATCCGCGGCCAACGCCCACGCGGTGCGCAGCGCGGCGGCCGGGGTCAGCGCGTTGGCGCGGGTCACCGCCCCCAGCGCGCTGACCGTCGCTTCGGGAAGCCGGCGTTGCACGGTGCGCCGCTTGCCGCCGGCCGGGGTGTCCACCAGGAATTGCGGGCGCGGGCCGGTCTGCGCATGCTCAAGCGACTGGGCGAAAAAATCGCTCGCCGTTTCACGCGGGGCCGCCGCGATCCAGCCCAGGTGCGCGGCGTAGTCTCCGCTGGCGGCCGGCAGGTCTGCCGGGACCGCGGTGCCGCGCAGCGAGGCGACCTCGCGCAAGAATTGGCCCAGCAGCAGCGGCATGGACCAGCCGTCGAGCACGGTATGGTGCGCGGTGATGATCAGGCGGTGTGCGTCGCCTCCCGTGCTGGCGAAAGCAACCCTCAGCAGCGGCGGGTCGGCCAAATCGAAACCTTCGGCCAGGTCCTGGGCCGCGAGCAGCCCGGCGTCGTTTCCGCTGCGGAACACCCGGTCAAGGAGTTCTTTCTCAAAGGCCTCCACAAAACTGACCGGGTCCCCGGACTCGTCGAGCAGGAAACCGGCCCGCAGGTTCTCCACCCGGCGCAGCAGGTTCAGGGTGGCCGCGCGGGCTTCGGCCGCTTCCAGGGCACCGGCAAGCTGGATCGCGCTCTGGCCGATGTAGGGGTCTGCCGTATCCGGCTGCAGCATCAGGGTATGGGCTACCAGGCCGCGCTGCAGCGCGGTGGTGGGCCACCAGGAAATTTCGGCGCCAGCGGTGTCTTCTAGTCCGGAGTTTTCGGGCATGGCGGTATCGGGCCGGGTCAGCTCGGTCATGGGGGGTCCTTAGGGCTGCAGGGGGAAAGCAGGGCAAAGAGGTTAGCGCCGCGGGCGGCGGCGGGTGAGCATGGAGGCAAGCCGGGTGCGGGCCGCCTCGTCGAGCTGCACCAGCTGCGGGGTATCCACCGGTGCGGGGGCGGGTTCGTCGCTGAGCACGCTGGCGGTGTGCGCGATTGACGCGATGGTGCGCTGGGAGAACACCAGCCCCACCGAGCTGCTGTAGCCGGCCTGGCGCAGCGCGGAAACCAGGGCGATCGCGGTGATCGAGTCCCCGCCCTCGGCGAAAAAGTCCGAGTCCGCTCCCAGGGTGTCGGCCTCTTGGCCCAGCGCCTGGGCCATGGCGGCGGCCACGGCGTGCTGCACGGCGCTTCCCAGCGCGCTGGGCGCCACGGTGGCGGCGGCCGGTTCCGGAAGCTGCTTCTCATCAAGTTTTCCGGTGCTGCCCAAGGGCAGCTGGGGGATCGTGCCCAGTGCGTGCGGGATCATCTGCGGGGGCAGCACCTGCGCCAGGTCGGCGCGCCAGCGTTGCGGGTCCCCGGCCAGCGCGGCGCCGGCGGCACCTGCCACCACCACCCAGGCCAGCAGCCGCTGGCCGCGGGCGCGCACCACCGCATGGCCGATGCCGGGCAGGGCGGATAACGCGGTTTCCACCTCGCCGACGTCGATGCGGTAGCCGCGGATTTTCACCTGGCCGTCATCGCGCCCCAGGAAACGCAGCAGCCCGTCGTGGCCGCGCACCGCCCGGTCCCCGGTGCGGTACATCCGGCTCCCGTCGCCCGCCGGGTCCGCCACAAAGCGTGAGGCGGTGACCGCGCTCTGGCCCAGGTAGCCGGTGGCTTCCTGGGGACCGGCGAGGTACAGCTCCCCGGGCAGCCCGGGCGGCAGCGGACGCAAGGCGGCGTCCAGCACCATGGCCTTCAGCCCGTTCAGCGGGCGGCCGACCACCACGTCGGCGCTGTCCGTGACGTCGGCAACCAGCGCGTCCACGGTGAATTCGGTGGGGCCGTAGAGGTTTTCGACCACCAGGTGCTTCAGCTCGCGCAGTTTCTCCCAGAGCACCTGGCTGCAGCCCTCGCCGCCGACGGACAGGCGGCGCACACTGGTGCCCGGGGCGAACACCCCGGTCTCAAGCAGCGGGGCGGCCAGCGACGGGGTCATGTCCATCCACGTCATCCGGTGTTCGCGCACCTTAGCGGCGAGCGCCTGCGGGTCACGGGCCACCTCGTGGGTGATCAGGTGCAGGTGGTGGCCCAGGGCCACGCCGATCAGCGTGCACCAGGCACCGTCGAAGTGCAGCGGCAGCGACTGGGCGATCTTTTCCCCGCTGGCGCCCAGGAATCCGGCGTGCCGGTGGTAGCTGGCCCAAGAGGCGAATGCCTCGCGGGAGACCACCACCGCCTTGGGTTCCCCGGTGGATCCGGAGGTGTGCAGCAGGTAGCTGGGGGTGGTGCGCGCCACCGGCGCCAGCGGCACCGGGCTGGTGGCGGCTGGCAGCCGCTGAAGGTCCAGCACCTGGTGTTCGGGCCAGGCATCCGGCGCGGTGGACAACACCACCGGCCGGTGAGCGGACACGGCGGCCAGCCGGGCGGCGATCCGCTGGTTGCGTTGCGCCGGGGCGTTGGGGTCCAGGGGCACGCTGGTGGCTCCGGCCTTGGCGATCCCCAGGATCGCGGCCACGTAGTTGATGCCGCGGGGCAGGTCGATCAGCACATAGGCACCCGGGGCCGGGTTCCCCGCCAGCAGGGCCGCGGCGATCGCATCGGCCCGGGCGGCCAGCGCCCGGTAGCTGAGGGTGATCCCTTCGCAGGTGATCGCGGCGGCCTCCGGGGCCGCCGCCACGCTGGCGGCAAAAAGTTCTTCCAGCACCGGCGGGTTCTCCTGTGCCGCCGGGGCGCCGGCCAGCGGCGCACGCGAGTGCGCCGGGGCAAGCTCCAGGGCCGCGTGCCGGGTCTGCTCATCGGCGGTGGCGAGCTGCTCGAACAGCAGCCCGTAGCTTTCAAGCAGCGCCGCGCCATCCGCGGCGGCCAGGGTTCCGGCCGGTGCGGTGAGCACCGCGGTGAGGGTTCCGGCGGCCGCATCCGGCAGCAGGTTCAGGCAGATGTCATCCACCGGCCCCTCGCACAGTGCGTGCAGCGCCACGGTGCCGCCGGGCACCGCGAACGGCACGTCGAAGGCCTTGATGTTGATTTCGGTGCCGGTCAGCGTGGTGTCCGACCCGACCAGGCGCAGATCTCGCATGAGCTGTTCGGAACGGTACCGCCCGTGCCGCGATAGCTCGGCGCGGGCGCCGGCCACGGACTGAAGCAGCTGGCCCACGGTGCTTTCGGGGCGCAGCGTGAGCGCCAACGGCAACACGTTGATGGTCGGGACCGGACACAACGCGGCGGCGCCGGTGCGGTTCATGGCTGGCAGGCCGAGGATCACCTCGGTGGAGCCGGTCAGCCGGGCGGCCAGCAGGCCGTGGGCGGCAATCGCCGCATCGGCCCAGGTCGCTGAGGTTCCGGTCACCCGAGTGGAAAATCGGCCCAGCGACAGCGGGCGTCCGGCCAGCCGCAGCCGGGTGCGTTGCGTCGTATCCGGACGCTGCCCGGCGGCCCCCAGCAGCGAGGCCAGCCGGGTGGGACGGTAGTCCTGGGCCTCAAGCCGCCCGTGCCAGTAGGCGCGGTCGCGCTGATGCGCGGCGGAACCCTGGTAGGCGGCCTCGGCCTCAAGCACCTGTTGCGGCTCGGTGAACGGGTTCCGGCTTACCTCAACACCGGTGAGAAGGGCGGTGTAGTGTTCGGTGACGCGGCGGGCGAGCAGGGTGATGCCGTACCCGTCGGTGAGGATATGGTGGGCGGCCAGCACCCACACGGCCAGCGGCTGCTCATCGTGATCCAGCGAGCTGAACAGCAGCTGCTCGCGCAGCAGTTCACCCTCAAGGGTGATCCGCGGCAGGTAGCCGGTGCGCAGCTGCTGCGCCAGCTCGCGGTCGTCGACCGCCTGGCGCGCCGCTCCCGGCAGCACCCCGGGGGCGCTGGCCGGCCTCTGGCCGGGAACCAGGACCAGCGCCTGGGGATCGAATCGGCATCCCAGCCAGGGGACCTCGGCCAGGGTGCGCTGAACCGCGCCAGCAAGGGCCGCGGCTGAAATCTCGCCGCGGAAAACCACGGCGTCGCCGACGGCGAAGTCGGCGGTGTCGGGGGCGGCAAGTTCGGCGTGGACCATACCCAGTTGGGCATCGGTCAGCGCCAGGGTGCGCACGGTGTCGGGGGCCAGGCTCATATTCGGTCCTTCAGGGGGCTGCGGGGTGTTGACGTGCCGGTATTAACGAAGGGTGCCCAGCACGGTGGCGACCAAGGTTTCAACGTTCTGGCTGGCGGCCAGCCGGGGGAAATCCACCCCGGCTCCGGCCGCACGCCAGGTTTCGACCAGGTTCATCAGGCGGATCGAATCAAGACCCAGGTCGGCCAGGGCATCACCGGGTTCAATTTCTTCAAGCGGCAACCCGGTGCTGGCGGCCACCTCGGCAAGGATCGCGGCTTCGGTGAGGTGCGATTCGTTCAGCTCGGCGCTCATGCGTGGGCCTTTCGGGTTTCGGTTGGCTGGGCGCCGGTATGCCCGGCAGCCAGGATCGAGTGCAGGATTTCGCCGGCGCGCACCGCCACATTTGAGAGCAGGGTGGCGGAAATGCCGTGCTGGTGTTCGGTCTGCCCCACCAGGAACAATTTGGCGTCGTCCGGCAGGACGGTGTGGGCGCTGTAGTCGCGGCGGGCGGTGGGCCGGCCCTGCTCGTCGCGCACCAGCATGCCGGCGTGGCTGCCCAGCAAGGTGGTGGGGTCCAAGGAGCGGTAGCCGGTGGCGAAGATGGCCACGTCGGCGTCCAGCTGCCCGGGGCCATCCCCCAGCCCCTCGGCGACCTCAAGCTGCACCCCGGGGGTCTCATAGTTTTCCTTCACCGAGGTGATGCGGGCGGCCCGGTGCCAGTTCAGCCGCTGGGTATCCAACCACTTATCCCGGTATTCCAGGTCGTAGAGCGCGGCGATGGTGTTCGGGTTGACCACCGAGTTGTTGGTGTTGCGGTGGGCATCGGTCAGTGCCTGGCGCACCTGCGGGTCGGCGTCGTACTGCTCGTCCACGGCCAGCGGATCGAAAATCCGGTTGGCGTAGGCGGAGGCGTCGGAAGGGATCAACCCGAAGCGTGAAATCACGGAGTGGATCTGGGCTTGCGGGCAGCGGTGGTACATCTGCTCGATCACTTCTGCGGCGCTCTGCCCGCCGCCGATGACCGCCACGGAGCGGACCGCCGCGGTATCCAGACTCGCCACCCGCTCCAGGAATTCGGCGCTGTGCCAGACCCGGGCGCCGGAGCGCACCCCGGCGGGGAAGACCGGCTGCAGGCCGCCGGCCAGCACCACGTGGCGGGCCGCCACGGTGCGCACCCCGGTCTCATCGGCAATGTCCACCTCGTAGCCGGTGATCCGCCCGCCGCTGGTGCGCGGGACCACCCGCACGACCTCGCTGGAGTACTGCACGTAGTCGGCCAGCTGTTCGGCCACCCAGCGCAGGTAGGCGACAAATTCGATGCGCAGCGGCGCCATGGACCCGCGGTTGAAGAAGTCGGCCAGGCGCCCCTGGGTGTGCAGGAAGTTCATGAAGGTCAGCGCGCTGGTGGGGTTGCGGAAGCTGGCCAGGTCCTTGGCGAAGGCCACCTGCATGCTCGCGTCCTCGAACAACAGGTTCTTGTGCCACCCCGGCTCGCTGGCGCGGTCCAGGAACAGCGTGTGAAGTTTTTGCCCGTGCCCGGCGGCCTTGTTGTGTTCGTCGATGGCGATGGCCAACGCCATGTTGCTGGGGCCGAAACCCAGGCCGATGACGTCATAGGCTTGTTCGACGATTCCCTCGGTGTGGCTCATGGGGGTTCTCCTTATGCTTCGGTGGCGCCGGGGCGCAGCGTGTTGCGGCTGATCTTGCCGATATGGGTGGTTGGCAGTTCATCAACCACGGTGATCACGTCCGGGATGTGGTGTTCGGCCAGGTGTTCGGTGCGCATCCAGGCGCGCAGGGTTTTGGCGCGGGTGGGGGTCGAGTGATCCCGCGGGACCACGTAGGCGTGGGTGCGTTCACCCAGCACCTCGTCCGGCACCCCGATCACCGACACGTCGTGCACCGCCGGGTGGCGCAGCAGCACCGCTTCGATCTGTTCCGGGCTGACCTTTTCGCCGCCGCGGTTGATCACGTCCTTGGTGCGTCCCACCACGGTGAGGTATCCGCGGGAATCACGCACCACAATGTCCCCGGAGCCGTAAAAACCTTCCGGGGTGAAGCTGGCGGCGTTGGCCTGCGGGTTGTTGTAGTACCCGCGGAAGGTATAGGGGCCGCGCACCCACAGGTTTCCCGGGGTGCCGTCGGGGACCGGGTTTCCCTGCTCGTCCAGCACCAGCACCTCATCGGCGTCGCTCATCGGCTTGCCCTGGGTGGAAACGATGGTTTCCAGCTCGTCGTCCAGGCCGGTGTAGCACACCAGCCCTTCGGCCATCCCGAACACCTGTTGCAGGGTGCAGCCAAGTTCCGGGTGGACCCGTTCGGCCACCACGCGGGCCAATTTGGCCCCGCCCACCTGGAGCAGCTGCCAGCTGGAGAGGTCGTGGCGGTGCTTCTGGGCGGAGTTCAGCCACGCCAGCGCCAGCGGCGGAACGGCCGCCACCGCGGTGACCCGGTGCGCGGCGATCAACGAAAAAACTCGTTCCGGGCTGCCATCCAGCGCGCACACCACGGTGCCGCCGGTGGCGAACACACCCATGTATCCCGGGGAGCTGGCCGCGAAGTTGTGGGCCAGCGGAATCCCGGAAAGGAACACCGTCTCATCATCCAGGGCGCAGATCTGCGCCGAGCGTTCAAAGGAATAGGCGTAGTCGCGGTGGGTTTTGGGGATCAGTTTGGGTTTGCCGGTGGTGCCTCCGGAGAGCTGCAAAAAGGCCGCGGCATGGGCCGGGCGCGGGCAGCCGGTGCGGGAGACTTCCCACCCGGAACCCAGCAGGTCCAGGCCCTGTTCGTAGAGGTCTTCGGCATACACCACACGCAAGGAGGGAACCCGGTTCTCCAGTTCCACGGCAAATTGTCGCGGGTCTATCCCGGGGATCTGCCGGCTGGTCACCAGCAGCGCCGCGTCGCTGGAGACGGCCAGGTGCTCCAGTTCGCTGGCCCGGTGCGAATGCACGGAGAACACCGGAATGGCGCCCAGGGAGATGACCGAATACACGGCGTCGAAAAACTCAAGCACGTTGGGCACGTGGATGATCACGCGGTCCCCGGCGGCAATGCCGCGCGCGGCCAAGGTAGCCTGCGACACGTCGATGCGGCTGACCAGTTCAACGTAGCTCACGGTGCGTTCCCCGTCGATCACGGCCGGGTGATCTGCCCGGCGCGCGGCGGTGTCTCGCAAGATCCCGTCCAGCGTGCGATCCGACCAGTACCCTTGGGCCAGGTAGCGTTCGGCGAAGTCGGCCGGGTAGGGGGTCACCCCATCCAGCATGGGGTCATCGATGGTGGTTGGCTGCTTCATACTCGACTTTCTGCGGTGTCAACGCCCAGGGCGCAGAGCATGGTGCGGAACTTGGCCGCGGTTTCGCTGTGTTCGTCAAATGGGTCGGATTCGGCAACAATTCCCGCTCCGGCATGCAGCGTGGCGCGGTTGGTGTTCAGCATGGCGCTGCGCAGCAGCAGGGCCCACTCGCCTTCCCCGTCCTGGTTCATCCAGCCGACCAAACCGCCGTAGAATCCGCGGGAAACCGGTTCCAGTTCCTTGATCAGATGCTGGGCCACTGTGGTTGGCGAACCGCAGATCGCCGGGGTCGGGTGGATCGCCAGCGCCGCGTCCAAAGCGCCCAGGCCTTGGTTGAGTTCCGCGCGGATCAAGGTGCCAAGGTGCCACATTTGGCCGGTGGGCAGCAGATCCGGACGGGAGGGCACCAGCAGGTTGCTGGCCACCGAGCCAAGGGCTTGGGCGATGTGCTCCACCACAAATTTGTGCTCAGCCAGGTTTTTCGGTGAGTCGGAGAGCGCGGCGGCCATTGACTGGTCCTCGAGCGGGTCCCCCATACGCGGAACCGATCCAGCCAACGGGTGGCTGGTCAGTTGCCCGTTGCGCACCCCGGCAATCAATTCCGGGCTGTTGCCGACAATGCTCCCGCCATTTTCCGGCAGGTCGACCACGAAGCTGTGACCGGCGGGGTTCTGCTGGTACAACGTATGCCAGACCGCTTCGGGATCCCAGTGCTGGGCGGCGAAGACTTCAAGGGTGCGGGCCAGGACTACCTTGTCCACGCTGCCGGAGGTGATGCGGTCAATGGCGGCCCCCACGGCACAAATGAAGTTTGTGTTGTATTCGCCAATCACCTCGGTGACCTGTGGTTCCGGGTAGCTCAGGTGTGCCATTTCGCGCATCGAGAGTTCTTGGACATCCTGCGGGACAAACAGGTAGGGGTCTTCGGAACGGTCGAATGGCACCACACCGGCCAGGATGCTGCCCGGAGCTTGGTTGGCCAACAGCTGGCGCGCGGCCGGTCCGAGACCCAGGTTCTTGACCTGCTGGGGATCCAGGGTGGTGGCAACGCCGCGGCCAATCAGGGCTCGGCCATACGAGGCGAACCTGAAACGTATGTCCTGGCTCGTCTCGGCCGGCAGGCTGTCGGCACGATGGTTTGTATGATGACTTTCCAGAAGCTGGGAGTTCATGGTCAGGCGTCCTCAGGGATAGAGAATTCGGGGGTATGCAGCTGCGAGCAGGCTTTCAGATGGTTGCTCCACCGTCGGCGGTCAATTCGACCCCGGTCAGGTGTTTGGCTTTGGGAGACAACAGGAATTCAACTGAATCGGCGATGTCTTCCGGATCGGCAATCCGCCCCAACGGGATGCCGTTCCGGAAACGTTCTGGGTCTCCGGCAACTGATTTTTTGATCATCTCGGCTTCGCCGTTCATGGAGGCGAGCATCGCGGTTCGGGTGGAACCGGGGCTGAGAACATTGGCGCGGATGCCGTGTGCGGCAAGTTCCAACGAAAAACAGCGGGTGAGCATCGTCGAGGCGGCCTTGGAGGCGCAATATCCGCCGAGCCCGTAGCGCGGGGTCCGTCCGGCGTTCGAGCTGACCGTCACGATGCCGCGGGTGTTCTGCGGATCTTCGGACTGCTGGTTGATCATCAGGCGCGCAACCAATTGGGTGATGCGGAAAACCGAACGCGAGTTCACCGACTGCATCTGTTCCCACTGCTCGAGCTGCAGGTCCAGCAGCTTCCCGGGGTGCAGGATTCCGGCAACATTCACCAGTCCGGTGAGTTTGCTCCCCGCGGAAATTCGCGCTTGGATTTCCGATTCCAGGTCGGCAAGCCCCGCCTCGGTGGTGAGATCGGCAGTGAGTACGTTTTCTCCGGAAAGGTCCGTGGCACACACCTCGTAACCCGAGGCTCGCAGCTTGGCGGCTACGGCGCTTCCGATACCGCCGGCGGCGCCGGTGAGAACCACCAATGGTTTGTCGGTCACCGGGTTCACCGGGCGACGGCCAGCTGCGAGTGAATCTGATCCATGATCGAGGCCGAGGTGGCTACACAAGCGCAGCGTCCATACCCGTAGTTGATCGCCATTTGGTGTTCTTCAAGGGAAAAATCGGCTTGGGCATCTGCCACGAAGAACGGCTGGATGTCACGCATGAATGCATCCAACGCAGTGGTCAGGCATCCGATGTGCGCGTAGACGCCGGTGATCAGCAGCTGATCTCGGCCGGCTTCACGCATCCATTCTTGGAGGTTTGTCCGAGCGAAGGCGCTGTAGCGCCATTTGGTCAAAACCAGGTCTTCGGGGCGTGGGGCAAGTTCTTCAATGACTTCTTCCCGACCGTCGTCGCTCAGTCCTTCGCCCCAAAAATCGGTGAGAAGCGCCCGGTCAGCTGAAGTCTGGTTCGGTGGCTGCGCGGTGTACACCACGGGGATCCCGACCTTATCGGCCATCTCGCGCAAGGCGCTGATGTTCCTGAGCGCCACCCGAATCTGGGATTGCTCATCATCCTGCGCAAAGGCGTCGATGAAGTAGCGCTGCATGTCATGAATCAGCAGTACCGAACGCCGCGCATCAGCCTTCCAAGCTACACGAGGTTCCGGCAGCTCTTGCTGCGGCAATCGATATCCAGGAATCGAGGGAAGTCCCACTACATCACCTTTCATGTAAGTACTTCGGGTGCGGCCTGAACAGCCACGATCCGCTACGTTACATGAGGCTTACCTAATTAAGCAATGAGCATGTACTCTAAGGCGGCCAAGTGTGGTGCACTTCATTGTCGCCACATCACGTCTTGTGCATCCGGTTCGAAAAATATTCTTGTTTTGTGTATTTTAAATACATCAAAATAGTTTCCATAAAAAGTGCATACTACTCGCGTTTTCCAGACGCTCCCGCAGGGCAGGTTAAGCGCTTCGCATATCGCAAAGCTTGCGTAACCTAATTGACGCTTCAGACATTTTCTATTGCAAGTCGGACAGCCAGATTCCCAGCTAACGCCAAGGCGTGATTGAAGAATTTCGCGCAGATTCGGGGTTGGTCAGGAGGCCGATGCTATTGAATTCCGGGTGACGTTCGAACCTTATCGAGCCGCTTGCGCATAGTGCACAGTGCCAAACGACAACATTGCCTTAGATTCTCTCCGAAGCCAGCTGGATGCCGTTGACTCCGGATGCTCCCCAGAAGTTCTTGCCGCGTATGACCGCAGATGACTACGAAACCTGTCCACACACCAGACAATGAGGGCAACCATCAAAGGCAAGCAACTGATCCGCGAGCCGACGAACAGTTGGGAGTACATCCAGCGGTTCACCAAGTCACCGATTACTCAGCCAGGCCCGAAGAACGGACATCACACCCGGCCCACCCCAGTTCACCTCGGCCTCATGCAGACCCCGATGAGCAGCAGTACAATCGAGTCAGCAGGCGACGAGGAAGGTGAATCTCATGGACAATAATTCGGCGCCAGAGAAGAAAAACGAGCCTCCTCGGGTCCAATACAAATATCCTAATGACGCCGCGATTATGGCTGAGGTCAGGCGTCGCCAAGCAGCCCTGATCGTGAAACTCGATAAGAGACTCGGCCGGGAAACTCCCGAGCATATCGTCGAGCTCGCAACCAAGACCGACTAGGCATCACACGCCGAGCGATTCCGGACTCAAGAATAGGCCCCGGGTTCAATGCACATGATTTCGTTAGCAGTTCGAACAGTTTGATTGCGGTTGTTTGTCCGCAAGATCGCAGACTCGCCGGCAACATTTCCATCTACTATTCGCTGGCGCCGTGACCATGCGGACGAGGCCTCAGCATTGGTGTTCCAGCACAGGCTCTGGCGGCTACGCGTTTTCGCGTTGTTTCTCGATCTGCGTCGTGACCGAAAGCAAATCCGGTGCGAAGGCGTACAGTTTTCCGCCATCTTGGTGGACCCACCAGCGCCCGCACAGCTGTGTGGTCGCTTGATGAGCATCCTGCGGCCACCAGTCCGCCTCGAGAGTTGGCGACGTGGCCACATCGCTAACTTCCCACCCCCTGCTGCGCTGATCAGTGGCGTAGGCAGCGGACAGTTCCTTGGCGGTAGGTGCGCCCGTAGAACTCAGTGGTGTGCATTGCTCGGTGGGCAGTGCACCGGAGTAGTTCATCACCATCAATCGTTCGCTGCCTGTGGTGCGCTGTTCGAGTTTCACCTCGGTGCCGCCGGCGGGGACCCAGTTAGGCAACAACCCCTCGGCGACTCCCTGTTCCGAGGTGCTGGCGGACTTCGACGCAGACTTGTCGTAGTTGTCCTGGGTCAGCTCGGTTACATTGCATCCAGTGAGCATCAGGGCAAAGGGAACGGTCAGGGCGGCGGCGGTGAAGAACTTTTTCTTGGGCATGCTTCCAGCCTAGAAAATGTTGCCTGCCTGCACCTCGGAGCACGGTTCGAACTCCCGCCAGCGCAGTCTAGGCCTGCGGTATGAAGCGCCCGCGGCCGCCCTGGGACCAGCGGATCAGTGAAGGTAGGTTCGCGCCACACTAAATGCGGTCTGTTCAAGCAGGCTCAACGCCTCGGAAGACAGCTGCGATAACTCAGCCGGCCCGCGAGCAATTGAATATGCTGCCAGGATTCCGGCTTCAGCCAGAGTTTGGTCGCCCAGACTCAGGGAACCGGCAATCACAATCACATCTCCCCCGGCCGCCTGCAGCACCCCGGAGACCACCTTGCCCTGCAAGGATTGTGAATCCAGCCGTCCCTCGCCGGTGATGACCAGATCTGCGGTGCCCATGATGCGGTGAGCATCCAACACCCTGGCTACCAGTTCCCATCCGGGAACCAGATCCACGGTGAAGTAGCTGCCCAGGCTGACCGCCAAACCGCCGGCGGCACCCATGCCTTCCTCGGCGCGCAGTCCACGCCCGGTCGCCGCTTCAAGCACGTCAGCCAAGCGGGTCAGGCTTTGGTCCAGGGTCTTGACGTCCTGCGCAGATGCGCCCTTTTGCGGACCGAAGATGGCGGCGGCACCATTGTCCCCCAACAGCGGGTTGGTGACATCGCATGCGATCTGCCAGCTGACTTCCGCGGCTCGCGGGTCCAGCCCGCTGGTGTCGATGCGGTCAAGGGCGCTCAGCGGACCGCCGCCGGCAGGCAGCTGCTGCCCCTCGGCATCCAAAAACTTGGCACCCAAGGCAGAAAGCAGGCCCGTACCGCCATCGGTAGTGGCCGAACCACCCAAACACAAAATGATCTCTTGCGCCCCCAGGTCCAGCGCTTTGAGGACCAATGCGCCAAGTCCATAGGTGGTGGCGGACAGTGGCTGACGTGGCGCATCGGCAACCTGGGGTAGTCCAGCGGCCTCTGCAGCTTCCACCACGGCAATTTTTCCATCTGCGGAAAGCCCCAACCGAGAAGTAACCGGCCGGTTCAAAGCGTCGGTGGTGAGAACAGGTATTGCTTCGGTCCCCCACGCGTCGATCAAGGCTTCAAGGGTTCCCTCCCCGCCATCGGCAAAAGGCACCGCGGTCACCGAAACCTCACGTTTCAGGCTGCGCGCCCCGGCAACGAATCCGGCGCTGATTGCGTCAGCGACCTCGCTGGCGCGGGCGCTGCCCTTGAATGAATCCGGCACCACTGCGATGTGTAGCGCAGCGGTTGGTGTTGAGTTCTGTGTCGCGGTCATAGATTCAAGCCTAGGGAGCATTCGACTCAAATACTATAGGCAATATTCCATAATTAGGTGATTGTTGAATCTAGAATATGTGCAATTCACCCAGTCTGATTCGAGAGTAAACGGAGTTCAGCAGGGATAACAGCTCACTGGGAACACGTGGATCACTCCCGGTCACCTGCAGGATCCGCTCCAACCGCTGAATCATGGTGTTTCGGTGAATCGCCAGGCGGTCGATGGCCTCGGCCTGCGTCGCGCTGGAAGCCAGCACCAGCAAGGTTCGTGCGTGCTCGTCGCTGATCAGGGCGGTACGCCGAGCCAGTGCACGGCAGTACGCCTCAGGCACCCTGGCGGTGGCCAGCGCCAGCTCTTCATTCCACAACCCGCTTTGCTCGGCGCGCGGGATCAGAGTCGGAAAGCCGCTGAGGGTACTGAGATTCTCGGCATCAACCAACAGATCCTCGGCTGTTGCACGGGCGGCGCCGCACACGGCGCGCAGTGCCGGTGGAACCTGCAGCGGACCGGTGGCCAAGACCCACCGCACTTGATTGATGTTCAGCGTCGCATGACGCGAATCGGGTTCTGGGAGGTTCTCCCCTGCAAACAAACTCAGCGACCAAGGTGGCGCGAAACCAAGTTTTTTCAGTTGCACCGCAACAGCATCACCCGTCGCCGTCCCCGCCACCAAACTGGAAAGCAGCTCGCTGATCTGCGTGGTTCGCACCGCGCTGCGAACATGCTCTTCCTGCTGGCTCAACAGCAACTGCACGGTCAGTGAAATCAACTGCGCCAGCGGCGCAACCTCGTTGGGTGCACCCGTCACGCCCACGACCCCCTGCAACGTACCGTCAAGGTACAGCGGCACGTTCACTCCAGGTTGTTGTCCGGATGCGGAGTCGGCCCGACTGGTGAAGATCGTCCGATTCTCACCCAGGGCTTTGAGCGCATCCGGATGCGGATTCCCTAGGCGCTTCGGATCTGAAGATGCAATGATCACTCCGCGCTCATCCATGATGTTCAGCGGATAGTCGATGCGCGGGGCAATGGTCTGGACAACGCGCAGCGCCACCGTGTGGGTAAGTTTTCCGGTTGCCTTCTGCGCCATGATTGGTAGTCTACCGACCATCTGACCACACGTCTTTTGGCTACGTGGAGCTGGAACCAAGCTTGCACACAGAGTTGAGGGGTAATGTCGTAGACACCTCCTTGAGGTGCGAGTGATGATCGTAAACTCCCGTCGGCTTTAGCCAACGGGAGTTTTCACTTTCCGGGCACTTCGCCGACACCGCTCGACAAAGGAATTCTGCGCACCGGCAAATCGAGCCACTCAAGTTACTTCAATACTTCAGGCTGGGCACCGAAAACACCTCGTTCACTCAGAGAAATAGGCTAACTCGTTGGCGACGCCGCACGGCCTGAGAATGGGACGCAGGCGAATACGGAGAGCTCACTCATCGAAGGTCCTAAACGAAAGCCGGATACCGAGCTGATCCAAAGTGTCAAAAGTTTTGGGGCTCAGGCTGCGCGTTTTCCCAGTCTCTAGTTCGCTCACGTACCGTTGGGTAAGCCCGAGCTCGGCGGCCATTTCAGTCTGATTGAGCCCCAGATTTCGTCTCCGTGCAGCCACGGCTCTCCCAAGATCGGCCATCTCTCTGATTTCCCCGTGCACTCTCGCACCTCTCATCCGATATTCGGATACAACAAATCCTATTACCTTTTTCGGATACTACGTCAAATATCCGGAAGACGTAATGCCTCTTGGCGTGCACCCCGCATCGCATATGATCCCGCAAACAGTGACATCGGTACGGCCGGCGTCCTCGACGAGAGAACTACTTGGCCCGCGGATCAAGGCCACTGCAACCATGAGGGCAACTGGCAGGCTCTTTTCCGGTGATGCACCCAGGCTCCTCAAGCCTCCCGCGTTACATCTCCCTATGATCAAAATGCATGGCCACTCTCCAGACCGCGCCTAATTCAGACATAGGAATCGTCAGTACAGTGAAAGTACCTCAAAAGGTGGGAGTGATGATCGAGAAGCCGTTCTCTAGAACCTATGCAAACAGGTTTCAAGTAGCCTGATGCTGTCTAGTTCCTGCTTCATCGAGACCGCTTACCGACACCAAACCATCAAG